>CAMDLY010000031.1 GCA_945902115.1 Lishizhenia tianjinensis | reverse complement strand
AAAAAAACTTAAAATACAGCATGAATGTAATTTAGATACTAAATTTGTGCTCATAAAAATGTAGAAAATGAATAAAATAATTAATTTATTACTAGTCACTTCAGTAGCTTCAACCATTGCTTCTTGTGATTTAGTTAAAGATTTGACATATACAGTGAACCCCAATCCAATTGAATTGAAAGGTGATAGTCTCAAGTTTTCAGTGAGTGTCAATGTTCCTGAGAAAGGCTTGAATAAAAAAGTTCGCGCTGAAATAACACCTATGTTAGGAAGTAAATCTTTAGGGACTTGGGTAGTGCAGGGTGAAAAAGTAACAGGAAATGGAACAACTGTCTCCTTCAAACCAGGAGGTGTCGCTACATTCGATATGTCAGTTGCATATTCTTCGGAGATGGAGGCTGCTGATTTAGTGCTTACCGGAAAAGTTTTCAAAGGATCAAAAGAGAAAGCGAAAGAAGCTATTCCGCAAACGAAAATTGCCGATGCAACGATAATCACACAATTATTAGTGAATCGTACTTTTAAAGTGCTAACCTTGACTGATAATCTTAAAAGATCAAACGACAAAACGGTAGAAGCTAAAATAAACTTCGATAGAGCTAAGTCAGAAATTCGTGCAAACGAAATGAAAGATAAGGATGTTCTAGAAATGTTGAATTGGGTTAAAAAAAACTTATCTAACCCTAAAATAACAATTAATTCCGTAGAGATTAGAGGTTATGCATCCCCTGATGGTGAAGAAGCTAAAAATGATGAATTGTCAATGGAAAGAGCAGAAGCAGGTAAAAAGGCAATAATTGAATTATTTAGAAAAGCGAAAATAACTGTGTTAACGGATGCAGCTAAATACACCACGAGTAAATATGGAGAGGATTTCGTAGGCTTCAAAACTCAATTAGCTGCTACAAAAGTAATTTCAGAAGGTGACAAGGCGTTATTTTTAAGAATATTGGAAATGCAAGCTGACCCTGTAGCGAGAGAAAAGGAGATGATTGATTTAGGAAAGTCCTATGATGCACTAGAAAAAGATGTTTTTCCTGCAATTCGTCGATCCACCATTGTATTGAATTACACTGAGCAAGGTTTGACAGATGAAGAGTTAAAAGCGGCAGCAAGCGCAAATCCAACATCGTTGTCTGTTGAAGAATTATTATTTACAGCAGAGAAACTAACAAGCGATGTTAACCAGAAAGTGAATTTATATGCTTCAGGCGTTCAATCTTTTTCAACGGACGAAAGAGTACAAAATAATCAAGGTGTTGCCCTATATCTTAATGGAAAGTTAAATGAGGCTGCGTCGTCTTTTGAGAAAGCTGCATCTATCAAGTCAAATGAAGTTATAAGTAATAACCAAGCAGCTGTTGCGATTTCCAAGGGTGATAGAACAGGAGCAAGAAAATTATTGTCACAAGCGAAAAAAGGAGCTTCAGTAGCTAATTCAGTTGCGATTTCCTACAATACAGCTATTTTAGATGTTTTGGATGGAAATTATGTAGCAGCATCAAGTGGTTTTACAATAAACTCATTCAACAAAGCACTAGTTGAAGTTTTAACTGGAAAATTGGATGCAGCTAAAGCCACATTGAAGCAAGTGCCAAGCGATGCAATGACTCATTACCTATCGGCAGTTGCATCAGCGCGTTCCGGAGAGTCTGTAGACGCTGTCGTGAACCACCTGAAAAATGCTTTTGCATCAAATCCTGATTTAAAAGGTAAGGCAAGCAGAGATAGAGAGTTTTTAAAATTCTATAAAGAAGGAGTTTTCTCTAGTGCCGTAAACTAACATTAGTAATATAGAAAATTAAGATGGCTATCCTTTGGGTAGCCATTTTTTATTTTTGGTATGTATGTTTCTTCAGATATTCTTGTTCAAGTTGCCCTGGACAAGGAATGAGTTCGTAAGAACATTTTAAAAATTGAAGGTCCATCAGGGTGGTGTAGCCAATGTATCCAAATATTTTATTACAAGTTTGTAATTTCTCGTCTACAAGCAACCAGTTCGAACTTTCGTAAAAAGGAATCCTTGTGTTGCTCACAAAGTCCCCAGCTTCCGCAGGTCCAATGATTGCAGTTATGTCTTCATTGTCAAATCTATTGATTAGTATTCCCCAAAATTCTGCTGGCCCACTTAACAGTAAATAATTTTCATTGGATTTATTCAGTGATATGTTGTTATCAAATCTTGAGAGAAAGCCGATGAAATGATACGGAATATTTTCTACAGGAGTACTCAGAATTCCTGCAAGATTTATAATGAGATCATCTACTATCCATAATTCTTGGAAATTCCTTAAAAGTTTTTCATGATATTTTTGAGCTAACCATAGGTACCAAGCCAGGGGTAATTTAACCTGATGAGTGAGAAAAATATTATGGTTTCGCTTACTGTAAAAACCATATCGATGGTCGGAGATTACTAAATCTACCTCCCATTTATCGCAAAGCAGCTGACATCTCCTTTGATCAATGTAGGAGTGCTTAATGAGTCCTCTAAAACTAGTTAAGATACTCCACAAAAAGCTCCTTTTTTTACTGAATTTAAATGGATATACTTCAACGTCCTCATATTGCAAATTGGGATGATATTGAGTAAAAACTTTCTTTTGATCTTCGTTACAAGCAATAATAATAGTGTTGTTGAACCGAAGTTTTTCAATTAAGGAAATACACCTTGAAACATGTCCCATTCCCCAATTTAAGGGGGAAATTAATATTACTTTATCCTTTATTTCATTAATTCTCGACATGAATACATTAAAATTAGTAAAAATAAACCCTTGATTCGTTTAGATTCTTTAATTTTAGCCCCATAATTTATAAAGATGGACGGAAAAGAATTTAGAAAATATGCTACGAACCACATGGGCATTAATAGTATGTTTGTGGATCATTACATTGAATCATCATTAACCCCTTATATTATAGAGGAGAGACCTATGAATATGACCCAAATGGACGTATTTTCTCGTTTGATGATGGATAGAATAATATTTTTAGGTACAGGTATAAACGACCAGGTAGCAAATATTATCAATGCACAGTTATTATTTTTAGAATCTGTGGATGCGAAAAAAGATATTCAGATTTACCTGAATTCACCAGGTGGTTCAGTGTATGCTGGACTCGGAATATATGATACTATGCAGTATATTAGACCGGATGTTGCGACTATTTGCACAGGAATGGCTGCCTCAATGGGGGCCGTTTTGTTGTGTGCAGGTGCTGAAGGCAAAAGGAGTGCCTTGAAACATTCGCGTGTGATGATTCATCAACCTCTTGGTGGAGCACAGGGTCAAGCTTCAGACATTGAAATTACTGCTCGTGAAATACAAAAACTAAAGAAAGAGCTTTATGACATCATAGCGCGACACTCCAAGCAAGATTATGAGAAGGTTTGGGCTGATTCTGACAGAGACTACTGGATGACATCTGAAGAGGCTAAGGAATATGGAATGGTCGACGAAGTATTGACAAGAAATCCTAGGTAGAATGTCCAAGAAAGAGGCAGTTTGTTCTTTTTGTGGATCGGATCGGCAATCGGTAGGTATGCTCATTGCTGGTGTTTCAGGTCATATTTGTGATAATTGCGTTGAGCAAGCAGGTAAAATTATTCAAGAAGAAAAACCCCCCTCACAGGCGCTAGAAAGTCGTCAGGCGAAAACCAAAATATCTCTGCCAACCCCCAAGAATATTAAAGAAAAATTGGATGAATTTGTTATCGGTCAAGAAGACGCCAAAAAAGTTTTATCTGTTGCGGTATATAATCATTACAAAAGACTAAATCAAGAAATATCCGACGATATTGAGATTGAGAAATCTAATGTTATTCTTGTAGGTAGAACGGGTACTGGTAAGACATTATTAGCGAAGACTATTGCAAAGTTACTCGACGTTCCCTTTTGCATTGCGGATGCGACGGTATTAACCGAGGCAGGTTATGTGGGTGAAGATGTAGAAAGTATTTTATCAAGGTTATTGCAGTCCTCCGATTATCAAGTTGATAACGCACAAAGAGGCATAGTTTTTATCGATGAAATTGATAAGATTGCGAGAAAAAGCGATAATCCTTCTATTACCCGAGATGTTTCTGGTGAAGGAGTACAACAAGCATTATTGAAATTATTAGAGGGTTCTATTGTGAATGTGCCTCCTCAAGGAGGAAGAAAACACCCGGAGCAAAAAATGATTCAGATAGATACACGAAATATACTATTCATTTGTGGAGGCGCTTTTGACGGTATTGAGAGAATCATTTCTGGTAGAGTAAACCGTCAGTCTATTGGTTTCAGTAATACCGGGGGAGAATCTATCAACGACGATAACCTTTTGAAGCACATTACTCCTACGGATATTCGTTCTTTTGGACTCATTCCTGAGCTCATCGGACGTTTTCCAGTGTTGACTTATTTGGAACCTTTGGATGAAAAAGCCCTAAAACGCATATTGACTGAGCCTAAAAATGCCTTGATAAAACAATATACCCGTTTATTTGAAATGGATAGTATTAAATTGAAATTTGATAAGGAGGCCTTAGACTTTATCGTAGAGAAAGCCATTGAATATAAGTTGGGAGCCAGGGGTTTAAGGTCAATTTGTGAGGCTATTTTGTTAGATGCAATGTATCAAGGGCCCGGAACTAAAGGAGCGGAACTTTCTATTTCTATTTCTTACGCCAAAAATGCATTTAAAAAATCGAAATTGTCAAAGTTAAAAGTGGCATAAATATTTTTTGATTGGTCACCGATAGTATAAATTTGTTCACTCAATAAAATAAAATGAAAGTAATTCAATACAGAGAAGCGCTTCGTGAGGCGATGACAGAGGAGATGAGAAGAGATCCATCCGTATTTTTGATGGGAGAGGAAGTCGCTGAATATAACGGGGCTTACAAGGTTTCGCAGGGTATGCTTGACGAATTTGGTCCGAAACGCGTTATTGACACCCCAATTGCGGAATTAGGTTTTGCCGGTATCGCCGTAGGAGCTTCAATGAATGGCCTGCGTCCTATTGTAGAATTTATGACTTGGAACTTTGCTATTCTTGCTGCAGACCAAATAATTAATTCCGCTGCCAAAATGCTTCAAATGTCAGGAGGTCAATATAATTGCCCAATTGTATTTAGGGGAGGCAATGGTCAAGCGGGGCAGCTAGCAGCAACTCACTCACAGGCTTTCGAGTCCTTCTATGCACATGTACCAGGATTAAAAGTTATCACTCCATCCAATCCGGCAGACGCTAAGGGTCTTTTGAAGGCAGCTATTCGTGACAATGATCCTGTGGTATTCTTAGAATCAGAAAAAATGTACGGAGATAAGGGAGAGGTTCCTGAAGGAGAATTTATCATTCCAATTGGAGTTGCTGATGTCAAAAGAAAAGGAACGGACGTTACCTTGGTAACCTTTGGTAAAATAATAAAAGTTGCTTTCGAAGCTGCAGAAGTTTTGGCCAAAGAAAACATACACCTAGAAATAATTGATTTACGCACAATCAGACCAATAGATTACGAAACGGTCGTTGAGTCAATCAAAAAAACAAACCGTTGCGTGGTATTGGAGGAGTCGTGGCCACTTGCCTCAATCGCCTCTGAAATTTCCTATCACTTGCAACGTTATGCCTTCGATTATTTAGACGCTCCTGTGATGCGTGTGATGCAAACCGATACACCTTTTGCATTCTCCCCGACATTAATTGATGCAGCACTTCCAAATGTAGAAAGAGTTGTCGCTGCCGTTAAAGCAGTACTCTACAGAAATTAATTAAATGATAAGATATTCTGGCCTCATTCTCGTGAGGCCTTTTTTATTTCATAGAAAATCAGCTAGTTAGAATATATAAAGAAATATTCTACTTTTTTTCTCCTAGAACTTGTTAAATAAAATAAATATAGTATCTTTGCACCCCTCAAAGTGCGTTTGAGGAAGTAAGTATTTATTAAAAAACAAGAGTATTTTATGCCAACTATTCAACAATTAGTTCGCAAAGGAAGAACTGCGGTGGTCAAGAAAAGTAAGTCTGCTGCGCTTGATTCATGCCCACAACGTAAAGGAGTGTGTGTACGTGTGTACACAACAACGCCTAAAAAGCCTAATTCGGCAATGCGTAAGGTAGCCCGTGTTCGTTTGACAAACGGTAAAGAGGTCAATGCATACATTGGCGGAGAAGGACACAATCTTCAAGAACATTCCTTAGTATTAGTAAGAGGCGGAAGGGTTAAAGACCTTCCTGGTGTACGTTATCACATTGTGAGAGGTGCAGAAGACACTGCTGGTGTTCAAGGTAGAAGTCAGCGTAGATCGAAATATGGAACAAAAAGACCTAAGCAGAAATAATCAAAGCTTTAGAAGATGAGAAGAAGAAAAGCCAAAAAAATAGCGATTCTGCCAGATCCGAAATTCAACGATGTGGTAGTAACAAAGTTTGTTAATAATTTAATGTACTCTGGTAAAAAGAGTTTAGCATTTAAGATTTTCTATGATGCGATAGAAATCGTAAATAAAAAAATAGAAGATCAAGAAGGTGTTGATATTTGGAGAAAAGCGCTTGAAAACGTAACTCCGAGTGTAGAAGTTAGAAGTAGACGTGTTGGTGGTGCTACTTTCCAAATTCCTACTCCTTTGAGAGAAGAAAGAAAGTCATCTCTAGCAATGAAGTGGTTAATTGGTTATGCTAGAAAGCGGAATGAGAAAACGATGTCTCAAAAATTAGCTTCAGAGTTTATCGCTGCTTCCAAAGAAGAGGGGGCTGCTTTTAAAAAGAAAGAAGATACACTGAGAATGGCAGAAGCGAACAAAGCATTTTCACATTTTAGATTTTAAGAAATGGCAAGAGATCTTAAATTCACAAGAAATATAGGTATTGCTGCTCACATTGATGCAGGTAAAACCACAACTACCGAACGAATTTTATTTTACGGAGGTGTCAATCACAAAATTGGAGAAGTTCATGATGGTGCAGCCACTATGGACTGGATGGAGCAAGAACAAGAGAGAGGAATCACGATCACTTCAGCGGCAACAACACTTAATTGGAATTACAGGGGTCAAGAATATCATGTCAATATTATAGATACCCCAGGTCACGTAGACTTTACAGTTGAAGTAAACCGATCTTTAAGGGTGTTGGACGGTTTGGTTTTCTTGTTTTCAGCAGTTGATGGTGTAGAGCCGCAATCCGAGACTAATTGGAGGCTAGCAAATAATTATAATGTACCAAGAATTGGCTTTGTAAACAAAATGGACCGACAAGGTGCAGACTTTTTAAAAGTTTGTGGTCAAGTCAAAGATATGTTAGGTAGCCATGCTCTTCCTTTACAGATTAACATCGGCGAAGAAGATAATTTCAAAGGTGTAGTTGACTTAATTAACTTCAAAGGAATTGTTTGGAACGAAGATGATTTCGGAATGACTTTCAAGGAAGTAGAAATTCCTGCAGACATTATTGATGAGGCAAGAGCTTTAAGAAGTGAATTATTAGAGGCTGTTGCTGAATTTGATGATTCCTTAATGGAGAAGTTTTTTGAGGATGAAAATTCACTTACAGAAAGAGAGATATTAGATGCTTTACGCCAAGCAACGATTGCAGGTAAAGTAGTTCCTATGATGTGTGGATCATCTTTTAAAAATAAAGGTGTTCAGGCCATGTTGGACATGGTAATGGAAATTTTGCCTTCACCAATGGATATTGAAGGAGTAGTAGGAATCAATCCAAAAACGGATCAAGAGGTGTTGAGAAAGCCTTCTTACGATGAGCCGTTTGCTGGTTTGGCATTCAAAATTGCAACCGATCCTTTTGTAGGTCGTTTGTGTTTTGTTCGTGCCTATTCTGGTAAGCTAGAGGCAGGTTCATATGTGTTAAATACAAGATCAGAAAATAAAGAGCGTATTTCAAGAATCTTCCAAATGCACGCGAATAAACAAAACCAGATTCCTGTCCTAGGAGCTGGAGATATCGGTGCAGTTGTTGGTTTTAAGGATATTAAAACTGGAGATACATTGTGTGCTGAAAATGCACCAATCGTTTTGGAATCTATGGTTTTCCCTGAACCGGTAATTGGATTAGCGATTGAACCTAAAACACAAGCGGATACTGATCGCTTGTCGATTGGTTTATCGAAGCTCTCAGAGGAGGATCCAACCTTTAGAGTTAAAACAGACGAAGAGACAGGTCAAACAATAATATCGGGAATGGGTGAGCTTCACCTTGAAATCATTATTGACCGATTGAAAAGAGAGTTCAAGGTTGAAGTAAATCAAGGTGCACCTCAGGTGGCTTACCGCGAAAATATTAATGGTTCAACTGAACATAGAGAAGTATACAAAAAGCAAACCGGTGGTCGAGGTAAGTTCGCAGATATTCTAGTGAAAATATCCCCTCAAACTGACGAAACTAAATCAGGATTGGAGTTTGTGAATAGCATTAAAGGTGGAAATATTCCAAGAGAATTTATTCCTTCAGTGGAAAAAGGTTTTAAAGATTCAATGAAAAATGGTGTCTTGGCTGGTTTCCCATTAGAGTCAATGAAGGTAGAATTATTCGACGGATCTTACCACAATGTTGACTCTGATTCATTGTCATTTGAACTATGTGCTAGAATGGCATATAGAGCAGCAATTAAGTCATGTACCCCTGTATTGTTAGAACCTATAATGAAGTTAGAGGTTGTAACTCCGGAAGAAAACATGGGTGATGTTGTAGGTGACTTGAATAGAAGAAGAGGAATGATGAAAGGAATGGATGATAGAAATGGAGCTAAAGTATTGAAGGCAGACGTTCCACTTTCCGAAATGTTTGGTTACGTAACTCAGTTGAGAACAATAACCTCGGGTCGTGCAACCTCCTCTATGGAATTCTCGCATTATTCGGAAGCGCCGAAGCAAATATCAGAAGATGTTGTGGCAAAAGCAAATGGTAAAATTACAGCTTAATTGAAATTAAAATGAGCCAGAAAATTAGAATTAAATTAAAGTCTTACGATCACAACTTGCTGGATAAGTCAGCTGAGAAAATTGTGAAAACAGTAAAGTCAACAGGTGCAGTTGTTAGTGGACCAATACCCCTTCCAACACACAAAAGAATTTATACTGTTCTTCGTTCACCGCACGTAATGAAAAAAGCTAGAGAGCAATTTGAATTGTGCGCATACAAGCGTTTGATGGATATATATAGTAGCAGTTCGAAAACTGTTGATGCATTGATGAAACTTGAATTGCCAAGTGGAGTCGACGTAGAAATTAAAGTGTAATAATTTAAAATAAATAAAAATGCCAGGAATAATAGGTCGAAAAGTCGGAATGACTAGCATCTACAGTGCCGAGGGTAAGGCATTACCATGCACAGTGATAGAGGCTGGTCCTTGTGTCGTAACGCAAATTAAGACACAAGACAGAGATGGTTACGAGTCAGTTCAAATAGGTTTCGGAGTTAGAAAAGAAAAGAATACTCCAAATGCATTGAAGGGACATTTTAAGAAAGCAAACACTGAGCCTAAAGCTAAATTGGTTGAATTTAAAGGATTTGATGGTTTAAGTTTAGGAGATGTTGTGAATGCGACCATTTTTGCAGAAGGAGAATTTGTAGATGTGATTGGAACATCAAAAGGAAAAGGTTTTCAAGGGGTTGTTAGACGACATCGTTTTGCAGGTGTTGGTCAAGCTACTCACGGTCAGCATAACAGGTTAAGAGCCCCGGGATCAATTGGTGCTTGTTCTTACCCTGCTCGCGTATTTAAAGGTATGCGAATGGCTGGTCAGATGGGTAACAAACGTCGTTTGGCATCCAACCTACAAATTTTAAAAGTAATGGCAGACAAGAATATAGTAATCGTAAAAGGTTCTATTCCTGGTGCTAATGGTTCAACAGTTACAATTAGAAAGTGATGGAAGTAAAATTAGTTGACGTTAAAGGAAAAGCAACTTCTGCATCGATGATACTTGCAGATGAAGTATTCGGTATAGAGCCTAATAACCATGCGATATATCTAGATGTTAAACAGCATTTAGCTAACCGCAGACAAGGTACACACAAATCGAAAGAAAGGGCTGAGATATCTGGTTCTACTAGGAAGATTAAAAAACAAAAAGGAACTGGTGGCGCTCGTGCTGGTAGTGTTAAGTCTGGTACTAGAGTTGGTGGTGGTCGTATATTTGGCCCACGCCCTAGAAACTATCATTTTAAATTGAATATTAAATTGAAACGTTTAGCGAGAAAATCAGCTTTTGCCTACAAAGCGCAGCATGATGGTTTAATCGTTTTAGACAGTTTTAATATGGCAGAAGCTAAGACGAAAAGTTTTAAAGCAGTTCTAGAAGGTTTAAAATTACAAGACGAGAAGGTACTTTTCATTCTTGCCGAAGCAACTGACAATGTTTATTTGGCTGCAAGAAACCTAAGTAAAGTAAAAGTGGTAACAGCGGATTCATTTAACACCTACGACATTTTGAATGCGAAAAAGGTTGTTCTAGTAAAAGAGGCTGTGGAAAAAATTGAAAACATACTTAATTAATTGAAAATGCAAACGATAATTAAGAAGCCTCTAATTACAGAGAAAGCGACTGCAGCAAGTGAAAAGCTGAACAGGTTTACTTTTGAAGTTGACAAAAAGGCAAATAAAATAGAAATAAAAAATGCCGTCGAAAAAATGTATGGAGTACATGTCACAGATGTTCGTACATTAAATTATGGCGGTGGTAAATCCTCTGTGAAATTCACCAACAAAGGTATTGTTGAGCAAAAAAGCAAACAATGGAAAAAGGCGGTGGTTACGGTTGCAGATGGTGAAACCATTGATTTGTTTAACAATTATTAATGATTAACCATGAGTTTAAAAAAGTTTAAACCAATTACTCCAGGAACGCGTCACAAAGTGGCGATGGATTTGAGTGATATCACGAAATCAACTCCTGAGAAAAGCTTGCTCGCTGCCAAGAAAAAATCTGGTGGGCGTAATAATGACGGTCGTATGACTATGCGCTACTTGGGCGGTGGGCACAAACAAAAATATCGTGTAATCGATTTCAAAAGAGATAAATTTGAAATTCCCGCAACGGTCAACGCTATTGAATATGATCCGAATCGAACTGCCAATATTGCCCTTCTATTTTATGCCGACGGAGAGAAACGTTATATGATTGCCCCGACTGGTTTAAAGGTGGGCGATGTTGTTCTTTCGGGAAAAACGGCCACTCCTAATGTGGGTAATACGATGTTTTTATCAGATGTTCCACTAGGTACAGTTATTCACAATATAGAAATGACTCCAGGAAAAGGGGGAGTTATAGCCCGTGGTGCCGGAACATATGCACAATTGAATGCAAGAGATGGTCGCTATGCAACCATCAAAATGCCATCTGGTGAAACAAGAATGATTTTGACAACTTGTTTGGCTACTGTAGGATCTGTTTCAAACTCGGAACACAACCTTGTTGTTTCCGGTAAAGCTGGCCGTTCAAGATGGTTAGGTAGAAGACCACGTGTGAGGGGTGTAGTAATGAACCCCGTGGATCACCCGATGGGTGGAGGTGAAGGAAGGAGTTCTGGAGGTCACCCTAGATCTAGAAAAGGTCTACCTGCTAAAGGTTATAAAACAAGGTCGAAGACAAAATATTCGAATAATTTAATAATAGAAAGAAGAAAAAAATAAGTTATGAGTCGTTCTTTAAAGAAACCACCTTTTGTTCACTATAAATTGATGAAAAGAGTAGATGAGGCTCAGGCTTCAAACAGTAAATCAGTAATTAAAACATGGTCTAGAGCGTCGACAATTACACCTGAATTTGTAGGGTTGACTTTTGCCGTTCACAATGGAAATAAATTTATTCCTGTTTTTGCTACTGAAAATATGGTAGGACACAAATTAGGAGAATTCTCGCCAACGAGAAACTTCCGTGGCCATTCTGGTAATAAAAAAGATAAGAAACGTTAAGATAATAGTCATGGGAGCAAGAAAACGTTTAATAGCTGAAAAGCTAAAAGAGAATAAAAAGTCAATAGCAATTGCTAAGTTGAACAATTCAACTATATCACCTCGTAAAATGAGATTGGTGGCTGACTTAATCAGAGGAATCGAAGTGAATAAAGCACTTAATATTTTACACTTCAACGGTAAAGAAGCGTCAATTAGCTTGGGTAAATTATTGAGATCCGCTATTTCTAATTGGGAACAAAAAAACGAAGGCTCTGATATTAGCCAGGAAACGTTAGTCGTTCGTTCAATCGAAGTAGGTGGCGGTACGATGTTGAAAAGAATTCAACCAGCACCTCAAGGTAGAGCTCATAGAATAAGAAAAAGGTCAAATCACGTTACCATCGTAGTCGATGGCGCAAAATAATTAAAGGAATGGGACAAAAGACAAATCCAATAGGTAATAGACTAGGTTACATCCACGGATGGGAGTCAAATTGGTATGGTGGTAGCGATTACCGAGATAAAATTGTGGAGGATGATCAAATTCGTCGCTACTTAATCGCTAGATTAGCGAAAGCGAGTATTGCGAAAATTATAATTGAACGTACCCTAAAATTGGTTACAGTTACAATTAATACTGCTCGACCAGGTGTTATCATTGGAAAAGGTGGACAAGAGGTTGATAAGCTTAAAGAGGAGTTGAAAAAAATCACTAAAAAAGAGATTCAAATCAATATCTTTGAGGTTAAAAGACCGGAGTTGGATGCCCGTTTAGTTGCCGACGGTGTTGCTCGTCAGTTAGAGGCTCGTATTTCCTTTAGAAGAGCGATCAAAATGGCGATAGCAGCGACCATGAGAATGGGTGCTGAAGGAATAAAAATAAAAATTTCAGGTCGATTAAACGGTGCAGAAATGGCACGTTCTGAAATGTATAAAGACGGTAGAACACCATTACATACTTTCAGAGCAGATATCGACTATGCAGTCTCAGAGGCGCATACAACCTATGGGCGTCTAGGTATAAAAGTGTGGATTTGTCGAGGTGAGGTATATGGTAAAAGAGATTTATCTCCAAATATCGGAATGTCCACTGCAGCAGGGGCCAATAATCAAGGTGAAAGAAAGCCGGCTAGTTTTAAAAGAAAGAAAAAATAACATTAATAATAACTAAAAATGTTACAACCTAAAAGAACAAAGTTTAGAAGAGTTCAAAAAGGACGAAATACTGGTTTGGCTCACCGTGGGTCAACTATTTCTTTCGGATCTTTTGGATTAAAATCATTGGAGCCAGGATGGATTACATCACGTCAAATTGAAGCTTCGCGTATTGCCGTTACTCGATACATGAAGAGAGAAGGACAGGTGTGGATTCGGATTTTCCCAGATAAGCCGGTAACCTCAAAGCCAGCTGAAGTAAGAATGGGTAAAGGAAAGGGAGCTCCAAGTCACTGGGTGGCTGTTATCAAACCCGGTCGTATTATGTTCGAAGCAGACGGTGTGTCTTACGAGATTGCCAAAGAAGCCATGCGACTAGCAGCACAGAAATTACCAGTGAAATGTAAATTCGTTGTCCGCAACGATTTTGTTATACCAGCTTAACGTTTGATTATGAAACAACAGGAAATTAATAAATTGTCATTAGAAGACTTGAACAGCAGACTAGTCGATTTCAAAAAGCAATACGCGAACTTGAAGTTGACACATAAAATGGCTCCAATTGAAAATCCTTTAAGGATTACAAGTATGAGAAAAGTCATAGCTAGACTAAGTTCTGAACTAACAAAAAGATCAAATCAAGCTTAGGCTTAATTTAAAAGCTTATTATGGAAAAGCGTAATTTAAGAAAAGAAAGAATCGGTGTAGTAACGAGTAACAAAATGGAGAAATCTATTATAGTTGCTGTAGAACGTAAAGTGAAACACCCGAAGTATGGAAAATTTGTTAAGAAAACAACCAAGTTCGTAGCTCACGACGAAAAAAATGAATCGCATATCGGTGATATGGTGAAAATCATGGAAACTCGTCCTTTGAGTAAGACAAAAAATTGGAGATTGGTTGAAATTGTTGAAAGAGCTAAATAACCGGAGAAATGATACAAACAGAATCTAGATTATCGGTTGCAGACAATTCAGGAGCTAAAGAAGTTTTATGCATTCGCGTGCTTGGTGGCACAAGAAAAAGATATGCTTCTATAGGCGATAAAATTGTTGTTGCTGTGAAAAGTGCTATGCCGAACGGAGCAGTGAAAAAAGGCTCGGTAGCGAAAGCAGTAGTTGTAAGAACTAGGAAAGAAGTACGTAGACCAGACGGATCTTATATTCGTTTTGATGACAACGCTTGTGTGATTTTAAATCAAGCAGGTGAGATGAGAGGAACTCGTATTTTTGGACCTGTAGCTAGAGAATTACGCGAGAATAACTACATGAAAATTGTTTCATTAGCACCAGAGGTGTTATAATTATAGTAAGTGATGCAAAAGAAATTACACATTAAAGTTGGTGACACCGTTAAAGTTTTGAGCGGTTCGTCAAAAGGTCAAGAAGGAAAAATTCTTTCTGTTGACCGTAATAAAATGCGAGCTATCGTGGAAGGTGTCAACATTGTTAAGAAACATGCGAAACCGAGTGCAAGCAATCCTCAAGGAGGAATTGAAGAAAAGCCTGGAACAATACACATATCTAATCTAATGGTTATGGTGAATGGTGTTGCTTCAAGGTTAGGTAGAAAAGAAGATGAAAAGGGAAAATTAGTACGTTATTCAAAAAAGTCAGGGGAGGTGATTAAATTATGAGTTACGCGCCAAGATTAAAAGAAAGGTACAACGACGAAATTATTAAGTCGTTGACAGAAAGGTTCGGTTACAAGTCATCGATGCGTGTACCGAAGTTGCAAAAAATTGTACTTAGTCAAGGGATGGGAGATGCAGTTGCTGATAAGAAACTTATTGAAAGTGCGGCCGCGGATTTATCTCGAATAGCTGGTCAAAAAGCAATAACGACCATTTCTAAAAAAGATATTTCTAATTTCAAATTGAGAAAGGGAATGCCAATTGGAACTAAAGTAACCTTACGAGGTAATCGTATGTATGACTTTCTAGATAGGCTTCTTTCAGTAGCTCTGCCAAGAACACGAGACTTTAGAGGAATCAATCCAAAGGGCTTCGATGGAAGAGGAAATTTTAATTTAGGAATTAAAGAGCACATAATTTTTCCAGAAATTGATATTGATAAGGTTAATCGCATACTAGGTATGGACATCGCTTTCGTTACAACAGCAGAGAACGATGAAGAAGCAAAAGCGCTACTTGATGCATTTGGTTTCCCATTCACAAAAAAATAAGTAAGAAATGGCAAAAGAATCAATGAAAGCGCGAGAGCGCAAAAGAGAAAGGTTAGTTATCCGTTACGCTGAAAAAAGAGCAATGTTGACTAAAATATTAAAGTCGACAGATAATTCGGAAGAGGTTCAATCACAAAAGTGGGAGGCCATGATGAAATTGCAACAATTGCCAGCCAATTCAGCGAAAATTAGAAAACATAACCGATGTGGTTTA
The DNA here is from genome assembly GCA_945902115.1 of Lishizhenia tianjinensis. Classification (GTDB taxonomy): domain Bacteria; phylum Bacteroidota; class Bacteroidia; order Flavobacteriales_D; family Crocinitomicaceae; genus UBA952. The sequence continues at coordinate 15,469 of CAMDLY010000031.1, read as the reverse complement.
ACGGGAAGACCGAGAGGTTACATGAGAGACTTTGGTCTTTCTAGGGTGACATTCAGAGAAATGGCACTAGAAGGTAAAATCCCGGGAGTAAGAAAAAGTAGTTGGTAATAATCAATAAAAAGAAATGAATACAGATCCAATAGCAGATTACCTAACCAGAATCCGAAACGCGAGTTCTGCGGGTTTAAAAATGGTTGAAATCCCTGCGTCGAATATCAAGAAGGCAATGACCGAAATATTATTCGACCAAGGGTATATTTTGAATTTTAAATTCGAAGACGACTCAACAAATCAAGGTCTTATAAAGATTGCCTTGAAATACAATCAATCAACGCGGGTTCCGGCGATTACAAAAATGCAGAGAGCTTCGCGTCCAGGTTTAAGAAAATACAGCAATGCTGATGCTATGCCACGTGTATTAAATGGACTTGGGATTGCGATTGTTTCGACTTCGAAGGGTGTAATTACCGACAAAGAAGCAAGGAAGTTAAACGTAGGTGGCGAAGTAATTTGTTACGTATACTAATAAAAACGAAGTAATGTCTAGAATAGGTAAAGCAATAATAACGGTTCCAGCAGGTGTTGAAGTTTCACAAAACGCCGGAACGATCACAGTAAAAGGAAAGCATGGTCAATTGCATCAAGCACTGGATGAGTGTGTAGAGATGGCAATGGACAATGGAGTAATTACTTTTACGAGAAAGTCAGATGCTCCAGATCATAGATCAAAACATGGTTTGTATCGTGCATTGATTCAGAATATGATAATTGGCGTGTCTGAGGGGTTTAAAAAAGAACTTCAAGTCATTGGAGTCGGATACCGTGCTAGCGCGGTCGGCCAACAACTTGAACTGGCTTTGGGTTTTTCTCATGCCATTATTCTGGAAATCCCAATCGAAGTTAAAGTTTCTGCTTTAACCGAAAAAGGAAAGGCTCCAGTAGTTACATTAGAATCACATGACAAACAACTTTTAGGTCAGGTTGCGGCGAAAATCAGATCGTTTAGAAAACCTGAACCATACAAAGGAAAAGGTATCCGATTTGTTGGTGAGGAAATAAGAAGAAAAGCTGGAAAGTCAGCAGGTAAAAAATAATAATTTAGTAAATATCATGGCACTAAACAAAGTATTAAGAAGAGCTAAGATTAAAAGAAGAATACGTAAAAAGGTATTCGGAACAGTAGTATTACCAAGATTAAGTGTTTTTAGAAGCAATAAGCAGATCTATGCGCAGTTGATTGACGATTTAACGGGTAAAACATTAGTTTCGGCGGCTTCTTTAAAAGAAAAATCTGCTCAGGAAGGGAATAAAATTAACCAAGCAACGGTGGTTGGTAAATTAATTGCAGAAAAAGCTCAGAAGGCAGGAATCACTACTGTAGTGTTTGATAGAAATGGATACTTATATCACGGACGTGTGAAATCTTTAGCAGATGCAGCGCGAGACGGAGGACTTAAATTTTAATAAAGAATGGCAGCTCAAATAGGAAATAGAGTAAAAACGGCAGATATAGAGTTAAAAGATAAACTCGTAGCCGTTAATCGTGTGACGAAAGTGACCAAAGGTGGACGTACATTTAGTTTTTCTGCTATCGTGGTAGTTGGTGACGAAAATGGTGTTGTTGGTCATGGTCTTGGTAAGGCTAAAGAGGTAACTGAGGCGATAGCCAAAGGCATTGACGATGCTAAGAAGAACTTAATCAGAGTTCCAATTTTAAAAGGAACAGTCCCTCATCAGCAGAAAGGTAAATTTGGTGGGGCAGAAATATTGTTAAAACCGGCGACCCCAGGTACTGGAGTTATTGCGGGTGGTGCGATGCGTGCTGTGTTAGAAAGCGTAGGTGTTCACAATGTTTTGGCGAAAAGCCAAGGTTCTTCAAACCCTCACAACGTGGTGAAAGCTACTATTGATGCATTGTCGAAAATGCGTGATGCGGTGGCTGTTGCTCGTCAAAGAGGAATAAGTTTAAATAAAGTATTTAACGGATAAGAAATCATGAATACAATTAAAATAAAACAGGTAAAAAGTGCGATTAAACGTCCAGCTCGTCAAAAAGCTACAATTCAAGCACTTGGATTTAGAAAGTTAAATCAGACCATCGAAAAAGTTGCAACACCTCAGATTTTGGGTATGATTGCAAAAGTTAGACATCTAATTGTAGTGGTAGAATAAAAATTGTAGAGATGAATTTAAGTAATTTAAAACCAGCAGCTGGTGCTGTTAAGAAAGAGAGAAGAATAGGAAGAGGTCAAGGATCTGGTTTCGGTGGTACATCCACTAGAGGTCACAAAGGAGCAAAGTCCCGTTCAGGTTATAAAACAAAAATTGGTTTTGAGGGTGGACAAATGCCACTTCAAAGACGAGTTCCTAAGTTCGGATTCAAGAACATCAATAGAGTTGAGTATAAAGCCGTGAATTTAGATATCATTGAATCTCTTGCGGCGAAAGGAATTTTGGAGATTGACTTTGATGTGCTAAAAGCTAACGGTGTTGTGTCAAACAATGACTTAGTTAAAATCCTTGGTAGAGGTAAACTTAATGCTAAAGTAACTATAACAGCAAGTGCATTTTCTGCAACTGCCGTAGTAGCCATTGAAGCATTGGGAGGAACGTGTACCACGATTTAATGATAAATTAAATGAAACGACTAATACAGAATTTAAAAAATATTTGGGCGGTTAAAGAGCTGAGGAAACGTATTCTGTTTACACTTCTCTTGATCCTTGCTTATCGTTTGGGTTCGTTTGTAATTCTCCCGGGTGTTAATTACCAGAGATTAACTACAGACACTGGACAACAAGATATGCTTGAATCTTTGCTGTCTTTGTTCTCAGGTGGAGGTTTTACCAATGCATCATTCATGGCGCTTGGTATTATGCCATACATCAGTGCTTCCATCATAATGCAATTATTGGGTATGGCAGTTCCTGCTGTTCAAAAAATGCAAAATGAAGGTGAATCAGGGAGAAAGAAAATTAATAATTACACTAGGATTTTAACCATAGTAATTTGTGCACTACAAGCTCCATCTTACCTGAAACTTTATGTAGAGTCTAAAGGCGCCTTGCCTATGGACCCTTCTACTTTTTGGTGGACACAAACAATATTAGTATTAGTTGCAGGATCCATGTTTGCTGTTTGGATTGGAGAACGAATTACAGAAAAAGGTATTGGAAACGGGGTTTCCTTATTAATAACTGTAGGAATTCTATCTAGACTACCCGGCTCTTTCTTTGCTGAGTTTGGTAAGTCGGTAGAGGGGGGAAATTTATTGATTTTAGTCTTTGAAATTATTGCTTTTGTACTTATTATTCTTGCGAGTATTTTAGTGGTGCAAGGAGTAAGAAGAATTCCTCTAAACACAGCGAAACGAGTTGTTGGTGCGCGCTCAGGAACTGATATGGCAGGGGCAAGAAATTACCTTCCGATAAAAGTGAATTCTAGTGGTGTAATGCCAATAATTTTTGCACAAGCAATAATGACGATTCCGTTAATGATTTATTCAGGAGCAGCAGGAGACTCAGAGAGTGTTGGATTTTTGCAGAGTACGTTGGGAGATGTTTACGGATGGTCGTACAATCTTTTGTTGTGTGTGTTGATCATCGTATTTACCTACTTCTATACAGCAATAATGATCAATCCAATGAAAATTGCAGATGATCTGAAGCGAAGCGGTGGATTTATACCGGGAGTAAGGCCAGGAGAGGAAACAGCAGAACACATTGACACCGTTGTATCAAGAATTACTTTTCCGGGTTCATTGTTTTTAGCTGCCATCGCTGTACTTCCAGCAATAGCTAAAATTGCGGGTGTGAATGATGGTTTTGCCATGTTTTTTGGTGGAACAAGTATACTAATCATGGTAGGTGTAGTTTTAGATACATTACAGCAAATTGAAACATACACATTAAACAAACACATGGATGGTTTAATGGAAGGAACTCGTGTAAGAGGTAGAAGAGGTGATAACGAATTTTCAGGATTATAATTATGCCAAAGCAATCGTCAATAGAACAAGATGGAGTAATCGAAGAAGCTTTACCAAATGCAATGTTCAAAGTGCGTTTGGAGAATGCCCACGTCATTACTGCACATATTTCTGGTAAAATGAGGATGTTTTACATAAAAATACTTCCGGGAGATAGAGTTAAACTAGAAATGTCTCCCTACGATTTAACAAAAGGTAGAATAACATTTAGGTACAAATAAAAATATAGTAAAATGAAAGTAAGAGCGTCAGTTAAAAAAAGAACTGCAGACTGCAAAATCGTAAAGCGAAAAGGGCGCGTTTACGTAATTAATAAGAAGAATCCGAAATTAAAACAACGTCAAGGTTAATAATATGGCACGTATTGCAGGTATAGATTTACCAAAAAACAAGAGAGGTGTAATTGGATTAACTTACATCTTTGGAATTGGAAGAAGTACTTCAAAAAAGATTTTGAAGGAAAACAGTATCGATGAGAATATCAAGGTACAAGATTGGAATGACGAACAGCTTTCTGCTATCCGAAATTCAATTAACGAAGTGAAAACAGAAGGTCAATTACGGTCTGAAGTACAACTAAATATCAAGCGATTGATGGATATAGGATGTCAGAGAGGTATTCGCCATCGCGCAGGATTACCGCTACGTGGACAACGTACGAAAAATAATTCCAGAACAAGAAAAGGGAAAAGAAAAACAGTTGCTAACAAGAAAAAAGCGACTAAATAATAAATGTTAATATGGCAAAAGCGAATCAAAAAAAGAAGAAAACTGTCAAAGTAGATGCCGCTGGAGAAGCTCACATACAAGCGAGTTTCAACAACGTAATCATCTCATTGACAAACAACGCCGGACAAGTGATCTCATGGTCATCTGCTGGTAAGATGGGCTTCAAAGGTTCTAAGAAGAATACTCCATATGCAGCGCAACTAGCAGCAGAGGATGCCTCAAAGGAAGCTCACGATTTCGGACTACGTAGAGTTAAAGTTTATGTGAAAGGGCCTGGAGCAGGAAGAGAATCTGCTATCAGAGCAATTCACAATGCTGGGATTGAAGTAACTGAGATAATCGATGTTACTCCAATGCCACACAACGGATGTCGTCCGCCAAAACGAAGAAGAGTATAATAATTAACCGGGAAAAGATCATCGAAGGAATGCCTTAATTCATGACACCCACTAAACTAAATAGAAATGGCAAGATACACAGGTCCTAAATCAAAAATTGCGCGTCGCTTTCGTGACCCAATTTTTGGCCCAGATAAGGCATTGGATAGAAAAAGTTATGGACCAGGTCAGCACGGTCCTACAAAAAGAAGAGGTAGCAAGCAGTCTGAATATGCTATCCAATTAGGTGAAAAGCAAAAAGCGAAATACACCTATGGAATTTTAGAGCGTCAATTTTCGAATATCTTCGACAAAGCGTCTAGAATGAAAGGTATAACAGGGGAGATCCTACTTCAATTGTGCGAGGCGCGCTTGGATAACGTGGTTTACCGTTTAGGTATTGCACCGACTAGAAGAGCAGCTAGACAATTGGTTTCTCACAAACACATTGTAGTGAATGGTGAAGTAATAAACATTCCATCATATACCCTGCAATCAGGTGATGAGGTTTCTATTCGTGAGAAATCAAAGTCTCTTGAAGCAATACAGTCTTCCTTAACGACAAATAATAAAAAGTACGATTGGCTGGATTGGAATTCAGCATCTCTATCAGGTAAATTACTGAATTGGCCTTCAAGAGATATGATTCCTGAAAATATTAAGGAGCAGCTAATCGTCGAATTGTATTCTAAATAATAACTAAAGAAAGTAAAATGGCAATATTGGATTTTCAAAAACCAGATAAGGTAATAATGATTCACTCTGATGAGTTTAACGGCGAATTTGAATTTAGACCGTTGGAACCAGGGTATGGTATTACAGTAGGTAATTCCCTAAGAAGAATCTTGCTTTCTTCGTTAGAAGGATTCGCAATTTCTTCTATTAAAATACAAGGTGTTGATCATGAATTTTCCACTATCAAAGGTGTGGTAGAGGACGTGACAGAAATTGTATTGAACTTAAAACAAGTTCGATTCAAAAGACAAATTGAAGGAACAGATTCTGAAACAGTAATTGTAACTGTTGGTGGTCAAAGTAAATTGACAGCTGGAGATATCGGAAAAAATACCTCCGCATTTCAAGTTCTAAATACAGATTTGGTTATCTGTAATATGGAGACTTCTGTGAAAATTGAAATGGAATTGACTATTTCTAAAGGAAGAGGGTATGTTCCTGCAGAGGAGAATAAAACAAATACAGCTTCTTTTGGAACAATTTTTATCGACTCCATTTTTACACCGATTGTAAATGTTCAGTATACCATCGAAAATTACCGAGTTGAGCAGAAAACTGATTATGAGAAATTAATTTTCAATATCCAAACTGATGGTTCTATTCATCCAAAAGATGCATTGAAAGAAGCTGCAAGAATCTTAATTCACCACTTTATGTTGTTCTCCGACGAGCGCATTACATTGGATAGTGAAATTAAAGCAGAAACTGAGGAGTTTGACGAAACGTCTTTGCACATGCGTCAGTTGCTAAAAACAAAATTGGTAGATATGGACCTTTCAGTGCGTGCATTGAATTGTTTGAAGGCTGCTGATGTTGAAACGCTTGGTGACTTGGTTTCTTATGCAAAATCTGATTTATTGAAATTTAGAAATTTTGGTAAGAAATCATTGACAGAGTTGGAAGATTTAGTAGACAATAAAGGTTTGACATTCGGAATGAATGTAGCTAAATACAAATTAGATAAAGACTAGTAGTCATGAGACACGGAAATAAGGTAAATCATTTAAGTAGAAAGACAGGTCATAGAAAAGCTATGCTTTCTAACATGGCATGTTCATTAATTGAACACAAGCGAATTACAACGACACTTGCTAAAGCGAAAACTTTACGTGTATTCGTTGAACCTATTTTAACTAAGTCCAAAGACGATTCAACGCATTCTCGTCGTGTGGTGTTTTCATACCTACAGAACAAAGAAGTGGTAGCTGAGTTGTTTCGCGATGTAGCGCCAAAAATTGCTTCTCGCAATGGTGGATACACACGTATTATCAGAACAGGAAACAGATTAGGTGACAATGCTGAAATGTGTCTAATCGAGTTAGTAGATTTTAATGAAATTTACAACAATGATGCTGCGAAGAAAACTACGCGTCGTTCAAGAAGAGGTGGAGTAAAGAAAGCGGATGAAGTAGGAACTATGGCTGCGCAATCAGAAGCTAATGAAGCTATTGAGGAAGCAGCTGTGATTGAGGATTCTACAGAGCTTACTGACGCAGTTCAAGAGGAATCGAATCTTGAGGGAGAAGCTGAAGTTCTCGTAGAGGAAGTTGCAGTTGCTGAAGTGATTGAAGAAGTTGCTGAAGAAGCGACAGTTGCCGAAGAGACAGCAGCTGACGTAGCTGAGGACGCTCCAGAAGATGCTTCAGATACTGATGATAAAAAGGAAGATTCTGAATCATAGGTAATATTGATAATATGTTAATAAAAGGCAGCCTTTTGGTTGCCTTTTTTGGTTTTAATATGATGCAAATTAGACGTAAGTTTCTAATTTTGTCCAAATAGAATTCATGCAAGAGCAAAAAGTCGCATTTTTAGTACTCGAGGACGGCACAGTATTTCAAGGTCAAGCAATAGGTAAAATAGGTACTACAGGTGGAGAAATAGCTTTCAATACTGGTATGACTGGATATCAGGAGGTATTTACGGATCCTTCTTATTTGGGGCAGATTTTAATTATGAACACGCCTCATATTGGAAATTATGGTACCCATCTTGAGGAAATTGAATCAGGATCTATCAAAATTTCTGGTCTAGTAACTAAGAAGTTTTCAAATGGATTTTCCCGGCCTTCGGCGAATGAATCGTTGCAGGATCTGATGGAAAGGAACAACACTGTCGGTATTTCAGATATTGATACTCGCGCACTAGTAAGACACATAAGGAATAAAGGAGCCATGAATGCCATTATTTCCTCAGAAATCATTGATGTGGAAATCTTAAAACATCGGTTAAAAGAAATCCCTTCGATGGAAGGATTGGAACTATCATCGAGAGTATCTACGAAAGTTGTATTCAATGAAGGCAACAGCGATTCTAACATCCGAGTGGCTTTGGTTGATTTTGGTGTAAAAAAGAACATTATTCGTTGTTTAGTTGAACGAGGGTGTCATGTAAGAGTGTTCCCCATGCATACAAGTATTAAAGAGATGGAGGAATTCCAGCCACACGGTTATATGTTATCTAATGGGCCCGGAGACCCGTCATCAATGCCCGAATCAGTTGAATTGGTTAAGAAAATTGTTTCTCTGCACAAACCGGTTTTTGGAATTTGTTTAGGTCACCAATTATTAGGATTAAGTCAAGGGCTCACAACTGAAAAAATGTTTAACGGTCACCGAGGTATTAACCACCCAATTAAAAATTTAAAAACAGGTAAAGGGGAGATTACATCCCAAAATCATGGTTTTGTAATTTCAAAAGAAAGTATGGAAAAACAAGTTCAAATGGAGGTAACACATATTCATTTGAACGATCAGACAATAGCTGGAATTGCATTAAAAAATAAGCCCGTATTTTCAGTACAATATCATCCTGAAGCCTCAGCAGGCCCTCACGACTCCCGTTACCTGTTCGATCAGTTCCTAGAAAATATCAATCAATTTAAAGCTAACTAATGAGTTTAATCGCTAAAATACATGCACGTCAGATCCTTGACTCAAGAGGAAATCCAACGATTGAAGTTGATGTAGTAACAACGAATGGAATACTCGGAAGAGCAGCTGTACCGTCAGGTGCCTCCACAGGTATTCATGAGGCGGTGGAATTGCGTGATGGTGATAAATCTCATTATTTGGGAAAAGGGGTCTTGAAAGCGGTAAGTCATGTAAATACACTCATAAATGAAGCCTTGCACGGGATGGATGTATTTGAACAGAAAAAGATTGACAAACTGATGCTTGCTTTGGATGGCACACCGAATAAATCAAAATTGGGAGCAAATGCCATCTTGGGGACTTCATTGGCAGTGGCTAGAGCTGCTGCTCAAGAAGCGGGATTGAGTTTGTATCATTACGTTGGGGGTGTTGGCGCTGTAACGATGCCAGTTCCAATGATGAATATTTTAAACGGAGGTTCCCATGCAGACAATTTAATTGACATACAAGAATTTATGGTAATGCCCTTCGGTGCTTCTAGTTTTTCGGAAGGTCTTAGATGGGGAACTGAAGTATTTCATCAATTGAAATCGGTGCTGAAAGCAAAAGGAATGTCTACAAATGTCGGAGATGAGGGTGGGTTTGCGCCGAGTCTTGGTTCGAACGATGAGGCTATTCAAGTGGTGATTGAAGCTGTTGAAAAAGCAGGGTTTAAGCCCGGACACGATATGTATATTGCCTTAGATGCTGCTTCATCTGAGTTTTACAAAGCTGACAAAGGAATTTACCATTTTGAGTCCACAGGGGATAACATGACATCTGAAGAAATGGTAAATTATTGGGTAAATTGGTGTGACAAATACCCTATCATTTCAATTGAGGACGGATTGGCAGAAGATGATTGGAAAGGATGGAAATTGGCTACAGAGCGATTAGGCTCCAAGGTTCAATTAGTAGGGGATGATTTATTTGTTACCAATACAGAGCGATTGGCTAGGGGCATCTCAGAAGGAGTTGCAAATTCAATCTTAGTAAAGGTAAATCAAATTGGATCTCTAACAGAAACTATTGAAGCGGTGAACCTTGCTACGCGGAATAGTTACTCATCTGTCATGAGCCACCGCAGTGGAGAAACAGAGGACAGTACCATCGCAGATTTAGCAGTAGCATTGAATACGGGACAAATAAAAACTGGTTCAGCATCAAGAAGTGATAGAATGGCTAAGTATAACCAATTGATACGCATTGAGGAAGAATTAGGAGATTCTGCCGTATATTTAGGAAAGGAATTTAAATTTATTAAGTAGTATGCGTTATATACTTTGTTATTTTTTACTTTTCGCAGGCACGTCTTTCGGTCAAGCGAAGCAATTTTTTGCGCAGGCAGAGTTGAAAATTCAAGATAAAACCCTCATAAAGCAAATCGAGGAAGAAATACGCGAACAACCAGGAGTTTGGATGATCAGAATTGACAATTTTAATGGAAATGTATTGCTGTACACTACCGAGGCACCTTACTTTACTATGGAGGAGTTTAAAGCGCTTTTTGGAAGCCACGCTGACAAGTTACATTGTCCTTACATTGGTGTCGTTCGCCAAGATATGATAAAACCTTTTCCCTTTAAAGATTGTCAGTAAATCTCTTTAATCTGAGAGTATACGCTGTCATTGTCAATGAATTTGATGAAATATTATTGTCTGACGAATGTAGAGGAGGGTATTTCTTTACTAAATTTCCGGGAGGTGGAGTTGAACTTGGAGAGGGTGTATTGGATGCACTGAGAAGAGAATTGATGGAAGAGCTTTCTTTTCAAACAGAATCAGAATCTTTTTTTTTCGTAAACGATTTTTTCCAATTATCGGCTTTTAGAAAATCAGAACAATTAATTGCTTTTTACTACTTGATCTCCACAGAGAAAAATAAGCTAAGGACCTCGGATTATGTAACCCCATTTGCCATGGAGGGTGAAAAACAGCGTTGGTGTAAAATCTCAACGCTCACAGGAGAAGATTTCACTTTTCCTATAGATAAAGTAGTCTTGGAAAAATTAAAAGCAACCTACTAATTACTTTCCAAGAGGTATTTTTTCTTCCTGCTACTTTTTGAAATTCTCAGCTACCACTAAATCCTTGGTTCCATGAGTCCAGGAATAGAACCCTTCTCCAGATTTAACACCTTTTTTACCGGCAGTCACCATGTTTACCAACAGTGGACAAGGAGCATATTTTGGATTTCCGAAACCGTCATGAAGAACATGAAGAATAGCCAAACAAACATCTAAACCAATGAAATCGGCTAATTGAAGAGGTCCCATCGGGTGCGCCATTCCCAATTTCATCACGGTGTCTATTTCTTCAACACCTGCAACACCCTCGTACAAGGTGTAAATCGCCTCGTTGATCATGGGCATCAGGATACGATTGGCAACGAAACCTGGGTAATCGTTCACTTCAACTGGAACTTTTGCCAATTTTCTTGAAGTCTCCATGATTAACTCCGTAACCTGATCCGAAGTGGAGTACCCACGTATAATTTCAACCAATTTCATCACCGGAACTGGATTCATGAAGTGCATCCCGATCACTTTATCAGCCCGGTTAGTTTCCGAAGCAATTTTTGTAATAGAAATAGAAGAGGTGTTCGTCGCCAAAATCACAGACGGATCGGTTACCTCATCCAATTCTTTAAAAATCTTTAGTTTTAAATCAATATTTTCTGTCGCTGCCTCAACCACCAATTGAACGCCTTGAACACCCTCTTTGACGGAGGTAAAAGTTTTTAAATTACTCAGTGTCGAAGACTTTTCATCTTCAGTCAAAGAGCCTTTCGCAACTTGACGATCCAAATTCTTTGCGATTGTTCCGAGTGCTTTTTCGAGCGCAGGAGCAGATACATCAATTAGATTGACCGAATAACCAAATTGAGCAAAAACATGGGCAATTCCATTTCCCATTGTACCAGCACCAATGACAGCAATATTTTTCATTTTTTAATTTTATTTACAAATATAATATTTACAAGGCAAACCCTTTCTTTCAAAATATTTAGATTTAAAGACGAAATCAAAAACACTAAGTTTTAAATTGGGATTTTGCACGTCAAGACAAAATAAAGAATAATTACAAGTGAATTTGCTTTACTTTGTAAAATGTTTTGCCTAGGATAATTTATGAAGGATACCAATGAAATAAAACAAGCGGAAATAATTAAAAATCTTGGTTATGCGCTTTTATTGTTTCTGCCTACTTTGTATTGGGGCAACGAAAATTATTTTCTTCTATTACCCTTAGCTCTTCTAGTCTTTAATTGGAAAGATATTTTCCTTCGACTTACGTCAAAAGAATGGTATAAGCAACGGATGACTTTAATGCTGTTGATTGCAGGTTATATGTCATTTTCATTAATCAATAAGTTGATGTTTGGCCTTCCAATGAGCTGTACTAGAGATTATTATGCGTCATTTTTTCTTTTTCCACTGCTTTTGCTGATCGCAACGGAACTCAAAAATATGAAATTTGCGTTGTATTATATTTTATTGATTGTTGTAGAAGTTATCTTTTGCTTTATGGAATATATTTATGGTACAAGATCATTTTTTATGGGGGATTTCCCCCCAATTGATTTTTCCAGCGATTTTATATACGATTATAGAGTGTTTGGATTGAGTGTAAATTCTTCAGTAGTTTCATTCAAAATTCTTGCTGCTCTTTTGTTATTAGAAACATGCAAATTAAAAAACAAATATTATTATGCCATTATTTCAGTACTATTTATCGGAGCCATAATTACATTCAACAGAGCGTTAATATTAGCAATATTATTTTTTTATATTCTATCACTTATCAAAGCTGCGTGGCTCTACAAACTTCAACCAAGAAAAATCCTTGTGGCTTCAGTTCCCTTAGCCTCTTTTTTTGTGGTTTTTCATCTTTTCACCAACCATAATATCTTAACGGAATTACAAAAGAATAAAAGTGAAAAAAACCGACTAGAGGTAGCTGTTATCAGGATAAATCCTACTGCTGCTTCAACCTTGTCCTGCTCCTCAGTGCATCAACCTAAAATGCTAGTTGGAAATGAACTAGACACCAATGCGTTTTTTACAAAATTATTGATAAACAAAACAAGTACAGTAAATAACACCTCAGGGAGGACTTTAATATGGGCAAATTACATTCAATTTATTGATGAAAACCTATGGTTTGGGAATGGCTCTGATAAATTATATTTCAGGGAGCGAGATCCTAAAACGGGCTCTCAAAAGTTAGTTCACGCACACAATTCCTTTTTGGAAATATTGGGAACAAATGGGATCTTATTAACCCTTGTTTTTTTGGGTATAACGTTCCTTCTCTGGAAGAGAAAGAATTTGATATTTCTGCTTACGTTACTATTTTTCAGTATTTTTCAATACGGGATATTCTGGGGTATTTCAACGCTAGACGTCGTTTGGATGATATTCCTACTTTCTCCACTACAATTGTATCATGAACGTAGTTAATCAAATTCATGAGCTTGAGACAAGCTTTGATGTTGCTTCAATTCAAGTGAAAAGAGGATCGAAATCATTTCAAATTTATCCTTGGATTAAAGCAAAGCTGTTTTATAAACAGGTGGTAGGTAAGGAAAGTCTTGCTCAGAAAAACAATAAAATGCTGTTGAAGCAGCTTGTTTCTTTTTTCTACGGTTTTTCAAATCTGTTTAAGAAATACGATGCATGGGCCTTCAGTAATGCTGATGAAAGAATAAGTATAGAGGGAAAGTACTATGACAAAATATATGACGGATTTAATGAATTGAAAAATTTCAAGTGTCTTTTGATAGAACTACAACTATTTAAAAAATACAAACGCAAGGACATCCATTCCAAATATATCGCCTCAAAAGCATTTTTCATGATACAAGAGGAGATATATTCAAGAGTTTTTTTGGGCAGAGTTCACATCGAAAATAAAGAGTTGATCAATCAGATTTCAACGCAAATGAATGTAGATATAAATGCTGAAAAACTCGTTCGTAAAGTTCTCTCTCAATATAGGGTAATGAAATTTTGGTTGAAAATGTTACCGAATCCTAAAGTGGTTTTTCTCACCGTGGGGTACGCGAATTATGGGTATATACTTGCTTTCAAGGAAAGAAATATTCCGGTTATTGAAATGCAACATGGAGTTGTTTCTGAGGGACATCAGGGCTATAATTATCAAACTAAATTAGACGCATGCAATTTTCCTGATGCTCTCGCAGTATGGGGTGAAAATGAAAAAGATTTCATAACCAACAAATCACTGATACCTATTGACCATGTTTTCATTTTGGGAAGATCTGTTATAGACTACTATTTAAAGACTGCCGTTCAAAATAATTCAATAAATAAAATTTGTGTTTCTCTCCAGGACGGGGAAATAAGTGATAGGCTAATCAAATTGCTACTGGAATCAAATGACTTGACGGGTGCAAAAAATCAGTTTTATCTGCAGACACGAAGAACTACAGAGTTAGCATATCGTTCTAAATTTTTATTTCCTGAGAATTTTATCTTCTTCAAAGGAAACATTTATGAAAATATAGCCCAGTCAGATGTTCACATCACCGTTTATTCTACTTCGGGCTTAGAAAGCCTTTCTTTGGGGAAACCAGCTATATTTGTTGATTTCGACGGCAAGGCAAAGGAGGTTTTTTCCAATCAATTGGGCGATAATCCGTATTGTATGTATATTTCGAAAAAGGAGGAATTAGTCAATTTATTAGATAATTATTCCGTTCCAAGACTTGAGGAAGTTCGAAAGGAAAGTGCGAAAATATGTGCAATTAATTATAAAGAGAAATTGGAATCACTCGTAAATTCTTATAGATAAACGCTATGAATCACCTGGTAAAAAATATAGGGATATATACGCTTTCAAATGTATTGAATGCATCTATTCCCTTTGCTCTATTACCCATTCTTACAAATTATCTTTCGGTATCAGATTACGGAATCATCACTAATTACAATGCCTTAATAAATTTATTGATTCCATTTGTCGGGGTCAACTTGATGTCGTCATTGCAAATTGTTTTTGTTAAAAGAAAAGAGGACATTGGAAGTTATATCACCAGTGGATTATTCATGAATCTCACAATTGCTTTAGCTGTCTCTGTTCTGCTGTTTATATTCAGAGAATCATTATTCTCCATTACAGGAATACCCATTCAATTTATTTACTTGACAGCAATCTATGCTTCTTACAATAATGTGGTAGAAGTACTGCTTTCCTATTGGAGAATGGAGGATAAGGCCATTAATTACGGACTATTCAGAATAGCAAGAACGCTGACAGAACTATCGATAGCGGTTATTTTAATCACAGCCTACGATTTTCAATTTGAAGGGTCTATTCATGCGATTTCCATTTCATACGGTCTTGGGGCTTTGGTTGCTCTGATAATCATGTTTAGAAAAGGACTAATTCACTTGAGTGTTCGTTTCGATCACATCAAACATTTGTTACTGTTTGGCTTGCCACTTATTCCCCATGTTTTAAGCAGTGTGGCGATTATGTATACCGATAAATTGATGCTTTCAGCGATGATAAATATAGAAGCTAATGGAATTTTCTCTGTCGGATTTATGGTAGGGCAAGTGATTGGGCTTATTCAAAATTCATTTAATCAAGCCTGGGTTCCTTGGGTTTTTAATGTACTTAAAAAGAATGACGAAAAGGATAAATCAAAGATTGTGAAGTATACCTATTACTATTTCGTCGGCATTCTATTGCTAACGCTT
>CAMDLY010000030.1 GCA_945902115.1 Lishizhenia tianjinensis | reverse complement strand
ATGCCACGTAGCTGTCCTCAGGGAAATATTTACCATTTGCAAGATTAAAAGGCAACTTTTATAGAAAGATTGTTATCAACTAATTGAGGCAAGTTATTTCCTGGGGCAAGACATAGTTAACTAATATTTTATTCATACATTTATTGCATTATTTTATGTGTTTTTATCTTTAATTTTCGCTTGAGTTGATGAAAATGACAACACTTTCAGACGGGACCAAAGTATTTTGTTTAAGAAAACCTGAAGCCAAAATGCTTGATCATCATGTAGATGGTTACCTACAAAATGGCATTTCCATAAAAGAAGGGGATATTGTATTTGACGTCGGCGCAAATATTGGTATTTTCGGTGTTCGTGCAATACAAAAAGCTGCCAATGTAGAAGTGCATTGCTTCGAACCAATACCGGCAATAGCAGCTGTGTTGAGACAAAATGCGGAGTTGCACGGAAAAGGCCGTTTTTTCGTTCACCAATGCGGGGTGTCCTCTGAGAATTCATCAGCTACTTTTACTTATTTCCCGAATACACCTGCTTTGTCAACCTTGCATCCAGAACAATGGGATGATAATCCTGGAGCATTTAAAGATGCAGTGAAAGGGACGATGAAAAATCCACCAGAGGGCATGAACTGGATGAAGTGGATTCCTCAGGCATTTTCAGGAGTAATAGCCTCTTACTTGGTCAGCGGTAGCCAAAAAGTACACTGCGAATTAAAGCCACTTTCTGCTATTATCGATGAAAGAAATATCGATAGGATTGATTTATTGAAAATAGATTGTGAAGGGGCAGAATGGGATGTTTTGTTAGGTATTAAAGACGAACATTGGCCCGTAATCAAATCAATGGTCATAGAAGTCCACGACCTTAATGGACGCTTAAAAAATATGAGAGAATTACTAAAATCTAAAGGTTTTGGTAATCTTAATGAAGAGAGAGAATCAGGCTTAGAACAAACCCCAATGTATAATTTATTTGCTCAACGATGATGGATGCTAGTACTGCCGCTATAGGTACCGCGATGCTTTTGATTGGCTCAAACACTTTTGGTTTCTTGTATACCTATATTGTCTTGAATACAAAACTATTTTCTAAATACCGTATTCAGTCGAAACCCTATAAAAAAGATTTATTTTGGAGCAGAATGCCTCTATTTCTGTTTAACTTATCAACTCTTATTCTTTTTTCCGCTTTCGGAACGTATGCCCTGTTTGATTTTTTTGAAACTTCTTGGCCAGCCTGGTGGGTAATTGTGTTGCAAGTATTATTCGCTTTTCTTTTCGATGACATTTGGTTTTATGCATATCATAGGTATTTACATGAGAATAAATATTTATTGAAAAATATTCATTCCATACACCACAGAGCCACCACACCATTTCCCTTAGAATACTTATACGCACACCCCCTAGAATGGATGATAGGTGCCATTGGTCCGATTATTGGGTTTGCGGCAATTATGCTTGTGATGCCCGTGAATTTATACTCTTTTTGGATTTTCGGATTATTAAGAAATCTTCATGAAATCCACATTCATAGCGATCTTGAACTACCAATTCTAAGTAAGATACCTTTTATCAGTAAAACAAAACATCATGACGATCACCACGTGAAGTTGACAGGTAATTACTCTTCCACATTTCCTTGGATGGATAAATTATTTAAAACAGATTTTTAGCTATGAAATTGCTTCTCATTTTTCTTCTTTTAATTGCCGCAGCAAAGCAAGCGTATAGCCAGAAGACCTTTGATTTAACGGTGAAAATTACATCCATTGAAAATCAAAAAGGACTCATTGAAATTGCACTTTATAACGATTCGAAAAAATTCCCTAAAGTGGGACAAACGCTAAAAATGGTGCGTCTTAAACCAAACGGTAAGGAACTTACATATGTTTTTAAAGATTTAAAACCGGCAAAATACGCTGTATGCACTTTTCACGACGAAAATGCCAATAAGATATGTGATAAGAATATTCTTGGTATTCCCACGGAGGCATTCGCATTTTCAAATAATATTCGTCCTATAATTTCTGTCCCTACCTTCGAGCAATGCGCTACTAATGTCGACAAGAATAAATCGTTTACCATAAAAATGGTGTACTGATTTTTTCAGGAATTAAATTCCAAATGAACTTGAACTTAATTTTATTGTTACTTTTGCAATGTCTCTAAGGGGTGCCTTTTAAAAAGGCTGAGATTATACCCATTGAACCGGATCAGGTTAGAACCTGCGGCGGGAAGATGACAAGTGCTATCGGAGTTTAACCACCAAGAATTAGCCCCTTGTTCTTGTTTTATTTTAAGAAAAATGAAAACAAGATTTTATGTAATGCTAGTAGTCAACGTGATTACTTTCAGTTTATTCTCTCAGATTAATCTTTACGGAACAGTTAGAGACGAGAGTGGGAAAGTGCTTCCAGCCGTAACAGTCACTATCACAGATTATCAGTACGAAACCTATACAGATCTTGGCGGGGGCTTCGTACTTAAGAATTTGAATTTACCTGCAGGAAATTGGGCATTAATATTTAAACTTAACGGTTTCAGTGAGCAAACTTATTCTGCCTCTCTTACCGACATAAATCAACGTATTGACATCACACTGTTTTCCAAAACAAAGACCTTGGAAGAAATATCAGTAAATGCCCTGCGCCAAAACGCGAACAGGACATCCTCAAACATCTCCACTTTTGAGAAGAAAAACTTTGGTCAAGATATCCCTTATTTGCTAGAGGAAAACCCTTCAGTGGTGACTACTTCAGATGCGGGAGCAGGTATTGGTTACACCGGAATTCGTGTCAGAGGGGTGGATGCTTCTAGAATCAATGTTACGATCAATGGAATACCTGTGAATGATCCAGAGTCGCATGACGTATATTGGGTCAATATGCCAGATTTAGCATCTTCCGTAGAAAATCTGCAGCTTCAACGTGGCGTGGGAACATCTACCAATGGGGCAGGGGCATTTGGAGCGAGCGTAAATATCAAAACCAATAATATTAGCCAAGAACCATTTGCTGTCATAGATAATTCTGTGGGATCTTTTCAAACATGGAAAAATACACTCAAAGCAGGAACAGGATTATTGAATAATAAATTTTCCATGGAAATGAGGCTTTCAAGGATAAAATCCAACGGATATATCGACAGGGCCAGTTCTGATTTAACCTCTTATTACCTTTCCGGAGCTTATGTGGGAGAAAAAACAGTCGTTAAAGCGTTGGCGTTCAATGGGAAAGAGGTTACTTTTCAGTCTTGGTATGGAACCCCAGAAAGCCGAATTAACGGTGATGTTTCAGAAATGAACGCCTATGCTGACAGAAATTATTTAGATTCCTCAGACCGTGCAAACTTACTTAACTCAGGACGAACGTATAATTTTTACACCTACAACAACGAAGTGGATAATTACCAGCAAGATAATTATCAACTACATCTCAATCACAGATTCAATGAAGGTTGGTATTTGAATGTTGCCGGTCATTATACCTACGGAAGAGGATATTATGAACAATACCGTAAGCAAGATTATTTAGCCGACTATGGATTAGGTGATGTGGTCGTCGGGCAAGATACTGTTTCAACCTCAGATGTAATCAGGAGACGATGGCTTGAAAATCACTTTGTTGGAGCTGTTTACTCACTCAATGGGCGTTTGTCTAAATTACATACCAACGTGGTCTTAGGTGGCGCAACAAATACATACCTTGGGCAACATTTTGGAGAAATTATTTGGGCACGTTTTGCCTCCTCCAGCGAAATTCGCGATAGGTATTACGATAACAATGCGCAGAAAACAGAAGCCAGCCATTACGTGAAAACGAATACTTTCCTTACCCAAAAGCTCAACATTGGAGTCGATTTACAATACAGATTCGTTCACTACCAGTTTTTGGGTATCGATGAGGTCAACGGAAATCTTGTGGATATGCAGCAGGTAGTCCCTTTCCACTTTTTTAATCCGAAATTGACAATGAACTATACCTTAGACAGTAAACAACAGGTATTCGCGAATATCGCCCGAGCGAATAGAGAACCTGTACGTAGGGATTTCAGGGAATCAACTCCTGAGAATAGGCCTCAGCACGAAACTATGACTGACATTGAAGTAGGGTATCAGTACCGCACAAAAAATAGCAATATTATGCTCAACGGATATTTTATGGATTACACCGACCAATTAATATTGACGGGCCAAATAAATGATGTTGGAGGGTATACTCGAACAAATGTTCGTGATAGCTATCGTGCAGGGTTGGAACTTAGTGCAAGTGTGAAATTGCAACAGTATCTCTCTGTTCAAGGAGCCATCACATTGAGCGAAAATAGAATCGCTTCATTCAATGAGTACATCGATGATTATGATAATGGTGGTCAACAGGAAATTTTACATAGAAATACTACGTTAGCATTTTCTCCATCTATCGTTGGAAACGCAGGTTTTAAGTTAATGCCAATCGAACGTTTAACCATTCAGTGGATGACAAAATATGTTGGAAGACAATTCCTTGACAATACCTCAAGCAGATCCAGAAGTCTCAATCCTTTCAGTTTCACGAACATTGCCTTGAATTATGAAATTAAGACTTCTTGGGCAAAGGAACTACTTCTTGGCCTTCAACTGAATAATGTGTTTAACGCTTTATATGAAAATAATGGGTATACTTTCTCTTATACTTACGGAGGAGAGACAACTACCGAGAATTTCTATTATCCACAGGCGGGCTTCAATATAATGGGAAGAATTTTGATAGGTTTCTAATTCGATAATTGTATATCTTTACAAAAAATGAAGCCATGAAGAATTACCTTTTACCATGTTTATTTGTTCTTTTAAATTTCACTGCCAATTCTCAGAAAATGTATAACGGACAGTGGGGAGGAATGGATTTTGGAATGATGACAACGGGACGTACCGATGAATGGAAAAATAACATTCCGCAATCCTCGTCTTTCAGTTTGAATTTGTTTGAATATAAATTGCCAATCTTTAAGCAGTATCTAGGTTTAACAACCGGTATGGGGCTGAATTTTAAGACATTTACTTTTGACGATAAATATACAATGGTGTCAAGTGACACAAGCGTTTCGCTAGTTACAGGTAATCCTACGCTTTTCGACCCTACAGGAGTGGTAAAAAACTCGCGATTAAATCTTGGTTATTTTCAGGTGCCTTTATTACTTGATTTTGCAATGAAACAACGGGAGAAGAAATCATTTTATTTAGCAGCAGGTGTTGTTGGTGGCGTGCGCATGTATGCCAATCATAACCTTCGCGGGAAGTATGCCGATGGTGACCGTTTTAATAACACGATGACCGATAACAAAAAGTTTCACAGTAATCTATGGAATTTGGAAGCTATGCTCAGAATTGGTTATGGCGCCATTGGATTGTATGGTTCGTATAACCTAACAAGCTTATTTCATTCAGATGCAGCCCCGAGTATAGCTCCAATTGTTTTTGGATTCACTTTTAATATTGATTACGAGGATGACAAGGATAAAGAAAAGGAACTAGAAGGTATTGATTTTTAATCTCTAGGAGTACATTCCCAGTCTTTAGGATTATTTCCCGCCAACCACTCTTTTACAGTCATCTTTCTTTTACCTTCCTGCTGTATAGTACGCACAATTACAGCTCCGTTTTTACACGGAAAAATCAATCCGTCTAGATGCTGTTGAATGGCGCTGTAATCCCCATGAATTGGCGTTGAATCGAACACCTTGAACACGGAGAAGCTAGCTTTTCCTTTGTTGTGCAGCCTACACCACGCCGCAGGATAAGGGGAGAGTCCTCTAATCAAATTATCAACATCTCGAAAATCCATTTCCCAATTTATTTGACAGGTATCCTTAAAAATTTTAGGCGCATGAGGAGCGTTCTTCGCTAACAATTCATCTTGTCGATGAGAAGTTATTTTATCTATTTCTATCAGATTCAGCGTTTCAACAGTGAGTTGAGCGCCAACTGCCACCAATTCATCATGTAATTCGCCAGCTGTTATATTTTTTGATAATTGCACGGTTCTTTGCAAAAGAATACTTCCTGTATCGATTACCTCATTGATAAAAAAAGTTGTAACACCTGTCTCCTTTTCGCCGTTGATGATAGCCCAATTAATTGGAGCAGCACCCCTATATTTTGGTAAAAGCGAGGCATGTAAATTAATAGTTCCTTTAGCCGGTATTTCCCACACTTCTTTTGGCAACATTCTAAAAGCTACCACCACAAAAATATCTGCATTCAATTCCTTTAAAGAGTTCAAAAATTCGTTGTCTTTCAATTTTTCAGGTTGAAGGACTGGAATCCCTAACAAAGAGATATGTTGTTTAACAGCACTTTCCCGCAATTGAAGTCCTCTACCTGCAGGTTTGTCAGCAGCAGTTACGACCCCGACTACCTGGTGTTGACTATTCATCAAGGCCTCTAGAATTCCTACAGCAAATTCGGGAGTTCCCATGAAAACTACTTTCATATTATACTTTTTTATTTTTCCAGTCTACTGTTTTGAGGTACAGTATGGATAAACCTCCTAACGAGATAAAATAGATATACTCAACGGACCAAATCCAAAACACATCTACTTCCCATGCAACTATCAAAGCATAGCAGGCAAAAGAATAGATAAAAACTGTTGCCAATTCTATCAGCATAGAATGTAATGTGTTTCCACTTCCATGAATCGTTTGAAGATACACGGAAATACAAGCGAAAATTACAATAGATCCGACAATAAATTGAAGTATTTCGGCACTTTTTTCCAAATATAATTCGTTCGGATTAATCAACGAAACAAGTGTTTTAGGGTAAAAGAGTGCCCCATGAAAGCTAACGAATAAAAGGCAGATTGTCAATAACTGTATACGGCGCTGAATTATGGGTATTTCTTCTGATCGCTCAGCCCCTAAATACTGAGAAACATATGTTTTTGTTGCAGCAGCAAATCCCCAGATAGGCACAAAAGCAAGGAAGTAAATAGAGCGTATGGTTTGCGAAACGGTAAGGTCAAATTGTCCTTTTCGTTCAAGCCATATAAAGAAAACTGTCCATGTCGCCAAGGCCAAAAAACCCTGGAGCATAAGAGGGCTTCCAACTTTCAATAGCTCTCTCATAGATCTTGCATTGAATGAGAAGTTTCGAAATAATTTTAAGTTTCTGGCCTCCTCAGAAACGAGCAAGAAAATAAGCAAGAAAAGCATCCCAAGTCCATCCGCCAAGGTCGATGCTAATGCAGCTCCTTCTACTCCCATTTTTGGGAAGCCATATTCTCCAAAAATCAATACGTAGTCCATCAAAACATTGCTTGAAGCTGTAATTATGGCTGCAATCAATACCACCCATGTCTTGCCTTTCGCAAGAAAAAAGGCTTGTATCGTAATGGTGATGAAAGCAAAAAACAAGGCAAAGCTTCGAATTTGAATGAACTGCCCTTGCAAGGTGGCTAGTGTATCGTATTTTGAATAAGCCATAATTTGAGCGGGCATGACAAAGTATAACAATACAAACAACAAAATTGCCAAAATCAGATTAGTGATAGCGGAAGTTCCAAATATCCTTCCTATACGCGAAGCCTGATTAGAGCCAAATCGTCGCGCTATTATTATTTGCGCACCGTCACCCATTCCCATTAGGCACATATACATCGTGATATAAAGTAAGCCTCCATTGCCTACAGCATCAAAAGCATCGGTTGAGTAGCGGCTTATGAACGCGGAGTCGGTAATCATCACAATAGATTGGATAAAACCTGAAATCATCATGGGTACAGCGACTTTCAGCAATTGCTTATAACTGTAATCTAAAATCATATTACTTGAATAACAAGCCCTTTTAAGTATTCTCCTTCGGGATGAAAGGCATTTATGGGGTGATCCGCTGGCTGATGCAATTGTTCTAAAATTTTTACTTCGCGCCCTGCCTCAATTGCTGCAGCAATAATCGTGTGGGTAAAAAGTGCTTTATCGACAACTTGGGAGCAAGAAAATGTAAAAATTAGTCCTCCCGGCTTTATCTGGCGAATGGCATGTGCATTCAATCTTTTATAGCCTTGAACAGCTTTATGACGTTTCTCTCTATGTTTTGCAAAAGCAGGTGGATCAAGAACAATGATATCAAAATCTTCCGGTAATTCTTTGATATATTCCATGGCGTCTGCCACCACAGATAGGTGCTCTCCTGAGAAAGTATTCAATTTTAGGTTGTTTTCCGTTAAGTCGATGGCTTTTTGAGAGGAGTCTAAAGAATGAACCAATGAAGCTCCGTTGGAGAGGGCTTGTAGACTAAATCCTCCTGAATAACAAAATGCATTGAGTACTTTTTTATTCGAGGAATACCGAGCTAACAGCGTTCGGTTCTCTCTTTGGTCGATAAAAAAACCAGTTTTCTGACCACTGATCCAATCGATTTGATAGCTTATCCCATTTTCTTTAGCGAGATGTGGCACCTCGCACTTCCCATGTATATAGCCTTCCTTTACACCTTCAATATCATGGATTGATTCAGTAGATTTAAAATAAATCGCTTTTAATTTTTTTGCCAAGACTGCTATCAACGCTTCTTTTATCTCTTTCAACTGACGGTACATTCCTATGGAATGACACTGAACAACGGCAACTCCCGCATAGGAATCAATTATCAAGCCCGGTAAATCGTCACCCTCACCGTGACATAAGCGAAAAATAGTATTCTTAGACGATACCAATCCAAGAGAAAGCCTGAGTTCAAAAGCACGACCAATCTTCTGCTTAAAAAAGTTTGTGTCAATTAATTGTTCGTTGTAAGACAACATTCTCACAGCAATGGTAGCATGCTGAAAGTGACCGACTCCCAGCAATGCATGCTTGCAATCGTGCACTGCAACCAAATCTCCATCTGTCATTTCTTCATCGGCGAGATCAATGGCGCCGGAAAATACCCATGGGTGCTTGCGAAGTATAGACTGGTCTTTTCCTTTTTTGAGGATTATACGTGGATAGTGCATAGAACAAAGGTACACAGCATAACTTAGTTTTAGTGTTTATTTCCTTTGTGTTTTAAGTTAATAATTTCAGTAACTAGGAGGAATGTCAGTGAGTTGAGGTCTTTTGATTAATTTTGACCCTATGAAAAAGATTTCGCGCACGCATTTATTTACAGGAGCCATTATTCTTTTATACGTATTGAATTTCGTTTTTGCAGAGGGTTTTAATGGTGGCGCTGATACCATTTCACATTACCATATCTCCAAATTTTCATGGCTTTATCCCGAATTATTAATGGATCAATGGGGTAAGCCAATATTCAACATATTGATGTCGCCCTTTGCAAATATGGGTTTTAAAATGGTTGTATTTGTGAATATTCTATTGATTTTTTTTAATGCGTATTTAGGGTTTCGTATTGCGAAGCTCTTACAATTAAATAAGGCACATTGGGTTGCATGGTTGTATTTATTGACACCCATAGTGATAGGCAACTCTTTCTCCAGTTTAACAGAACCAATATGTTCTTTATTTTTAATTGGTTTTATATACCTTGCTTTAAAAGAAAAGTGGATTTTAGCGTCAATATCACTCAGTTTCATGCCTTTTGCAAGAAGCGAAGGTTTCGTAATAGTAATGCTTGTATTCATATTCTACGTTTTCAGCAAAAGGTTAAAATATATTCCATTTTTGTTGATTGGAACCCTCATTATGAATTCAATTGGCTATGCCATGACTGGACTACCGATGTGGATTTTTCAGGCGAACCCATATATTCACACGGATATAACGGTTTACGGTAGCGGTACGCTTTATCATTTTTTTATGGCGGCCATCCCAATTTTTGGTTTTGTATTTATTTTACTGGTAATGCAGTCTTTTAGATTGATACAAAAAATTAGGCAGCTATTTCAAAGTGCTTTATGGAA
The DNA here is from genome assembly GCA_945902115.1 of Lishizhenia tianjinensis. GTDB lineage: Bacteria > Bacteroidota > Bacteroidia > Flavobacteriales_D > Crocinitomicaceae > UBA952. The sequence continues at coordinate 21,547 of CAMDLY010000030.1, read as the reverse complement.
GCTAGATGAACAAATTTGGTTTTGGATTATTTTAGGCACTTTTTGGGGGTATTTTCTAGCACATGTCGTGCTTTGGTGGCTTGGTATGTGGGCTTCTCTCGGATTACTAAGAGTTATGTTTGTCATCGCTATTCCCGCGGCTTTATTGATTATCAAAGAAATTGAGTACTTGCAAGTTAAATACCCTATTTTAATCGGTCGTAACGCTAAGTTGATTTTTTGGGCTCATATAGTTGCCCTTCCTTTTATTATTAGATTATTTCCTCTTCAGGAAATCGAGATTTTTCCTTCCAAAGGGGTTGAAGAGATAACTATTGATGATTTTTTAGTGGAATTTCAAACCAATGAAGAGTTAGTTTCGCGCAAATTGTATACTGGTCATCCCTATATTCTTTTCAAGTTAGAGAAAGATCCTTTTAATGCTGAAAAGTCAGCCAATCTTTGGGATTGGGAGACTGCAAGAAAGGGAGATTTGATTATTTGGGATGGACATTTCGGACCAAACGAACATAAATTGCCTTTAACTAAAATCGATAATGATTCGACATTCAAATTAATTCTTAACGTTGAACCGGAAAAAGAGTTTTACACGCTCAACAATAGTAAATTCTGTGTACGTTTGTATGAAAAACAATAAATATTATGGCAAGTAGACGCGACTTAAAAAAGAAAATTAATCAATTTGTTTTAGCGGATGTAATTGATGAATGCATTTATATGGAAGAACAAAATCCAGCAATTGCAGATGAATGCGATAAGATTATTGATGAAGCCGTGGGTTTTTACAACGCGATGATGACTAAAATAAATCAAGCCAAAACGAAAGCTGACTTCAAGGGAATTAACGATGTTTTTATAGCAAGAGTCGATGAATTCGTAGATGCGCTCAACAAAATAAATGCCTGAAAATTCTAAATTACTTTTTTTGTGGAAACAATACGCTTTGGTTGCAATAACCATTTTGTTTGGTCTATTGTCTCTAGTATTTAATTCAAAATTCGAGCTGAGTGCTATTCTCGGTGGACTGATGATTCTTCTTTGGGTATTTGAAATAATCCCTATTTATGTAACTGCCTTGCTTCCATTGATTTTTGCAACGCCCATGGGATTACTAACCCCGAATGATTTGGCTCTATCTTATGGAAATAGTAATGTTTTTCTTTTCTTTGGTGGGTTTGTCCTGGCATTAGGCCTTGAAAAGTGGGGTGTTCACGAGCAAATTTCCCGAAGAATAATTTCTGTTGTTGGGAATTCAAAACCCAAGGTTTTGCTCGGATTTATTTTAAGCACCGGTTTGTTGAGCATGTGGATATCAAACACGGCAACTACGTTAATGATGCTTCCCATGGCCATTGCAGTTATTCAATCAATGCCTAAGCACCACCAAGAGTCAAAATTCTCCTTGTATTTGATGCTTTCAATAGCGTATGCATCCAGCATCGGAGGAATGGCTACACTGGTAGGATCACCACCAAATACTCAAATGGCTGCAATCGTGGAACAAAATTTTCATACCACTGTTAGCTTTTGGGATTGGATGAAGATTGGTATACCAGTGAGTTTGTCCTTACTTTTACTCATGTATTGTTTTTTTTATTGGGGACTTGCAAAGGAACGTGGTGATCAGCACGAGTTTAATTTTAAAAAAGAACCTTGGTCCAGTGAGCAAATAAAAGCAATAGCAATTTTTTTATTAGTCGTGTTTTTGTGGACTTGCCGAGAATTAGTTATTGATTTTACGGGAGTTTCGTACAGAGATGAAATTCCAGCTATACTCGGCGCAGTACTTATGTTTCTTATTCCAAACAACACGAAAAATGGGAATTTATTAGCATGGAAAGACACCGAACAATTACCTTGGGGAATTCTCTTGCTTTTTGGAGGTGGGCTAGCACTAGCCGCTATTTTTGAAAAAAACGGCATTGTCCTAAGTCTCACACAATTGTTCAATTCATATGCAGATGCTAGTATTTTTATATTAATATTAGTTGTTGTCACCATAGCAATATTTGTAACAGAAATCATGTCAAATCTTGCACTTGTCACCTTGTTTGTTCCGATTGTTGGAGCATTTTCAATAGATCAAGGCCTTCCTGTATTGCAGTTATGTCTGCCACTGACCTTGGCTGCCAGCTGTGCTTTCATGCTACCTGTTGGAACACCTCCAAATGCCATAGTATTTGCGTCAGGTCGAATTCGTATGCATGAAATGGTAAGGATTGGGTTTGTACTTAACATCATTTCCTTGGTAGCAGTTGTCTTATTTTGCTATCTATTGCTGAATTAGTCATTAATTAGGTAACTTTTCTTCGGCTTTTGATGCTAATTTCATGATTTTGGATGCATTTTCTTTTTATCTTTAGTTCTTAAGTAAATAAATAATAAACATAAAACTATTAATATGTCAGATTTTGCATGGTTAAAGAGTTATCCAGAGTTTGTAAACCAATCAATTTCATTGGATAAGTACGAAAATATAGTAGCAATTTTTGATGAGGCCGTAGCTAAATTTGGTGATAAAGTTGCTTATAAAAACATGGACGTTTGCTTAACATTTAATGAGGTAAACACGCATGTCGATGCCCTTGTATGGTATCTTCAAAATAAAACAAATCTCAAAAAAGGTGATAGAATTGGCCTTCAGATGCCTAATCTATTGCAATTTCCTGTAACGATATTCGCTTGTTTAAAGGCCGGTTTAGTTATTGTTAATACAAATCCATTGTACACTGCGGAGGAAATGCGTCATCAGTACAAAGATTCTGGGGCAAAAGCAATTATAATCCTAGAGAATTTCGCAAGTAATCTCGAAAATATTATTAAAGATACCGATATAGAAACCGTAATACTGACAACGATCGGCGATATGTTGGGAGGATTGAAAGGTACAATTACGAATTTCGTGGTTCGAAAAGTTAAAAAAATGGTTCCCTCGTATTCTCTTCCCGGAGCTTTATCGTTGAAAAAAATACTTTCTGAGAATAAAGAAAAAAAAGGGCAACAAGTACAAATCAGTCGAGATGATCTCGCCTTTCTGCAATATACTGGCGGCACCACCGGTGTTTCAAAAGGAGCAGCCCTCTCTCACGCTAATTTATGTGCCAACGTGCAACAGGTGGAAGCATGGATTGGACATGTCTTTAAAGATGGAGAGGATACTATTATAACTGCTCTTCCGATGTACCATATTTTTGCCTTAACGGCTAATTGCATTGTATTTTTTCGATATGGAGCGGTTAATGTACTCATAACTAATCCTAGAGATATGAAGGCTTTTTGTAAAGATTTAAAAAAGAACCCTTTTTCTATACTTACAGGAGTCAATACCTTATTTAATGGCCTACTCAATCAAGAAGTTTTCCGTGAGTTAGACTTTTCTAAACTTAAATTATCTTTAGGTGGTGGAATGGCAGTTCAGGATTCTGTTGCCGAGCGATGGGAAAAACTCACCAATAGCGCACTTCTAGAGGCGTATGGATTATCCGAAACGAGTCCAGCAGCAACAATAAACCCTATCAATGGAACGCATAAAAGGGGGTCAATTGGCTTACCACTTCCGAATACGGAAATTAAATTATTTGACGACGATGGGAAAGAGGTAGCGGTAGGTCAGCCAGGGGAAATAGGGATCAAAGGGCCGCAAGTCATGACAGGTTATTGGAATCGGCCTGATGAAACAAAGAAATGTTTTTTAGGGGATTATTTTCTCACCGGTGATGTTGGAGTAATGGAGGAGGATGGATTTTTTAAAATTGTCGATCGAAAAAAGGAAATGATTCTGGTTTCAGGGTTTAATGTCTATCCAAATGAAGTAGAGAAGGCGATTTCCGAAAATGAAAAAGTGCTAGAGGTTGGTGTGCGTGGAGAGAAGAATTCAGACGGTACAGAATACGTAAAAGCTTTTGTTGTGAAAAAAGATCAAGCTTTGACGGAAGAGGAAGTAATTAGTGAAAGTAGAAAATTATTAACAGGATATAAAGTGCCGAAGGAGGTGGTGTTTAGAGATGAATTACCTAAATCCAATGTAGGAAAAATACTTCGTAGGTTATTGAAATAAAAAAAAGTCCCGAGAAATCGGGACTTTTTTTATGTTAAATTTTGTTTACTGCTTTTTAGACTGGCAACAAGATTTTTGTGGAGTTGAAGAGCAAGATTTGCTTTCTGCAGCACAACCTGCTTTCTTCTTTTTCTTCTTTTTCTTGTCATCATTTTTCTTAACGAATTCAGTTTCATTAGCAGCTGCGAATGAAGTAGTTGCAATTGAACCTACAAATGCAGTCAGAGCAAATACAAATATTAGTTTTTTCATAGTTCTTTTTTTTGTAAATATAATGATTTATTCAAAAGTTCCCAAGCGAGTTAATTTAGCTTTTACTTTTTCACCTAATTTAACATCAATTTTTGTGCCTAAAGGTAAAAAAATGTCTACTCTCGAGCCAAATTTAATAAATCCAAATTCTTCGCTGTGGTTAATTTGTTGCCCTTTTTCACTGTAAAAACAAATCCTCCTTGCCAATGCACCAGCAATTTGTCTAAACAGAACTGATTGTCCATTCTCATGCCTTACAACAAAAGTTGCCCTTTCATTATCAGTTGAGCTTTTCGGATGCCAAGCCACTAAAAATAATCCTTTATGGTATTTAACATAATCCACTATACCAGAAATAGGATAGTAGTTGGCGTGAACATTCAGTGGTGACATGAAAATTGACACTTGAATACGCTTGTCTTTAAAAAACTCATTTTCAGTAGTTTCTTCAATTACGACAACTTTCCCATCCGCCGGACATACAATATCATGATCGTTGTATGGACTAATTCTCTTTGGAATTCTAAAAAACTGAATGATTAGATAAATAAATATAAGCAGTATCCCTTGAATTAGCCAAAATAGTATGGGAGTACAAAATAAAAAATAGAAGTTTAATAAACTAGCAGTAATGAAAACTACTAACGCGCCTATTATTATACCATATCCTTCTCTGTGCAATTTCATTAGGCAATATAATGAATATAAAATAAAGACCAAAAATAATAAAAGGGTACTGTAAATAACACAGCATCAAATCGATCCAATATGCCGCCATGGCCTGGTAAAAGGGTTCCGGAATCTTTCGCTCCTACACTGCGTTTAAATAATGATTCAAGTAAGTCACCAACAATAGCAGCTGGCGAAACGATTAAAGCAGACACAATCCAAAAAGTTAGGGGTAACTCATTCGTAGTTAAAAATAGCACGTAACCTATTAAAAGCGTAAAGAGTAATCCGCCTATGGTGCCTTCCCATGTTTTTTTCGGTGAAATGCGCGAGAATAAGGGCCTTTTCCCGAATAGTCTACCGGAAAAGTAGGCAAATGTATCGTTTGTCCAAATCAGTAAGTACATCCCTAGTGCAAGTGGGAAAATATAAGCATATTTTTGAGATAGATCTGCAAGGGCTAAAATCATGTAAAATGGTAATAAGGTGTATCCGGCCCCAAACACTAAGAGTGAAATATTTAAGATAGGATTCTCAACATTTCGCCAAAGTTCATTTAGGATAACTAAAAACACTACTGGGACGATTACCCAGAATAAAGCAACGTGTAATTCTACAATGTACCCACTTACTAAAATTAAAAATATTATTATCTGAAGAAAATAAGCTGAGACTTTATCTAAATGAATGGATTCATTACCGTTGAAAAAGTGAATAAATTCGCGAATTGCCAGAACCATAATAGTTCCATATACTGGGATTTGCCAAATCACTGGTAAATAACAAGTGGAAATCATAACAGCTCCAAAAAAAAATCCGGTTAAAGATCTTAAGGCAAGGTTATTTAAAGGCATTTTCTATCAATTCTTTGGCACCTAAATGGTGCTGCGAAGATACATATAATTCGTATGTTCCAAAATTATTGTACATCGAGACAACGGTATTACGTTCAAGAAAAGGAATCTCTGCTGAGTCTAAAATTAACTTAGCCTGTTCAAATTGGAACAAATCCACCGTTTGAAAAACGAGCTCCATTAAACTTCGTCCTCTGTTGGTTTAATTGCTTCATCATTCTTTTCCGATGTCTCATCTGTGGAACCAAAGTCGGTATCTGAAACAATTTCATCAGACCCTGATTCTGCTTCAGGAGCAATTGGATTAACAGGACGAGCAGGAGCAACAGGACCAGCAGGTCCTTCAGGAGCAACTGGAGAGATAATTACAGCGTCTTCTGAAGATTGGACTTCATCTTGAGAAGAGATATCCCATTGGCGTTTTCCAAATATCTCCTCTAAATCCTCTTTAAAAATAACCTCATTAGTTAATAGCCTTTCTGCCAATAGAGTTAATTTATCCTGATTCTCGGAAAGTATTAATTTCGCACGCGAGTATTGAAATTCAATCAGTTTACTCACTTCTTCATCAATTATCTTGGCTGTATCGTCAGAATAGGGCTTAGTAAACATATCTCTACCTTGCGAGTCATAAAAGGATATATTCCCAATGCGGTCATTCAATCCATAGATGGAGACCATTGCATACGCCTGCTTTGTAACCTTCTCCAAGTCTGATAATGCTCCGGTGCTAATTTTATTAAATACTAATTGTTCCGCCGCTCGACCTCCTAATGCTGAGCATATCTGGTCAAGTATTTGTTCGGTTGTTGTAATACTTCTTTCTTCCGGTAGATACCAAGCTGCTCCTAACGATTGTCCTCGTGGCACAATGGTTACTTTAACAAGGGGATAAGCAAACTCGAGTAACCATGAAATAGTTGCGTGACCTGCTTCGTGAAAAGCAATGGTACGTTTTTCGTCTTTGGTGATAATTTTATTTTTCTTTTCTAATCCACCAATTATTCTATCGACAGCATCCAAGAAGTCTTGTTTTTCAACGGCTTTTTTATTTTTCCTTGCCGCGATTAACGCTGCTTCATTGCATAAGTTTGCAATGTCTGCACCCGAGAAACCAGGGGTTTGTTTTGCAAGAAAATCAATATCAATAGCTTTTTCCAACTTTAGAGGCTTCAAATGAACTTGGAAGATTTCTTTTCTTTCGTTCAAGTCAGGCATGTCAACATAAATTTGTCGGTCGAATCTCCCCGCTCGTAACAATGCACTGTCAAGTACATCTGCTCTATTTGTTGCCGCAATAATAATTACTCCTGAATTCGTTCCAAAACCGTCCATTTCAGTAAGAAGCTGATTTAATGTGTTTTCTCTTTCGTCGTTAGAATTAAAACCATTATTCTTACCCCTAGCTCTACCAATAGCATCTATTTCATCTATAAAAATGATGGAGGGAGACTTTTCTTTGGCCTGTTTAAATAAATCTCGAACTCGAGAAGCACCAACTCCAACAAACATTTCTACGAAGTCAGATCCTGAAAGGGAGAAAAAGGGAACCTTTGCTTCACCAGCTACGGCTTTCGCAAGTAATGTTTTTCCTGTTCCCGGAGGTCCTACTAATAGAGCTCCCTTCGGAATTTTTGCTCCTAACTCAGTATATTTTTTCGAGTTTTTAAGAAATTCTACAATTTCTTCTATTTCCTCTTTTGCTTCTTGTAAACCAGCAACGTCTTGAAAAGTGATATTTGTGGATTTTCCTTTATCGTATACTTGCGCTCGAGATTTTCCGATATTGAAAATTTGGCTACCGCCACCGCCACCACTTCCACCAGACATTCTTCTCATAACAAAAATCCAAATTGCGATGATAATGACAAAAGGCAGGAGGTAACTCAAAATTACACCCAGGTAGTTGGTCTCTTTTTTATTTTCGTAGTTGGTGAATTTTTTTTCTTTTAATTCATTTTCAAAATTATCGTAGCTTCCTATGTCTTCTAACTCAAAAACAACCACTTTTTCCGAACCACTTTTTTCTAAGGTCTTAGCCATTTCCTTAAACTCACCGTCTTTACCTTTCAAGAATTTTTTACCAGCTGCATTTAGTTCAAACTCCGCTTTTTCCTTGTTGACGATATCAATTTTATCAATGCCCTTTTGTTCGAGAAGGGTGTACAATGTTTGCTTATTTTTAATAACGACAGTGCTACTAGAATTATAGTATAATTGAAAGGCAATAAGGCCAACTCCTAACAAGGCGTAAATCCAATAAATGGAAAATGATTTTTTTTTATTTTCGTCTGACATAATGATTTTTAATCTAAGTTTGGTATGTTCTCTCTTTCAGCGTCTGACCACAAGTCCTCTAATTGATAGAAATGTCTCGCGTCTTTGTAGAAAATATGTGCAACTACTGATATGTAGTCTAACAAAATCCATTCGCTATTTGATTTCCCCTCAACGTGCCAAGGTTTTTCTTTTAGTGCTTTCCTGGTAAATCTATTTACTGCATTGCTAATTCCGTCAACTTGCGTGCTTGACTCTCCGCTACAAATCACAAAAAAGTCACATACAGCGCTTGATAAATTTCTAAGATCTAAAACCACAATTTCTTTTGCTTTATTTTCCTGCATTCCTTCAACAATTGCTTTACACAATAGTTCTGACTCACTTACTCTTTTCGCTCTTGGCATTTCCTTTATATATTTCGCGAATTTACGCGATAAATTTTAATTTTGCCTTATTCAATTCCTCGTATCATCTAATGAAAGGTATTTTCGGCGTTCAAATATTCAATTTAGACGAGGTAGACTCCACTAACAATTTTGCTGCCAAGCTAATTTCTGACCAATTATGTCAAAATGGGGCGGTAATAATGTCAGATTACCAAACCCTTGGTAAAGGTCAGCGTGGTAATCATTGGATCTCAAATAAGAGAGAAAATATTATGATGAGTGTCGTGTATCAACCCGACAACATGTCAGTCAGTGAACAAATTACTTTGACTTGGGGTACAAGCCTCGCAATAGTTGAATTATTAACTGAATTTGGAATTTCTGCTCAAGTTAAATGGCCAAACGACATCTATGTAAATCGCAAAAAGATTGCAGGGGTATTAATTGAGAATCAACTAATGGGACAAAGAGTCTCATTTTCCATTATCGGAATAGGTCTCAATGTGAATCAATTGGAGTTTAGTTTGACTAACGCCACGAGTATCGCTCTTGAGAAAAACAAGATACAGATTATCGAAGAGGTCAGAAATACCTTACTTGCTAAAATGAATGATTTATTATTTAAGGATTTTATTTTCTTAAAACAGAAATATGAGTCATTACTTTTTCTAAAAGATTATGAGAGTGAATTTGAAGATGAGCAGGGAGTTTTTAAAGGGAAAATTAAAGGTGTTACTGATGAGGGGCTATTGATAATCTTGAAAGAAAATATATTAAAAAATTACGGTATCAAACAGCTTACTTTTCGAACTGAACCTTGAGTTTTTCGGACATGTAATTGAACAAAGCCAATAATGGTTTTTCTACCATCATTTTTAAAAACATATTTACCTCACCATTAAAGGAAATGAATCCTTGAGTTCCATTTGCCTCCGATTGCAACTGTATGGTAAGTTCGAAGGGGAAAGGTGTTTTTTCACCTGACTTCAAATTCAAACTATTTTCAGAAGTTCCATTGTTCACTAACGAGATAATTATTCCACCCTGAACTTTAAACGAACATCCGTTTTCGTTAGATTGGAAGTCAGTGACTTTATCTTGTGGTAAAAGATGCCAAATATTCGAAGGTACTAGCAGGAATTCCTTAATGGCTTCCTTTTCAGCGTTAATGCTAACTTTGTTGCTTATTAATTCCATGGAGATAATTAGTTATTTCTCTTGCATCCATCCGGATGGATTTCCCCGCCAGCTTTGTAATAAAGTGAGGTCTTTTTTTCCGATATAGTTGGAATTAAGAGCTTGTTCGATTAATACTGCATAATCTGTTAGGGTTATGTACGGACAATCTGATTTTTTAAAATTTTCAACAGCATTCTTGAAGCCATAACTGAAGACTGCTACCAATCCTTTAACATCAAGTTCAGCCTTTCTAAGCGCATCGACACCTTTTAAACTACTTCCTCCCGTTGAAATTAGGTCCTCAATAAGTATAACACGTTGCCCTTTCTCATAATGGCCTTCGATTAAATTACCCAAACCATGGCCCTTGGCTTCGCTTCTTACATAAATGAAGGGTAATCCAAGTTCTTGTGCAACTAAAGCTCCTTGAGGAATTCCTCCCGTAGCAATACCGGCAATTAAATCAGGTTTTCCAAAGCGGCTTAAAATGGCTTCAACGAAAGCTTGTCTAATGTGTGTTCGTTCTTTTGGATAACTCAATGTAACCCTGTTATCACAATATATTGGTGACTTCCAACCAGATGCCCATGTGAATGGCTGGTTTGGTTGTAATTTAACAGCTTTTACCTTTAACAAGATTTCAGCGACTTTTAAAGCATTATCTTTGTTGTCAATCATGTCACAAAAGTATAAAGTTTTCATTGACGACAACGTCATTATTTTCACTTCTTCTGAAATAGAGGGAATACCTGTAATGCAACATTTAAAATCCATCAAGGATTATCACACGCTAAAAAATCAACTCGATGTTAAAAACTACCAAATAATAAAAAGAAACCCAAAGCGAGCTATGAAAACTTTTTTCAGACATTTCCTCTGGATTAAAGCAGCGGGTGGATTGGTGAAATGCGAGGATAAAGTTCTTTGGATATATAGGCTTAATAAGTGGGATTTTCCGAAAGGAAAAATCGAAAAAAAAGAAAAGCGTAAATCTGCAGCAATCAGAGAGATAAAAGAGGAAACAGGATTAATGGGGGACTTAAATATCGATCATAAAATTATGGAGAGCTACCATGTTTATTTCGCCTTCGAAAAATCTGTCATAAAAAAAACCACATGGTATAGTATCCATTATCAGGGATTGAAGAAAAGTATTCCGCAAGCGAGTGAAGATATTACGAAAATTAAATGGTACAAATCAGGCGATATGCGAATCCCAATGAGTAAGACATATCCCCTCATAAAAGAGTTAGTTTCCCAAGAATACAGTTAAAAAATTGTTATTGAAAGCAGTCCTTAGAGCAATAGTAGTATACTTGTAAAAAATTGAATCTATGAAATATATCTTCTTACTTTTTATGATCACCACCTTCAATAGTTTTTCTCAAGAAATTACCAAAAAGAAGGAAAGGCGAATTCTCCAATTTAAAACTTTAGAAATTGTAAGAGATGAAATCCCTTATGACTCTCCTGAGCAGTTTGTATTTGAATTTAAAAACAAAGGAAAAAAGCCAATAACAATTCAAGGGGTAAGCACCAGTTGTGGCTGCACTGCGGCAGAAAAACCAAGTGAACCAATACAACCAAGAAAAAAATCGAAAATAGTAGTTTCTTATGACACCAAAAGAGTAGGCGAGTTTATAAAAACTATAACTGTAACCTCGGATATTGCTCCACCTGTTGTTTTGACCATTAAAGGGAAAGTGAAAGAAAAAGGGCAATAAGTAATTATTTTTTTCTTGGATTAATTGCGGATTTATCAAATCAACATTTAGCACGATGATATGCTTATATTTGCATGTCAAAATTACCAAATGGAAATTCCTAAAAATTACGAACCGCTTAAAGCAGAAAGTAAGTGGTACCCCTATTGGATGGATAAAGGGTACTTTACATCTGTACCTGACAATAGAGAGCCATACACCATAGTGATACCACCTCCTAATGTCACAGGGGTCTTACATATGGGGCATATGCTCAACAACACGATACAAGACGTGTTGGTGAGAAGAGCGCGTATGCTTGGTAAAAATGCTTGTTGGGTTCCTGGAACCGATCATGCATCCATTGCAACGGAGGCAAAAGTTGTCCAGAAATTAAAGTTGGAAGGCATTTCTAAAACTGACTTGACAAGAGAGGAATTTTTGAGTCATGCCTTCGAATGGAAAGAGAAACATGGTGGAATTATCTTGGATCAACTAAAAAAATTAGGGGCTTCATGCGATTGGAGCAGAACCCATTTCACCATGGACGAGGAATATTCCGAATCAGTCATAAATGTATTTATTGATCTATTTAAGAAAGGTAAAATATACCGTGGTGTAAGAATGGTGAATTGGGATCCCGATGCATTGACAGCAGTCTCCGATGAAGAGGTTATTTATAAGGAATTGAATTCTCGATTATTCTATGTTCGCTACAAAGTAATTGATTCTGTAGACGAGTGGATAACCATAGCTACTACTCGACCTGAGACTATCATGGGGGATACGGCAGTTTGTGTCAATCCCAATGACGAACGCTACAAGCACTTGCACGGTAAAACTGTAATGGTTCCTATTGCCAACCGTGAGGTTAAAGTTGTTGCGGATGAATATGTCGACGCCTCTTTTGGTACCGGTTGCTTAAAAATAACACCGGCCCATGACATAAACGATTACGAAATAGGTAAGAAATTTAACTTGGAAACCATTGATGTATTCAACGAAAATGGCACCTTGAACAATCACGGGGCTCATTACGAAGGAAAAGATCGCTTTGAAGTTAGAAAGTTGATTGAAAAAGAACTCGAAGAAAAAGGATACTTGGTAAAAACGGAGGATCATCTCAATAAAGTGGGTTTTTCGGAAAGAACAAATGCCGTTATAGAGCCAAAACTCTCCCTTCAGTGGTTCGTTTCAATGAAGGAAATTTCTAAACCTGCTTTGGAGAATGTGATGAATGGTAACATAAAATTTCACCCCGAGAAGTTTAAAAACACCTACCGTCATTGGATGGAAAATGTAAAAGATTGGTGTATTTCTAGACAATTGTGGTGGGGACATAGAATTCCAGCATGGTATTATGGGAATGGTTTAAATGATTTTGTAGTTGCAAAAACAGAAGAGGAAGCTAAGAAAATCGTCCAAGAAAAAACCACCATTAAATTTGACGATATTCATTTACGTCAAGACGAAGATGTCCTAGATACGTGGTTTTCGAGTTGGTTGTGGCCAATTTCAGTTTTCAAAGGACTTACCCAACCAAACAATGACGAGATACGCTATTATTATCCCACCAACGACTTGGTTACAGCACCGGAAATAATGTTTTTCTGGGTGGCACGAATGGTTATTGCAGGATACGAATATTTGGGTGATTTACCTTTTAGAAATGTTTATTATACAGGTATTGTAAGGGATAAGTTAGGCAGAAAAATGTCTAAATCCTTAGGAAATTCTCCAGATCCATTGGATTTAATTGAGCAATTTGGTGCGGATGGTGTTCGTGTTGGAACACTTATTTCTTCCCCGGCAGGTAATGATTTACCATTCGATAGTTCACAATGCGAACAGGGTAGAAATTTTACCAATAAAGTATGGAATGCATACCGATTGTTAGTTTCTTGGGAAGAAAGAGATTTTAGACAGCCCGAATCCTCTGTATTAGCGGCGAAATGGTTTGATGCACGATTCAATCAAGTATTGCTAGAGATTAATGATGCTTTTGATAAATTCAGAATTAGCGAAGCATTGATGCTAACCTATAAACTCGTGTGGGACGATTTCTGTTCTTGGTACTTGGAAATGATAAAACCTGGATATGAGCAACCAATAGATGGTGAAACAAAGAAGCAAGCTATTTCGTTTTTTGAAAAGCTGCTGCAAATTATGCATCCATTTACTCCTTTTGTCTCCGAGGAGTTATGGCATTTAATCAAAAAGAGAGAAGAAGGAAACGATATAATTGTGTCCTTGTGGCCAAAAGTTCAGGATGGAGAAACAAATTACTTAGAATTATTTAAATCAACGGAGGAGGTAATTATCGGAATACGAAACATACGTAAAGCCGGAAATATTGCCAATAAGGTAAGGTTAGACTTGAAGGTAAAAAACAACAATGAGTCTTCCGTACTTTTTGATCCAATTATTTTAAAGATGGGAAATCTATCTTCTCTAGAATACGTCAAAAGTAAACCTCAGCAGGTGAATTCTTTTTTAGTTCAAGGAAACGAGTATTTTGTGCCTTTTGGAGAGGATATTGATATCGAATCAGAACGCAAGAAAATACAGGAAGAATTAACGTATACAAAAGGATTTTTGAGAAGTGTTCAGGCAAAATTGCACAACGAAAAATTCGTAGCTGGCGCACCTCAACTGGTTGTTGATATGGAGAAAAAAAAGGAATCTGATGCGCTCACCAAGATAAATCTCTTGGAGGATAAAATTAAGGATTTGAATTAGATAAATTCGAAGTCCACCCGACGATTTCGTTGTTTACCTTCTTCCGATTCATTAGAGTCTATTGGCGATGTTTCCCCTTTAAAATCAATGACGATTCGAGACTTCTCTATCCCACGATCATTAAAAAACTTTATGATAGCCTGAGCTCGGTTTTTTGATAAAGCGATGTTATATGCATTTGAACCGTCACCATCAGTATGTCCTGTTATTTTCAATCGTAAGTCAGAATGACTGTTTAGCGTTTTAACGATACCCAATAAATAATCATGGTATGCAGGTCTTAGAAAGAATTTATCGTAGTCGAAATATATCGATTGAAATTTAAAGGCTTTCAACTCCTCTTTTCTCAATGCAGGGGATGAGACACCGTTGGCTATATCTTTTTTAAGCCTATTCAGCCAGTTGTGAGATGATTGTTGATTGGACTCCTGCCATTCGACCTCTTGTTTGTACAGCACAACTATGGATTCTGAAACTTTTTCGCCTTTTTTAACTAGTTGCCCTTTAAGATATCCGCTTGCCTCATCGTATGAAAGAACTAAATTGAAATCCCCTAATGTCATTCCCGACTCTTTTATTTTTTTCGAGAACTTCATTGTTAACGATGACTTGTCTATGGTACCATTTAGGGAATAATACCCGTAATTCTTTGATGAAAATTGTTCAACTCTGCATTTTGCATCAATTAACCCATTTATAACATCTAATTTTAAGTAAATTGCATGAGTGCGCTCGGGTAAGTTCGTGGAATCTAGTAAGTACATGCCCTGCCAAGTACCTGAAAATTTTTGAGTAAAGGAGATTTTAGACAGAATTAAACTGAACGCAAAAAATATAAAATGCATTTGACTCCTCATTTGTTCGTATTCGAAAACTAGCAAAAAATGTTCCGTTCTGGGTGAAGAACTATTTTTTACGATATTTGTTATTAGAGAAAAAACTCATGAAAACAATTTTTATTTTAGCCATCACTATGCTAGCATTTACAAAAACTGATACTAATCAATTTACAAAGCAATCTATTCACCAATTTAAAGTCAAAGACATCAACGGCAATATTTTCGATTTTTCATCCTTGAAAGGAAAGAAAATCATGATTGTTAATACAGCGTCTAATTGTGGCCTCACCCCTCAATACGAAAAATTAGAGGCATTGTATCAACAATATAAATCCAAAAATTTCGTGGTTATTGGTTTTCCTGCGAATAACTTCATGGGTCAAGAGCCAGGATCGGATGAGGAAATTTCTAGTTTTTGTAAATTAAACTACGGAGTTACCTTTCCAATTATGTCCAAGATTTCCGTGAAAGGTAAAAATATGCATGGCGTATATCAATTTCTTACGGAAAAACAAAAGAATGGTCTTGAAGATAGTGAAGTTCAATGGAATTTCCAAAAGTATCTCATCGACGAAGAAGGGCACCTAGTAAGAGTCGTTTCCCCTCGTATGCAGCCCAACGACCCTTCAATCATTGAATGGATAAAAAAATAGTTGATAAGTTAACATTTTGTTGATAAATTAAGGGTTTCCACCCATTTAGCTCCTCATTGACAAGGGGCTTTTTTCTATATTTGTTATGCAAAAATAAATAGCATAATAAGAATCAAACTTATGTCAGAAGAAGAAAGAAAAGACAATTACTCAGCGGACAATATTCAGGTTCTCGAGGGATTAGAAGCAGTAAGAAAAAGACCAGCGATGTACATCGGTGATGTTGGTGTGAAAGGTCTACATCATTTAGTTTATGAAGTTGTAGATAATTCAATTGATGAAGCCTTAGCTGGCCACTGTGACACCATTCATGTGAGTATTAACGATGACAATTCAGTTACTGTTTCAGATAATGGAAGGGGAATCCCAACCGCCATGCATACCAAAGAGAAAAAATCAGCTTTAGAGGTGGTAATGACAGTTCTTCATGCAGGAGGTAAATTTGATAAAGACACGTACAAAGTTTCAGGGGGCTTGCACGGGGTAGGTGTATCTTGTGTGAACGCACTATCCATACTCCTCAAAGCTACAGTTCGTCGTGACGGGAAAATATTTCAGCAAGAATATAGTATTGGTAAGCCGCTTTACGATGTGAAAATTGTTGGCGAGTCCAATGAAACGGGCACTGAGGTGACTTTTAAACCAGATGAAAGTATTTTCGAATCAACAGAATATAATTTCGATACTATTGCTGCTAGGATGCGAGAGTTGGCATTTCTAAATAAAGGAATAGTGATTACGCTTACCGATAAGCGTACCACAGACGACGAAGGTAATCACCCTACAACTAGATACTATTCTGAAGGTGGCTTGCGTGAATTTGCAAAATACCTCGACCGAAATAGAGAAGCATTGATTCAAGACGTTATCTATTTTGAGGGAGAACGCGAAGGTATACCTGTTGAAGTAGCCATGACTTACAATAACTCTTATACAGAGAATATTCAGGCATATGTGAACAACATCAACACGCAAGAGGGGGGTACGCATTTATCAGGTTTTAGACGTGGATTGACCAATACATTGAAAAAATATGCTACTGAATCTGGTATTTTAGCGAAAGAAAAGATAGAAATAGACGGTGATGACTTCCGTGAGGGTTTGACAGCAGTTCTTTCTGTAAAAGTTGCAGAGCCACAATTTGAAGGTCAAACAAAAACGAAATTAGGTAATAGAGAGGTTACAGCTCCAGTTAGTCAGGCGGTATCCGAAATGCTTTCTTCCTATTTGGAGGAGCATCCCGCTGAGGCAAGGTTGATTGTTGAGAAAGTGATACTTGCAGCAAGGGCGAGACATGCTGCTCGCAAAGCGCGTGAGATGGTTCAGCGTAAAAATGTATTCACAGGAGGAGGTTTGCCAGGTAAATTGGCGGACTGTTCAGAAAAAGATCCAGCAGCCTGTGAGATTTACTTTGTAGAAGGGGATTCTGCGGGTGGAACAGCAAAACAAGGAAGAGATAGACATTTTCAGGCAATAATGCCGTTGAGAGGAAAAATTCTCAATGTGGAAAAAGCTATGCATCATAAAATTTTCGAAAACGAAGAGATAAAAAATATATATACAGCATTAGGAGTGCGTATCGGTACAGAAGAAGATTCAAAAGCATTGAATATCGAAAAGCTGCGTTACCATAAAGTCATTATCATGTGTGATGCCGATGTCGATGGTTCACATATTGAAACGTTGATTTTAACCTTCTTCTTCCGATTTATGAAGGAATTGATTGAATATGGTTATATCTATATAGCTACTCCTCCATTGTATCAGGTAAAAAAGGGAACTAAGGCAGAGTATGCATGGAACGAAGATCAGCGGGACCGCCTTATTCAGGATATTAAAGGAGCTGGAAGCGAGTCTTCGGTAAATGTGCAACGATATAAAGGTCTAGGTGAGATGAATGCTGAGCAGTTATGGGAAACCACCATGAATCCTGAAAGTAGAACTCTACGTCAAGTGACCATTGATAATGCAGCTGAGTGTGATCAGATTTTCTCTATGCTCATGGGCGATGATGTTCCTCCACGAAGAGAATTTATTGAGAAAAATGCTAAGTATGCGAAAATTGTTGCTTAACTACTTACGTATTAAGTGTATTCGTCCCATTTTCATGAATGGGACGTTTTTTTTAAGTTGCTTTTTATTGGTTGCAGGCAACTCAGCATGCGCTCAACAATTGCCAGCAAATTGTCAGCATCCTGAGTTTCCTAAGCTTCGCGATAAGGAGGCTGTTGTTCTGCACACTGGTTATTCGCTAGTCTATAGTGAAAAACACGAACAAGCAGTCTGGGTGGCATACATTTTAACAAAAAAAGAAACATTAGGAACAGAGCAAAGGGCTGATAAGTTTATTGAAGATCCATTAATCAAAACTGGCTCGGCATGTAATGCTGATTACAGTAAAAGTGGTTATGATAGAGGGCATTTGGCGCCAGCGGCAGATATGAAATGGTCCAAAAGAGCGATGGAAGAGTCATTTTATTACAGTAACATGAGTCCCCAAGCACCATCTTTCAATCGGGGTATTTGGAAAAAACTAGAGGAACAAGTGAGAAATTGGGCCTTGATATACGATTCGATCATGGTAGTGACTGGACCAATTCTAGAAAAAGGTCTTGCATCAATTGGTATTAACGAGGTAAGCGTTCCTAAATATTATTTTAAAGCAATCGTCGATTTTCGAAAAGAAAAGTCGAATTCCATAGCGTTTATTCTGCCCAATGCAGGATCAAAACAACCCTTAAAAAACTATATGTTAAGTATTGATGAGTTGGAAAAAAAAACAGGATTAGATTTTTTTTACCAGTTTGAAGATCATTTTGAAGCCGCTCTAGAAGCACAAAAATGTTCATCTTGCTGGGGATTGAAATAAGTTCATTTATTCTAGCTTCAGCGTTAAACTAAAAAAGCTACACTCGTAGCTTTTTTATTAATTTACACTTAATTGAATTCAAAATAGATTGGCATTGTAAATGAAGATCTTACTTTCAATCCTTTTGTTTCTCCGGCCACCCATTCTGGCATAGTTCGGATTAATCGTTTCGCTTCGTTATCCAATTCACGAGAAATCCCTTGTATGATTTCTACATTGGTAATAGAACCGTCTTTTTCCACAATAAATTTCAAGTATACTTTCCCTTTATCTCCCCTTTCAATTGAAATTTCAGGGTAATTTAGGTTTTGCTGCATCCATTGTTGCATGGCAGCCTCACCACCATTAAAAGAGGCTTCGATATCAGGAAAGTCCACGACTGGTTCCACTATCGTTATTATTGGCGTAATTGGATCGTCAATATTTATTAGAATAATTCTTGTTGCAGTATCTTCAATATTTCTATTGTCTATTGTAATAATTGAATCAGTAAGATTTAATTCTTTTTGCGCGGATTTTTCTAGGGGTGATTTAGGAATTTCTATTTTAGGTGGGACTTCTTTTTCTACCTCCTCAACAGTTGAAATCCCATTAAATCTATTACCTTTTTGATTATTATCCTCTGTAACCAACTGCTGATATGAAAATGCCGCGAGTGTAATTCCTGCAACATAATTTAAACCGACAAGGAAAAAACTATGTCGGAATTGATTAGAGTCTGAGTTTTTGTTTTTTTTAGGTTCCATGGTTCGTTTAATTGATTTTAACATTTAATTCAATTAACATGCCACGGAGTAAATATTAAGGAATCAATTAGATTAAACAAAAAAGACTGCTGTTGAGCAGTCTTTCAATGTATATAAATTTATTTAATTAGTTTAATTCAAAATTGATGGGCATTGTAAAGGAAGATCTCACCTTCAATCCTTTTGCCTCTCCCGGCTTCCAACCTGGCATTGCTCTAACCAATCGTTTAGCCTCATTGTCTAAGTCCCTAGAAATTCCCTTTATGACTTCAACACTCGTGATGGAACCATCTTTCTCAACCACAAATTTTAAGTAGACTTTTCCTTGTTCACCCATCTCCATGGACATCTCAGGATAAATAAGGTTATTTTGCATCCATCCTTGCATGGCAGCCTCACCTCCGGTAAATTCAGCCTCTACATCTGGGAAATCTACGACGGGTTCAACTATTTCAACAACTTCTTCTTCTTGTTCTGTAAATTCAATAGTTTCTATTATCGTCTCCTTTTGCTCCTTGTTTTTGTTTTCTACGACTTCAATTTCTTGAGTAAGGTCTATTTCTTGCTGAGGTTCAGGTTGTTCAAGCGGTTTTGGTGGTTCTTCTTTCGGCGGTTCCTCTTTATTCTCTTCCTCGAGAGTGGTATTTCCAGAACCTGTATTTAGCTTTTTTGGCCCTCCTTCATTCACAATATCCTGGTATGTAAAAGCTGCTAAAACCAATCCACTGATATAGCAAAATCCTACCATAAAGAAACTAGATCTCACCCTATTCGAGTCTACATTTTTATTTTTCTTTGCTTCCATAGTTTCAAATTTTTAAATTTTGAATCAATTTACATGCCAATTAATGAACTAAGCTTGTGTAATCTTCATGGGACAGCAAATTATTAATTTCTGCTGCATTTGAAAACTTTATTTTTACCATCCAACCATCAACGTATGGGTCACTATTTACTAATTCAGGATTTGACTCTAATTTTTCATTTAATTCAAGAATTTCACCCGAAAGAGGCATAAATAGGTCAGAAACAGTTTTTACCGCCTCAATAGAACCAAAAACTTCCTCTTGTTGAATTATTTCTCCAACCGTTTCAATTTCAACATAAACAATATCCCCTAGTTCACTTTGAGCGAAATCGGTGATACCCACAGTGGCTACTTCACCTTCAATTAGCACCCATTCGTGGTCTTTTGTGTATTTTAAATTACTTGGTATATTCATACTAAATTCTTCTAAGTAACAAATGTACTAAAAGCTTTGCATTCTTACAATCCAATGCACCTGATTTTTTCTTTAATTTTGTGACATGACATATGAGCAATTTAAAGACCTAGTTCTAAGACTAAATAAAATAAAGAGTTTTTTGAAAATCGAGGAGAAAAGGATGCACCTAAAGGAGGAAGAATTGAAGTCTCAAGACCCTTCCTTTTGGGACGATCCAAAAAAAGCTGAACAGCAAATGAAGGTAATCCGTGGCTTGAAATTTTGGGTGGAGAGTTTTGATCGTCAAAAATCTTCGGTAGATGACCTTGAAGTATTGCAGGAATTTGTTAAAGAAGGGATGAGTTCAGAATTAGAATTAGAGAATCAATATAAAAGTACTTTAGAAAGCATAGAGGAATTGGAGCTTAAAAACATGCTTTCTAGCGAAGAGGATTCCTTGAGTGCGGTAATTCAAATTACTGCGGGTGCAGGAGGTACCGAAAGTTGCGACTGGGCATCGATGCTCATGCGCATGTATATGATGTGGGCGCAGAAAAAAGGATATAAAATTTCGGAATTAAACTACCAGGAGGGAGATGTAGCTGGTATTAAAACAGTTTCCTTGGAATTTGAAGGTGAGTTTGCCTTTGGTTATTTGAAGGGGGAAAATGGTGTGCATCGTTTAGTTCGTATTTCTCCTTTCGATTCGAACGCTAAACGCCATACCTCATTTGTATCCGTTTATGTATACCCATTGGTAGATGATAATATTGAGATTAATATCAATCCCGCAGACATAAGTTTTGAAACATTTCGTTCCGGTGGGGCAGGAGGTCAAAATGTAAATAAGGTAGAAACTGCTGTTCGTTTGCGACATGCTCCTTCGGGTATTATCATTGAGAATTCGGAATCGCGCTCCCAGCTTGCAAACAAAGAGAAAGCAATTCAATTACTTCGTTCACAGTTGTATGAGCTTATTTTACGTGAGAGAATGGAAAAACGCAGTGAAATTGAGGCCGGGAAGAAGAAAATCGAATGGGGTTCTCAAATACGGAATTATGTTATGCATCCATATAAACTGGTAAAAGACGTAAGAACAGGAACCGAAACAGGGAA
>CAMDLY010000029.1 GCA_945902115.1 Lishizhenia tianjinensis | reverse complement strand
AAAAACTTCCAGTTTCAATTAGAGCCGTTTACCTTGATGCAACCCGTAAAAAAGAATAATTTAATCAATTCAAAAATCCCTCTTAGCAAAGCGGCATTTGTTGTAGTTCCCTTACCAGATCAAAATCCAGAAAAGTCATACATTAAAATTGGAGAGAAATATTCGAAATCACGCATTGAAAGTGGAAAGCTTATTACGGAAACAAAAACACTAGGAATTCCGTCACTCACATGGGATACATTAGCTCCAAAAATTTCAGCAATTAGCTATAAATCTTCAGATACGAGTTGTACTCAAAAACAATTCAAATGGAAAATTTCAGATCAGCAATCGGAGATCGGCGAATATTTTCTTTACATCAATGATGAATTCACCCCTGTATACTTCGATTTGAAGAGTAACACCATTAGTACTTCATCCACCAGTATTAGTAAAGGTAAAATTCAAGTAATTTTAGTGGTGAAAGATATTTTTGGCAACGAAGCTATACACAAACAACGTCTTACGATTTTTTGATTTCAAATTCTTTTAAATACTTTGGAACTATGCTAGAGGGATCGGAAAATAAATTCATTTCAAATTTTTGAACAGCCCTTTCAATTTGCAAAGAAGCTTTCAATTCAAATTCATCGAAATATATTATTTTTCTATCTTTCCATATTTCTTTTGTCTTTTCAGCACCATCACCAACACATAAAATTGGATCAAATTCGGCGAATGTCCACTCATCTAATATCATTGGTGAAGAGGTAAACAAGGTGTTTTTATGACCATCAATCCCGTGAGCATAAACTTCCATCCGTCTTGCATCTAACATAGCAAATATATTACCTGAGTGTGATACGCTATTTGCAATAATCTCGAGGGTGTTTAGCTCTATAATTGGGCATCTTAAGGCAAAGGCAATCCCCTTAACAGTGGAAAGACCTATTCTCAGCCCAGTGTATGATCCTGGACCAATGGATATTGACACTGCATCTAATTGGTCAAATTCTTTTTCAGAATTTTTCATGACCTCTTGCATAATCAATGTCAATCTTTCACCATGCACATAGCCTTCACCTTGCTCAGAAATCTCGTTAAGCAAAACGCCATTTATGGATAATGCTACAGAGCAAACCCGAGTTGCAGTTTCTACGTGTAATATCAGGGACACTACGAAAGAATTGATAATTTAAAACCTACCCCATGGATATTCGTAATTTGAACTGTTTGATCCTCTTTTAAGTACTTACGTAACTTAGTGATAAAAACGTCTAAACTTCTTCCCACAAAGTAATCGTCCTGACCCCATACACCATTTAAAATGACCTCTCTAGGAATCACCTGGTTTCTCTGGCGAAGCATTAATTTTAATATTTGAGCTTCTTTTTTAGTAACTGATTGCACTTTATTTTTATAGGACAATGAGAGGTTTTCTGTATCAAACATTGTATTTCCGACTTGTAAAATAATATCGTCTGGTCTTTCTTTGGATAAATTGACCCTTTTGAGAAGGGCCTTTACCCTAAAAGATAATTCCTCAACACTAAATGGTTTTGTTAAATAATCATCACCACCAGAGCGAAAACCTTCAGCCTTATCCTCTAATTGAGATTTAGCAGTTAAAAATAAAATTGGAATTTCTTTGTGTAAGGTTCTTATATCCTTAGCCAAGGTAAATCCGTCTTTTTTTGGCATCATAACATCTAAAATACACATATGATACACCTCTTCATTAAACCTTTTTAACGCCTCAATACCATCCGAACACAAGGAAACTATGTAACCCTCTGTTTTCAGGTGATCAGAAACAACAAATCCGAGGTTGGTGTCATCTTCGGCTAATAAAATTTTTATTTCCATGAAACGAATGTAATAAAAAAACCACGAGCCCTGGATAAATCCAGAGCTCGATCGATCAACTTAACGTACCACTACCAGTAAAGGTAAATTATTTTTCTCATTTTTAACTATTAATTATAAATTATTTTCAACTAGTTTACATTTATGTTAATCATGAAAAGTTCTTTAATTCATCAAGTAAAATAATTATTTTTGTAGTATGTATGAAATACTTATTGCAGACGATGACGAGGATATTCGAGAATTGTTAAAATACAATTTAGAAAAGGAAGGTTACAGCGTGCAACTTGCAGTTGATGGTCACGATTGCTTAAAGAAAATAAATGCCCAAAAACCAGATTTATTACTTCTTGATGTTATGATGCCTGGAATGGATGGCATAGAAGTCTGTGAGATTCTTAAATCTGATGAAACCTTAAAAGATATCTTAATTTGTTTCCTTACGGCACGCAGTGAAGATTATAGTCAAATAGCCGGGCTTGAGGCCGGAGGAGATGATTACGTAACAAAACCTATAAAACCGAAGGTTATACTGAGTAGAATCTCTGCTATTCTCAGAAGAAAAGAGGTAACTACTAATAAACCACAATTAATTTCTGAAGATCTCAAGATAAATAGGGAGAAATATTTGCTGGAAAAAAATGGTGTAGAATTACAATTACCGAGAAAAGAATTTGAATTATTAGCACTTCTTATGTCAAAACCCAATATGGTTTTCACGAGAGAAATCATACTGGAAAGAGTTTGGGGATCAGATATAGTCGTTGGAGACAGAACCATTGATGTTCATATTCGGAAATTGAGAGGTAAAATTGGAGATGACAAAATAACTACCGTCAAAGGCATTGGTTACAAATTTTGCCTCTAGTTTGGAACGTTATTTGTAAGAAAGTTCATTCCTAAACTAATGCTATGTGGAAATTCGGTAACTTTTTTGTAATTCTTCTATTTCTAAACTCATCAAAAGCACAGATAAGTTTTTCTGAAGCCTTTATGCCTGTTCATAATGAATTAATCTCTTGGGATGCCGTAAGAGGTGAATGGCTTTCCTCTTCCATAAAAGCTTATGCAGAAAATAAAGAGATTCCTGACAGAACCTTTCCTGAAGACTTTACTCCATTCGAGATGCTTTCACTCCTACCCGACACGAAAAGAAGAAACATTCAAGAAATTGCACTAAGAAATGCTTCGAATACAGCATCAACCGAACAGCAGAGTTGGAATCAAATACATACACTCGTTAATCATACCTTTTGCTCATGGATAAACGGTAGAAGCTACGGTGATCCACATTTAGTTTCTTTCGATAATGCCACTTATTCGTTTCAAACTGTTGGTGAGTTTGTCTTAGCGAAATCTAAGAAACATGGTTTTGAAATACAAAGTAGGCAACGCCCTCAAAGCGAGAATTTCTCTTTAAACTCAGCAATTGCTATGAATGTTGGTGGCGATAGGTTGTGCTTTTACGGAGATGAACGTCCGGATGAAAATATAAACTCTTTTCGCTTAAATGGAGAGCCTATTCAACTGCAAGGGAGAACATATTATCTACCGAAAGGTGGGGTAATACGGCTTGAAGGTAAGAATTATATAATTAATTGGCCATCTGGTGAGCGCATAGTCATGGACAAAAGAGGAATTGGGAGTAACACATTTGTAAATATATCCGTTTCAGTTTTTAGATGTGACCTTGGCGCTTTCGAAGGCTTGTTGGGTAATGCAAATGGAGTAATTGACGATGACTTCAACCAAAGGAATACAAATAGAACAATGCCAGTTTATGCTGCTTTTTCATCCTTTGGAAACCAGGCCATGCAACAAATGGCTCAGAATGCAGAGCGTGAATATTTAGCTTTCCTAGCAAAAGATTTCGCTGATGAATGGCGACTCACGGATAACAACACGCTGTTTGATTATGGTTTCGGACAAAGTACCTTGAGTTTCACTGATCGCTCCTTTCCTAGGGTTCATTATACGGTTTCTGATTTAAGTTCGGGTCAGCAAGCATCTGCTCGTCAACGTTGTCTCGATATGGGCATTCCAAACAACGAATTAGGAGGATGTATCTTTGATATGGGTCATTTAAACATTACACCTAATCCAATGCCAATTCCCAGTAATCCTGCCAGCGGTGCGATTCTCAATAAAATTGAAAGACCCAAATTAAATAATAATCAACATACCTTTGCAGAAGGCAAAGAAATAGGAGGCAATGGAAATGCTCTTCCTATCGCAAATCCCAATAATAACGACGGTGCGAAACCTACGAGTGATAGACCTAAACCAAGCAAAGAATTAGAATATAAACCTGTGCGAGTTTCCCCTACACCAAAAAACCCTGTTAGCCCCAGACCATCGAGTCCAGTAAAACCTGGAGGGATTGTAAAACCTGGAGGTGTGAAAGTTGGAAAGGGTTAATAATTTACAAATTATCCAAATCAGACTTTCAGTATATTTTATTTTTGGTAATACTTTTAGGGCCTATTGAATATGTTATTTGATTCTCCATTACTCCAACACTTTTCTGACCATAACTGTATTATTGGGTATAGCTTGATTCTCAGCAATTAGTGTGGGTGAACACGAGCTCGCCTCGGAAACTTCAACATTTGTTTCTTGAATATTGCTCGAATTTGAATTAATTTCACGTAACGTAATAGTTAATTAATTTGCTTGAAGCTGTAATATGAGTATCAGTTAGGAGGTAATTCGTAATTTTACCATATGATAAAAATGCTTCATTCTTTTATACTTATTTTTTTGGTTGTGGTCTCCTATGCACAAACTCCTAAACTAATAGTAGGTGTGGTTGTAGATCAAATGTGCTACGACTATTTGTATCGCTACCAGCCAAATTTTATTAGAAAAGGCTTTAATCGCTTTTTGAATGAGGGCGTAAATTACCGAAACACTTTATATAACTATGTACCAACCTATACTGGCCCTGGACATGCATCCATATATACAGGTGCCACACCGAGCAATCATGGAATAATCGGTAATGATTGGTATGATAAAAAGCAGCAAAAGGTTGTTAATTGCGTTGCAGATATTAATTATAAAAGTATTGGCACGATTTCAAACGAGGGAAATTGCTCTCCAAAGAATTTAAAAACATATACCATAACAGATCAATTAAAATTGACAAACCCTTCCTCAAAGGTACTTTCTTTTTCCATAAAAGATAGGGGAGCAATATTACCCGGCGGGCACTTAAGTGATGGATCTTATTGGTTTGATTATTCCTCCGGAAAATTTATCACGAGTACTTTTTATAAGGCTCAGCTACCCCCTTGGTTGGAAGAGTTTAATTCCTTGAATAACTCAGTTTCATACAATAAAAAATGGGAATTATTGTTGGAAAAATCGCTTTACTCCTCCCCTGACGAATCACCATATGAAATCGTGTTGACCGGAAAAAATGAGGCGATCTTCCCTTATGATTTTCCAAGTCTAAACGGTGGAAATGTGCTTTTTACACTTTCGCCTTTTGCTAATACCCTTCTTACAGATCTTGCAATAACAGCCTTAGAGAACGAAAACCTAGGAAAGGGAAATAGCACCGATTTTTTAGCCATTTCTTATTCCACCCCTGATATTGCGGGACATGCTTTCGGACCTTATTCAAGGGAAATTGAAGACATGTACTATAGACTAGATAGGGAGATAGCTAGATTCATAGATGTATTGGAGAAAAAAGTAGGGAAAAAAAATCTTGTGGTTTTTCTGACTGCAGATCATGCGGTAGTTCCTGTGCCACAGATGTTGCAGGATAAAAATTTACCCGGCGGTTACATCTACATGGATCAGTTGATGAAAAGTTTAAACCTCGCACTCGATCAAGAGTTTGGAAAACAAGAGAATTGGATTCTAGTAGAAGAAAATCAACATTTCTACCTCGACAGGGAGAAAATAAAAGCATCACAGAAATCATACGAGGATGTTGTCTCAGTAATGAAAAAACTCCTTCTAAATTGGCCAGGGGTAAAATCTGTTTTCACAAAAGAAGAGCTTACATCAGAAGGGGGAACTGAAGATGAATGGAAATCTATGGTAAGAAAAGGATTCGATTACTTGAGATCAGGGGATCTCGTGTTTTTAGTAGAACCCGGTTATTTAACTAAAAGTTTAGATTCACCAAAAGCTCACCAAGGAACTTCACATGGTTCTTCTTTCAATTACGACGCACATGTTCCGCTACTTTGGTATGGGAAAAACTGGAAGAAGAAAGATGTATTCTCCCCATGTGAAATAACCGATATAGCACCGACCTTAATACATTTGATGAACTTACAAAGACCGGGTGCAATGACGGGATCTCCCTTAGAAGACCTTTTAAAGAAATGAGAGAGGAGCTTTTTTTTCTCAACCACGTTGGGCAGACCAATGAACATCCATTTCTAGTGCATGTCGATCGTGCAGAAGGCAGTTACATCTATGACAAGGACGGTAAACAATACCTAGATATGATTGCAGGTGTTGCAGTAAATAATATCGGACATAGACATCCTAAAGTAATTGATGCCATAAAGAAGCAACTAGACAAACACCTTCATGTAATGGTGTATGGGGAGTTTATTCAAGACGCTCAACAACAATTAGCGAAATCTCTGTGCCAAGCTTTACCAGAAAATCTATCATGCGTCTACGCTGTAAATTCAGGAACAGAGGCTAATGAGGCGGCTATAAAACTGGCAAAACGCTATACTGGAAGGTTTGAAATCATCTCTTTTAGGGGCTCCTATCACGGCAGCACCAATGGTTCGTTAAGTATTTCCGGCAATGAAGTAAAAAAAATGGCCTATCGACCTTTACTTCCGAATGTGCGCTTTCTCACCTGGAATGAAGAAGAAGACCTAGAACATATTTCTTCAAAAAGTGCTTGCGTAATTATCGAACCCATTCAAGGGGATGCCGGTGTAAGAATTCCGAGTAAGGCATTTATGCAGGCATTGAGAAAAAAATGTAATGATGTAGGAGCCTTACTCATTTTTGACGAGATTCAATGTGGAATGGGTCGAACAGGTAAACTTTTTGCTTTTGAACATTACGGAATCACCCCAGATATTTTGACGTTGGGTAAAGCATTGGGTGGGGGAATGCCCATTGGCGCTCTTGTTTCTTCTAAAAAAATAATGGCGGTATTTACACATACTCCTATGTTGGGACATATTACCACTTTCGGTGGGCATCCCGTTGTATCCGCTGCTGCCGCTGCCGCTTTAGATGTTCTCTGTAACGACATCGACTACCGTGAAGTAGAACGACTTGGTAGAAAGTTAGAAGAAGCCCTGATTAAATTACCACAAATAATTACTTGTAGGCGCATTGGACTCATGTTTGCTTTTGACATGCAGTCTGCTGAAAAAGTAGAAAAAGTGGTGAAAAATTGCTTAGCAAAAGGTGTTATTACATTTTGGTTTCTATCTCATCCTTACAGTTTTCGTTTATCCCCGCCTTTAACAATTACGGAAGAGGAAATTGATAAGGCTATACAAATTATCTCAAAGGCAATAGAAGAACTTAACTAATGTTTTTTTGTTGATACTATTGATTTATCTTTGCACCAATGAAAGTTACTGAACACCTTGCTAATGCCAACGGAAATACGTTGTTTTCGTTTGAAATACTACCACCATTAAAAGGTAAGAGTATCCAATCAATATACGATGGAATTGATCCTTTGATGGAATTCAAACCGAAATTTGTGAATGTAACCTATCATCGGGAGGAATACATATATAAAGAACGAGGCCAAGGTCTATTAGAAAAAATTGCTGTAAGAAAAAGACCTGGTACCGTAGGGATTTGCGCGGCGATAATGAATAAATACGATGTTGATGCCATACCACACCTCATCTGCGGGGGATTTAGTAGGGACGAGACAGAAAATGCTTTAATTGATCTTCAATTCTTAGGTATTGACAATGTTTTGGCACTGAGGGGAGATCCCATCAAAACAGAAAGTACCTTTAAAGCAGATCCAAATGGACACCGCTTTGCTGTTGAGCTCATTCAACAAGTTTCAGAGATGAACAAAGGAAGCTACATGATGGACGATATTCAAATGGCTCCTACGAATTTTTGTATTGGGGCAGCTGGCTACCCGGAAAAACACTTTGAAGCCATGAATCTTGATTTTGATTTACAAAATTTAAAGGCTAAGGTAGATGCTGGTGCAGAATATATAGTGACACAAATGTTTTTTGATAATACAAAGTATTTTGCGTTCGTAGAGGCTTGCAGAAATATAGGAATCAATGTGCCAATTATTCCAGGATTAAAACCTATTAAATCGTTAACCCATATTTCTTTCCTTCCAAAGTTCTTTCACATCGATTACCCAGTTGAGCTCGCTAATGAATTACTGAAATGTAAGGATAACAAGGCCGCGGAGCAGGTTGGCATAGAATGGGGGATTCAACAGTCAAAGGAATTAAAAGACGCCGGAGTTCCTTGCATTCACTATTACACCATGTCCAATTCTTTCTCCGTTAAAGCAATTGCAAAAGAGATATTTTAATCTATGAAAACAGCATTTCTACTTATTTCATTATCGCTACTACCACTTTTTGGATGGGGTCAGTTCGATTTAAAAAATGCTGTCATTATTGGGCAATTTGACAAACCCGAGGATCGCTATGCGATTGAAGTTAATGTTACTGAAATTTTCAATCAAGTGGGCATCAAAACACTCCCCCTTCAAAATATAATTAAGCAAGGTGGCAGTGCGCTTGTTTTGATAGATGACAGTGTGCAATCGGCACTAAAATTGAAAGGTTTTGACACATACCTCGTTATCAACGTTAGGGGATATGACCGAACATTCAAACCATCTCTTTCCATAGATGATTTTGAGGATGCCTTAAATATGACTAGTATTTATAAACTCTACAGGGATGAATCTACCTCGGTAAGTTTTGAATTTATGTTTTTCAGAAATAATGCAGTAGTCTACCGTGATATATTGAAATGTGTGAATATCTCAGATCGTGAATCTACCATTAAGCGTTTTAAAAAGAAACTTCCAAAACGCATTAAGAAAAAGTGGAAAATCTACTGACCTAATCTAAATTTTTTGTCTAAATCCATGTCTGTGGGGTTCCCGTACGCTCCACATTTAGGTGCCCGTTCAAATAATTTTATAAACCGTATTTGGGCTTGTATTGGCCAATATCCATTAGAAAACCAATTCAATCTTGGACTAAAACTATTCCATTCGTAGATTCCAATAAGAGGGAGATGCACTCCAGGAACGCACATCCAAGCCCGATTAATTCTAATTCCAAATCCTAGAGAGTAATGAAATTGCGCAACTAACGGCGAATGATAACGTGTAGATATCGGCGAAACAAAAGAAGCATCGTCATATGATTGTTCACTAGGGAACATCAAATAATCTATATTAAATCCAATACTTTGATCTATGAAGTACTTCCGCGTCTTGTCTATTTTCTTTTTCCCGATAAAAATTAGGGCATGTGCCGAAGCTCTACCATACAAAAACCCATTTCGAAAGCTCCCGGAGGCTGAAACAGTATCGTAAATTTCTCCTAGAGCGTTTTTGTAATGTAAAGTTGTTTCTTCCGCACCAGCTACCTGACGGTATCCAACGGCAAATTCCCAATAATCCATTATTCTACTTTTCTTTAAAGGTTTTATCGGAATTCCTTTCCAACTGGGGAATTGAACTAAACCAGCCTCTGCAAAAAAACCAACTTTTCCCATTGGGTCAACATAATATGTTCCTCTCGATCCACTGTTGTCACTTAGTTCACCACTAATTGTTTGTTTCGTTGAAGTGTAGGTAGGACCTACTGCGAAATGGTAACCATTTTTAGTGACAATGATATAATCATTTCCTTTTTTACCTTTGACAAAGCCCCCTTGTGAGAACCCTATACTCGGGAAAAGTATCAATAGTAACGGTATTATTTTCATACATCGAAATTAAAAGACTCGCTTCTTGAAAGAATTACATTCATGACCTCATCTGAATCCCAAGTATAGTGAATGTTTGGTAACTCCATTACCTCATCCATAATAGAATTTTGCACTTGCCCTTGTTTATAAGCTACACTGTAAGGAATGTTACTGAAGGTCACTTGTGAATACAACGGCAACCATTTATTTGGGTACAAGTCACTGAACTTGGCTTCTATTTTCTTACGCAACAAAAATTCAGGATCAGCCACATAATCTCTCATAACGTAATAATTATCCAAGGATAGGTCTTGTAACGCATCGCCATCTGGTTTTCTAGTTTCACTATATTCCTCGAATACCTTTTCCCAGTTTTCCTGGTGCTTGTGCATCAAGTTATTTAACACCGTGCAATCTTCAAAACCAGCATTCATTCCTTGTCCATAAAAAGGAACTGTAGCGTGAGCACTATCACCCATCAAGGCCACCTTACCTTTTGTCCATGGATAACAACGTATAATTGCTAAGTTCGACAACGGATGATCCTCCCATGCCTCTCCTACATTTGGCATCATTTGATGGAAATCGGGGAAAACGGTCCGAAAAAATCTATCCACATCGGCCTTAGTTTTTAATTTATCGAAAGAAAATTCATCATTCTCGTGAGGCATAAACATGGTACAGGTAAACGAACCATCTTCATTTGCCAAAGCAATCATCATAAAGCGACCTCTTGGCCAAATATGTAAGGCATTCTTATCCATTTTATAAGATCCATCGGGATTTGCTGGCAGTAGTAATTCTCTATAGCCATCGGCAATATAATTTTGTGAATACTGGAACCTATCGAGCTTTTGCATTGAATTATAGCGCACGGCTGAGAAAGCACCGTCAGCAGCAAAAATAATAGGTGCACTTTTCACTACTTCCTCGCCGGTTATCGTATTGGTGAGATAGATTATCCCTTTCTCCAAGTCAACACGCTTACATTCATGGTTGTAATGAATGGTAGCATTTCCAACATTTTCGGCAATATCCATCATTTTTGCATTAATCTTGCCTCTAGAAACAGAAAAAATTGCCTGTCCTTCCTTACCGTATTGCTGATACGTCAAGTTCCCTTCAATATCATGCATCAGTCTACCATACATGGGAATAGCTATTTTTCTAATTTCATCCCCTACACCAACAGCATCTAATGCTGTCCACCCCCTAACGGACAGAGCCAAATTAATTGACTTCCCTGCAGATATTTCGGCTTTACGAATGTCGCTTCGACGCTCGTATATGGTGACATTATATCCTGCCTTTGACAGATAAACGGCCCAAAGAGACCCCACTAATCCTGCACCAATAATTATTGCTTCTTTGTTGTTTTCCATAGAGTTTATTTTTTCCAATGCTTAGAATATTTTGTTTCAAAATATGAATTACTGCGTCGTGAACTAATTTGTCTTCGCTGATAAGCTAAAACAGAGCGCCATATAACAAAACCACCCATTAATACGGCTATTGTTTGTACAGCCACTTTCGCATAATCCATTGTATGATCAACTTGTCCAGAATATTTTACTTCAATCAAATCTTGCATTATCATGTTGCAAATTTAGACACAATGTTACTATGAAGTAATAAATTGAATGTTTCTTTTTAAACCTTTATACTTCGTTCGTTTAACAGCACTTAACTTAAAAAGTTCATTGAACATTTCTTCGTTAAGCTGTTCCCATTCCAAGGTAGTTAAGTTGAGTATTTTTTCTTTTGGCATAAAACGAGACTCGTTATGCGGTTTAGAAAATCTGTTCCAAGGGCAAACATCTTGACAAATATCACAACCAAAAGCCCAATTTTCCATTTTACCTTTAAATTCACTCGGTATAATTTCATCTTTTAACTCAATTGTCAGGTAAGAAATACATTTATCTCCTTGCACCACGTAGGGTGATACTATGGCATCAGTTGGGCAAGCATCGATACAACGGGTGCAGGTACCACAATAATCTTTGATTGGTCCGTCAGGAGCGATTTTGATATCTACAATTAATTCTGCGATGAAAAAAAAACTTCCTTCTCGTGGATGAATTAAATTACTGTTTTTTCCAATCCATCCCAAGCCTGACTTTTTTGCCCAAGCCTTGTCCATGACAGGTGCTGAGTCGACAAATGCTCTTCCGTGAATGTCACCAAAATTCATCTTAATTTCAGCCAATAATGCACGCAATTTGTCTTTAATGACCGAATGGTAGTCTTCGCCATAAGCATAACTCGAAATTTTGGGCGTTGTGGGATCTGAAGAACATTGTTTTTCTTGAGGTGAATAATTAAGTAATAAAGAAATGACTGTTTTAGCATCCTCAACAAGCAATCTCGGGTCTAACCTCTTATCGAAATGATTTTCCATGTATGACATCTTTCCATGGTAGTTTTTATTCAACCATAACTCTAAATGCCTAGCTTCATCTTCGAGAAAAGTTGCCTCCGAAAAGCCACAATAAAAAAATCCTAGTGAATTTGCTTTTTCTTTTATGAATTGCTTGATGTCTTGCATGACTAAAACAGTCCACCCTGAACCCAACCAGAATCTTTACCCAAATGTTTATATGCTTTTTCGGTTACCTTTCTACCTCTTGGAGTACGCATTAAAAAACCCTCTTGGATTAAAAAAGGTTCATACACCTCTTCCAATGTTCCAGCATTTTCTCCAATGGCAGTGGCAATAGTTGTTAGTCCCACAGGTCCACCTTGAAATTTATCTATCATTGTACTTAATAAACGGATATCCATTTCGTCTAATCCATAGGAGTCAACATTAAGGGCTTTCAGCGCAATTTCCGCAATGTTATCGTCAATCTTTCCGGAACCTTTAATTTGAGCGAAATCTCGCACTCGCCTCAATAAAGCATTTGCAATTCGCGGAGTGCCTCTTGATCTACTTGCAATTTTAAAAGCTGCATCATCGTCAATGTGAATAGCAAGTAAGGATGATGATCGTTCTACAATAGCTGTTAACGTTTCTGCATCGTAATATTCTAATCTTGAATTAATCCCGAAACGAGCCCTCAATGGAGCCGTTAAAAGACCAGAGCGCGTAGTAGCGCCAATTAAGGTAAATGGACTTAAATTAATTTGAATAGTACGTGCATTGGGACCAGAGTCTAGTAATATGTCAATGACGTAATCTTCCATTGCTGAATACAGATATTCCTCAACAACGGGACTCAATCGGTGTATTTCATCTATGAATAGCACGTCGCCCTCACTAAGGTTGGTGAGTAAGCCAGCGAGATCCCCCGGCTTATCCAATACGGGACCACTAGTCACCTTAAAACCAACCCCCATCTCATTGGCGATAATATTCGCTAGGGTAGTTTTACCTAGTCCGGGAGGTCCGTGTAGAAGCACGTGGTCCAAAGGTTCTTTTCTCAACTTCGCCGCCTGAACAAATATTTCTAAATTCTCTACAATATTCGGCTGGCCGGCAAAATCTTTCAACGATTTAGGACGCAGCACCTTGTCCAGTTCTTGATCTCCGGATTGTGCTGCATGTTCACGATAGTCGAATGAATCTTCTTCTGACATTAAACAAAGTTACAAATGAAATATAGACAAAAAACAAAAGAGACGAGAATTATCCCGTCCCTTTTAAAATGTACGAATAGATTATTGTCCAGTGAAAACGACTCGTTTCGTCGACCTATTTCCGTTTAATTCGATGGTGACAAAATAACATCCTGACCCATTAGCATTGACATCTAAAACCGTCTTGAAAAACTGCTCATCTTTTGTGATTGGCAATTTTTGAATCACTTTTCCCGAAGCATCAGTTAACGTTACTAGCCCAATTCCAACATCTTCATTATCCATAGTGACATAAAAAAGACCATCATTGGTTGGATTAGGAAATAACTCAAGTACACTTTCATTGAGCGAACTAAACTCATCGGCCCCTTCCTGTTGCTTAAAGGCTGTACTTGCTATGTCAGCCCGCAGCGTGTAACATGCCGTCGAATTGAATACCCCATTATATCCATAAACACGAATGTAATAGGTCCCCACAGGAGCATTATTATATTTTATTTGCTCCACTGCATTTCCACCATTTGCTGAAGTCGAAAGTAAGGTTCCTGCACTGTTATATAATCTCAAATCATAGTCAGCTGGCAAATTTGATAAGGTAACGCGAATATTTTTCGCCGTTGACGAATTTGAAAACTTGAACCAATCCACATCAGTACTTGAACTTAATAACGCAGATATATTAGTGTTTACCGAAATTGTCTTTGCGGCAGAAAGAGAATTATTTGATTCGTAGATATCTGTACATGAACTTGTAATTGTGGCTTGTGTTGTGAAATTCGCACCCACTATGTACGCACTACTTCCAGTTGAACAATTCGTTCTTACCTGCCAATTATATGTTGTAGATGAACTTAATCCACTTAAAGCAAGGGAGGTATTAGCCGTTGAAACGGATGTCCACGAGGTTGAAGTTGATTTTTTGTACTGTAAAGTATAATTTGAGGCACCAGTAATTGCGGTCCAAGATAAGGTAGCACCAGTTGTTCCTATTGCAGACGCAGCTAAACCACTTGGAGCAGCGCATGTTGTACCGGAGGTTCCAGACTGAATAGAAAGAGTATAATCCTCAACTTCTCCGTATGTAAATGACTCGCAGGGGCTCGTTATTGCTCCATCCTTCATCATAACTCGCATTCTAACGTTGCCTGTAATTGCAGTCGTTGGAATTGTGATTGTGGCATTTACCAAAGAAGTTGTGCCAGGAGAAGCGTATACTAATTCCCCAGCATCAGCAAAATCTAGATCGCCATTGTAATCAATATATACGTTGAAATATTCTGTATACAGCTGCCCTGAAAAAGTAGGTGTTAGAGTGATTATATAAGCGGATCCTTTATTGACGCTGGTACTAATAGAAGTATAGTTTGCATAACCTCCACTTCCAGTGGTGGTATTATTAATTGTATTGAATTTGACATTAGCTATCCATTCGTATTGTGTATTACTTCCTGTTGCTGCACAATATGCTGGTGTCGAAGTTCCACCGCCTGAGGTGCCAGAACAACCTGGAGATGATGCGAGACTTGCTCGTGCACCTCCAGAAACGAATAGCGCTTGCATTCTTGCCTTTTGACCATTAGAAAACATCTGCATACACGCATCATTGACGTAATCCATGTAATTCATGAACATTTCTGCGGATGTGCCACAAGAATTCGATCGAGGGTGAGAAGGACAACCATAGTTTGAGGTATTGTGCACCGGAGTATCCGAAACTAAATCATTTCCACAGGTTGCATCACCCCATATATGACGCAAGTTTAACCAATGTCCTACCTCGTGGGTGGCCGTTCTACCCTTATTAAACGGCGCTTGGGCAGTCCCGGTCGTCCCGAAACAAGTATACCCAATTACTACACCATCACTTGATGCTACTCCACTTGGAAATTGAGCATATCCCAATATCCCTCCACTCATATTACAAACCCAGATATTCAAATACTGATTAGTTGGCCAAGCATTGCTTCCACCAGAGGAAGCGTACTTTACACCGTCATTCGTTGAAAAGGAAGTTTGGCTTGTCTGAACACGCAGAATTCCTGACGTAGCATTTCCTGCTGGATCTCTGTTTGCTAAGCAGAAGTTTATTTCAGCATCTGCAACTAAACTTGTAAAAGTTGATGGGACTAAATTAACATCTGAATTTAATTTTCTAAAATCCTGATTAAGCACATTCAGTTGCGACTGAATTTGAGCGTCTGAAATATTCTGCGATGACGTGTTGTAAACAACATGAACTACCACAGGAATCGTAATTACAGCCTTGTTTTGGTTGACCTTTCCGCTTGAAATAGCATGTTGTGTAAATTGTTCTAACTTTTCCAATCTTTCGAGATAATGTTCGTCTTCTTGAAGCAACAGATTAAGGTTTTCCATAGTATGGCAATTTCTTTGGGCAATGGAAAAAATGGGTAGCATACCCAAAACGAGGAGAATTATTTTCATTCTAGCAATAGTTTAGGTTCTAAATTTAACTATTCTATTACTAAAAAATTATTTTTGAATGTTTTTTTTTAAATCTGTCATATCATGAAACATGTAATCCGCTAGAGCTAATTTCGGATTTGGCTCGTGTGTTTTTTCAGGGATACATACTACTTTCATTTTAGCAGCCAAACCGGCTATGACTCCATTGTATGAGTCTTCAATTACCAGACACCTTTGAGGAGGAACGTTAAGTACTTTTGCAACATGAATATAAACCGCTGGATGAGGTTTCCCAAATTCCTCATGTTCCGCAGAATGCACAAAATCAAAAAGACTAGCAATGCCAATGTTGTGCAAGACAGCGTCAATTAACCGCGTGGAGGAAGATGTGGCAAGACCAATTTTTAGGTGCGTATCTTTTAAGAAGTTCAAAGTTTCTATGACACCAGGCAGTGGATAGGGATTTTCTTCAATCAGTTGAACCATTTTATTTAATATGCGATTTTCGACACCTAATAAATCAGTAATTCCCCAATTTTCTTGTTTATTCCAAAAGCCAATTACCTCATCAATCCGCAACCCAACTGTTTTTTCAAAATCCTTCTTAGTTAAATTAGAACCTAATTGCTGAAAGACCTCTTCCATCGCAACTTTCCATAGGGGCTCTGAGTCGATAAGCACACCATCCATATCAAAAATTACCGCATCAAAAAGTCTAAGTTCAATCACTTTTTCCAATGAAATTGTTGTATTTTATGTCTACCTAACCACTTATGCCCTTCGTTTGCAATAAATATTTCTCCTCTTTCATTTATGGTAATTGCTTCCATTTGCGCATAGGAAGAAAATGATTTTACTCCTACTTTTTGTAAAGTGTTATCCTTCCATTTATACTTGATTATTTGAGTGTAGGTAAGTAAATATACATAGTCCTTATGGGAAGCGGCGGCTGTAAAGGAGTCTGTTAACCACCCCCCCTTGCCTGCTGTTAATTCAAAATTTTTTGTAAGTGTTTTTTCCTGCCCAGCCTTAAATTCAAATCCATATACGAGTGATTTACCGTCAAACGGCTTTGTTCGGTTCTTCGTTATAATCCATAGCTTTCCATCATACGCCATCATGGCCTCCGCATCAAAATATAAATCTGTAGGAGCTGGAGGAAATTTCTTTTGTTCTGCGTAATTGATTTCCATTGTTTCTGGTTCAACTTTATTTTTTTCCAGCAAGCGCTGAATAGAAATTCTATGAATTTGTAAATTCTTACGTGAATTCAAGTTATTACCTATATCTCCAATATATAGGTATTTGTCGTCGATTGCCAATGCCTCCCAATCTCGATTTTTAACACCTTCAACTTCAACAATTTTTAGCAACTTATAATCTCTTCCAAGAACGAAAATGACACTTTTATTACCCCCATCATTAATGGCGAAAAATATGCTGTCTTTATAAAGCTCTATTCCTGAAATCTCTTTTAGTTCGTCGGGTAAATTAATGACTTTCTGAGCGCAACTTGTTAGTGTATAGAAAATTAAGATTAACAGAGAGTGAATCTTCATATTATCGTTTAATTATGCTAACTGTTTCGATTTTTCTATCACTCACCTCTATTACGGTAAATAACAACTTATTAATTTTGACTTGTTCTTGTGCAACGGGTATATATTCCAAGTTATACAAAATGTACCCTGCTAATGTGTCGTAATCATCGGCCTCAGGTATATCAAGTCCATAAGTCTCGTTGAGATAGTCAATTTCAATACGAGCAGAAAACAAAAATTCTTCATCGCTAACAACTTGTTCAATGAGGTCTGGCTTATCGTATTCATCGATGATTTCCCCGAAGATTTCTTCGATGACATCTTCTAGGGTAATAATTCCTGCTGTCCCCCCATATTCATCTG
Organism: Lishizhenia tianjinensis; assembly: GCA_945902115.1. Lineage (GTDB taxonomy): Bacteria > Bacteroidota > Bacteroidia > Flavobacteriales_D > Crocinitomicaceae > UBA952. The sequence goes on along the minus strand of CAMDLY010000029.1, from coordinate 14,822 downwards.
TCACCACAGAAACATTTCCTGCTTGCTTATTAAATTTTTCCAATAATTCTTTTCCCGAAATTACCGTTGGAACAAAACTTATTGGCTTCAAAATTTGACCTATTTTCTCTGGATTTTGGAAAAAATCAAAACTATGTACATACCCAATAATGTTATCAATATCCTCACGATATACAATTATTTTAGACAAACCCTTTTCAATGAAAAGCTGCTTCACAATAATGGGCGATTCTTCTAACTCAACAGCAATAATTTCCGTTCTTGGGATCATACAGTCTCTTGCTTTTAATTTTGAAAATTCTAAAGCATTTTTCAAAATAAACATCTCATTCCCTAATTTCTCCTCCATTTTCATTCGAGAGGAAATATCGTCTACATAATGTTCTAAGTCGATTTTAGAAAATACCTTGGTTTCTATTTGCGTTTTATTACCGCTAATTCTCAAAAAAATGTTGCTTATCAACAGAATAATTTGTGTAGGTAAATACATCACTAAAAAGCAACAATACAATGGAATCAGGCCGAAACTCAAAAACCAATTTGGATTTAATTGCACAATAGCTTTAGGCAAGAATTCTGCGGTAAAAAGTACAATAATAGTCGATAAAATTGTCTGGTAAAACAATATCCAAAATTGATTTTCAATATTCAAATTAATCCAAATTGGACTGAGCGCCTCAGACATTGAAATACCGTATATCACTAGCGCAATATTGTTTCCAAGAAGCATTAGGGCGATCATGGTTGACTCGCTTTTGTAGATTGTTTTTAAAACTGAAGACGAAATTTTTTTTTTCTGAATCTGTAATTCGACTTTCAAACGGTTAGAGGACAAATAGGCTAACTCCATTCCTGAAAAGAAGGCAGAAAACACTAAAGACATAAGAATCAACTGAATTGAATAGTCTTCCATATTAAAGGACATCAAATCCTAAATCTTTTCTAAAATACGCTCCTTCGAATGAAATTTTAGCCACGGAATCATAAGTCTTTTCAATTGCAGCTTCTAAATTTCTTCCGTAAGAAGTCACACACAAGACTCTTCCTCCAGCGGTAAGCACTGACGGACCATCGGATGCAGTACCCGAATGAAAAACAATGCTTTCGACAACCGATTTTAGGCCATATATGACTTTTCCTTTTTCATAAAATTCAGGGTATCCTTCTGACACCATCACTACAGTAGCAGCACTTTTGTCGTAAAATTGAATGTCTCGTTCAGACAAGGTGTTGGTTGCCACCCCCTCAAATAAGTCTAAAATATCTGATTTCAAGCGAGGTATTACCACTTCAGTTTCAGGATCGCCCATTCTGCAATTATATTCTATCACGAATGGATCTCCTTTCACATTGATCAAACCGAAGAAAATAAAACCTTTATACGGTATCATTTCTTGTTTCAAACCTTTTATGGTTGGAACAATAATTCTGTTGTGAACTTTATCCATAAATGCAGCATCTGCAAATGGCACAGGTGAAATAGCTCCCATTCCTCCGGTATTCAATCCAGTATCACCTTCTCCAATTCGTTTGTAATCCTTTGCCTCAGGTAATAATTTAAATGAACTGCCATCTGTCAATACAAACACACTCAGTTCAATACCAGTTAGGAACTGCTCTATAACTACTTTTTTACTTGCCGCCCCAAATTTTTCGTAAGAGAGCATGCTTTGAAGTTCAATTTTGGCCTCCTCCACATCTTGAATAATTAAGACCCCTTTTCCTGCAGCTAGTCCATCTGCTTTTAAAACATAAGGGCCTTTCATGGACTCCAAATATTTAATTCCTTCCTCTAGGGTCTCATATGAGAAAGTCGCGTATTTTGCTGTTGGAATACTGTGTCTGTGCATGAATTTTTTCGCAAAATCTTTGCTTCCCTCCAATTGAGCACCAGCCATACTTGGACCTATTAACGGTATATTTTTTAGCAATGGATCTTTCATAAAAAAATCATAAATTCCCATTACCAAAGGTTCCTCAGGCCCAACAACAACCATGTTGATATTCAACTCAAGGACATGCTTTTTAACTGATTCAAAATCGGTGGGTGAAAATGATAAATTCTTACCATGATTTCTTGTACCGGCATTACCTGGAGCAATAAATAGCTCGTCTAACACGGAACTCTGTGCTATTTTCCAAGCCAATGCATGTTCTCTTCCTCCTGATCCTAAAAGTAAAATTCTCATGAACAGTGAGCTAAAATCGATTCGAATAAACTGATCCCATCAAGATTATTTAACTGCTTATCTGAAGCACGTTCCGGATGGGGCATCATACCGAAAACATTTTTATTTTTATTTGTAATTCCTGCAATATTATTTATTGAGCCGTTAGGATTAGCTTCAGGGCTTGTTTGTCCTTCGTGTGTCACATAACGAAATAGAACTTGGTCATTCCCCTCCAATCGATCGATCACTTCATTAGAAGCATAAAATCGCCCTTCACCGTGAGCAATTGGTATTTTATAACTTGTTTCTTTATTCAATGATTTGGTGATTGCCGAGGTTTTTGACACTGGGGATAAATAAACATTTTTGCACATAAAGCGCTGGTTGTCGTTATGCAACAATGCACCTTCAAGCAGTCCGGATTCTGTCAATATTTGAAATCCATTGCATATTCCTAAAACATATCCCCCCTTATTAGCGTGACTCACTACCTCATTCATGATTGGAGAAAATTTTGCCAAAGCACCAGAACGCAGATAATCTCCATAAGAAAATCCACCCGGTAACACAATCATATCCACTCCCAATAAATCGGTTTCTTTATGCCACAAGGAAACGACCTCCTGGTTTAAAAGATCTCTCAAAACATATATCATATCTTGATCACAATTTGAACCAGGAAAAGTAACAACTCCGAATTTCATTGTTTAGAATTTGTTTCAAAAGTACTTACAATTAAGCAATGATATGCGTTTACGCGATGAAAAATTTCAACATAGAATATGCTATCGAAAAGTATAAAATACAGACGGATATTACCCCATAGGTTTTGTGCAAGAAGCTAAATGTTGATAAACTTATTAAAAACAACAATGCTATTGTTAAATTGTCCCCTTCACTTTTCTGTAGGAGAGAAAATACTCCAACACATAATCCCATAATGACTAAAATCCAAAGTACTTGAACTTGTTTTTTCAATCGAACCGAAGATTTCTTGAGTTTTGGGCGCAACCCAAAAAATGTAATAATAATTATTAATGCGATAAATAAAAAATTCCATATAAAATCGGTGAATTGGTAGGAGAAAGTGCTAAAATCAACGTTATCTATATAGTCCAAATTACACCACCACAAAAAAGTCAAGCAATAAAGAAATGGCAGAGCAATACCCAAGAGTGCTAAAATGAATTCTCTCCAATAAAAAGATCGAAGGTTATAAAGAGATATCAAAAAGAAAGGTGAGAATAAAAGTAATAATGGCTGTAAAGTTGATGCTGCACCGATAAAAACGAAAGCATTAAAAACATGCTTTCTTGCATCTGTTTGCTGTTTAATTTCAAAGAATTGCTGCAACATCAATAATAATAACGAGTGCACACATATTAAATAGTCGAAGTGGTAAAAAGCATGGCAAAAAGTGATTAAAACTATATACAGCAGAGATGTTAAGAATGAGTTTTTATCAAGAAATTGATGCCTATTATAGATTCTATTTAATAAGAGTGCGTTACCGGTAATAAATATCCCTGATAAGAAATAAGACAAATATTCGGGTACGAATAATTCTCCCCAGAATCCAAAATCATTCACTTGACTCTCCACCTGACCGGTTTGCCAATGCAGAATTTGAAAAATAATTACGAAAAGTGGAAGCAAGAACAATACACCCACTCGATTTCCAGAAAAAAGGCGAATCATAAAACGAAAGTATATTTAAATTCGCATAATTCACGGTATTCAGCTGAAATTCTACCAGATACTTGTCATTATTTAATTTTTTTTATTCACAACGGAATTGTTAAGTGTTGAAAAATCATATATTTGCCCCCAAATAAAGCAATATGTCAGCGGAAAAAAATAGATATACAGACTCAGAGCTAGAGGAGTTCAAACAATTGATATTAGTGAAACTGAGTGAGGCTAGAGAAGACTACAACTTGTTAATAGGTTCTTTGTCGCACGCGGATGACCACGGAACAGATGATACTGGTCGCACATTTAATATGATGGAAGACGGCTCAGAAACTTTATCGAGAGAAGAATTAGCGCAACTTGCGGCGAGACAAGAAAAGTTCATTTTAAATCTACAAGCCGCTTTGATGAGAATTGAAAATAAAACATACGGGATATGTCGTGTTAACGGTAAATTGATTCCCAAAGAAAGATTACGATTGGTTCCCCATGCTACGATGAGTATTGATGCTAAAAATGCTCAGCGATAAGTGAAAAGGCAACTTACGATTGTCGGAATTTTAATAATTGCTCTTCTCATCGTTGATCAAGCCATAAAACTATACATCAAGGCGAATTTTTTACCTTGGGAGTACCATAATGTTATTGGAGAATGGTTTAAGATTCGGTATACAGAAAATCAAGGTATGGCATTTGGAACTACTTTCGGTTCTGGTATTTGGCATAAACTTGCTCTCAGTATTTTCCGGTTTATTGCTGTGATTTTTATTGCCTTCTATATTTTCAGAGAAGCAAAGAAGGGGGTGAAAACAGAATATCTTATAGCTATTGCGCTCGTTTTTTCCGGTGCAACAGGAAATCTAATAGACTCCATGCTCCATGACTTTATTTTTCCGTTCAATCCCTGCCATCAGTACAATTGGATGGAGGGTACTGACATTTTTGCGAAATGTAAAGACTATCCGATTGATTTTGAGGTAAGGCACCAAGGATTCTTGTTGGGAAGTGTGGTTGACATGTTTCAATTCGATGTAACCTGGCCTAATTGGGTTCCATTAGTTGGAGGAAATGAGGTTTTCCCTGCTATTTGGAATCTTGCAGATGCGTGTATTTCAATAGGAGTAATTATGATGATTTTACGCCAACGCGTATACTTTCCTAAAAAAGAGAAATCCTAGAAATTCCATTTCATACTCCTGTCGTCTAAAATCGCGAAAGAAATCTTATAATCAGCTCTTACAGGCATTTTGTTTCCAGCGGAGAGCACACCATATAAGCCAATCCTTAGCCTTCTCCTTGAAATTTTAAAACTTCTTTCTAATCCAGCTAATGCCTCAAGGTGTAACCAATTGTACTCCTTTACATACAGCGCCCCAGCCCCCAATACCAATCCAATTCTTGTTTTCTTCATGAATGGAATTTTATTTATGATGGCACTATTGTCGTGATGTACAATATGTAATTCAGTAGAATAATTAGTGGTTCTTAACAAGGTATCTAGGCCTTGAAATGAATAGAGCGGGTTAGAAAACCAAATGGGATCGCTTCTTCGTTGAAATTTAAAATCTGGTTCATAAAGACTTCGTGTAGATAAAAACTTACCTATCGAAAATCGGTAATTCGTCGTGCCAAGTGTACCAATTTTAAATGCTTGTTGAATATCAAATTGTATGTATTCGTGGTCTATATCACTGCCAAACAACGAGGGAATTCCCCTTTCGTAATTTAAATAAAATGTTGGCCAAGAGGATCCGAGAATAACTTTTCTGTATGGCTCCCTCATATACCTCTGCTTCGGAGTATATGACAACGTAATGTCTGACAGCATGGCTTGATAAGAATCAAAATCAACAAAATCTGTATTCGGAAACCATTGATCGAAAAAAGTTACCTTATTTAAACCTCTTAATGAACGGCGTTCAGAAAATTCAGCACTGAAATCCACATAAAATCCGTTGAATAGCTCATATTCGAATGACGAACGCATTTTAGTTGCCTCAATAAAATTCTCTCTTTTGTATATCTGTGTAATGGCGTCGTAGCCACGTATCACATCGAAATCATGAGTTAATGACCACCTGAAAAAACCCTGATGAAAGGGGTCAAAACGGTATTTCCACCAAGTGTCACCTTTCACATCATTATTTAAAATACCATAGGAAATTCGGGTATACGAGTCCAAGGTTCTTTCATCTTTCCATTTCTTAAAATAATCAAAATTTGGAGTTATTCGAGGTCCGCCGATGAACATTGGTTGAACCACGGTCGCTAAAGACCCAATCGTCCATTGATATTTTTTAACTCTGTTGCGATGGTCTATTCCAAACCACAATACTTTGAGTACCGTTACCTTATTGAAAATTGCATCAACAGAATCGATATACTCTGTTCTGTTTTGCGCGTCTTTGATACTATCCTTAACTTCAATGAATCTAATTTCTTCTTCTGTGAGAACCAATTGCCTTTTTTCAACCCAAAAAGAAGTATCTTTCTCATAAGCCTCTTTTGCGGTAACTGCCACTTCGCTGTTGAAAAATTTCTTATTGAAATTTACTCCAAAATCGTAGTTACTAAATACCGCCTCCGTTACACAATTAGATTTCTCACCTCCGTATACACCTCCATATTTAAATACTTGCTTTTCTAAAAGGCATAGTGAATCTCCGGGATGTGAAAACGTTTGTTCTATGGTGAAATAATCGTATCTCTTTAAATTTCCTTTATTCAAGGTTAATTCTAGTTTATCTACTATCCATAAACTGTCTATAACATAGATATATCCCTCAAGAGTTGTCGTGGCAATGTTTCTTGGGATTATTTTGATTTTAGAAATCTTTTGACCGTTACGTTCAATTTTTTCCTCCAGCTTATAACGATAACTCAAAATCCCCGGAACAGAAATAGGAGACATGATTGGATTCTCGTGAAGATCTTCCAACTGTAGTAAGTTTTCAAAGAAGTTGAAGTTTGACTTAACGGTAGTTGTATAGTAAAGAAAATAATCTTTCCCACGAAGTGTGTATGCATTCCTTATCTCTTTCACATTATTCACTGGCGCATAGGAACGGTTAAGTTGCACCTCCACGAGGTTATAGTTGTCGGTCCAATCGGTTTTTTTGTCCGAGGCCAGAAGGTCGTCATCTTTTTTCGAATTTTCAGGTTTTGCTTTTCGATCAATTTTTTCTGTAGCTTTTATGTAAACATCTACTTTATGTTTGTGATTCCAGGGATTCATCTGGTCTCTCTTGTCTACCACTTTGAGCATGATATCCCTTCCTGGGTTATATTTTTTTGCTGACAACTCTACAGATCCAAGATCCTTAGCTTTTACGGGAAACAATTGAATATCCTTTACGAGATCTATGCCTGCAATGGAAATATACGTTTCTCTGTCTTCGAAGCCAGAAGAACTGAAAACGAGAAAATATTCACCAGGCATTAAGGATAATAAATACTTACCTGCTAAATCAGCCACTGTTCGTTGGCTGACATCATTTTTTATAAAAATTTTCGCGTTAGGAATTGGCGATCCCTTCTCGTCTGTGACAAGACCCTTCACAAACTGCTGGGCAAAGCAGTTACATGAGGTAATTGTTAGAAAAAGAACAAATAGGATCTTCATAGCTTATAAGACAATCAATAAGATTATTTTGTTACAATTTTTCTTTATTTTTTTCCTTAATTTCTTGGAGATAAGATTGATGCTTCACGAATCTCTTCATCATCCACATCTTAAAAAAATACATACCAAGAGAAGACATTACAAACAGGTAGTAAAATACCCACTTGCCAAAACCTTCCTTTACACCCATAACGGTGACAACTAAAAAGATGATTATGGCAGCTGTAAGCCAAAAATACTTCATGATTGTATTGTACGTATTCATAAATCTTAATTTTCTTTTTTTGAATCTTTTACTAAAATCTGCCCCTGGGGTTTTAGTATTGTGTATTTACCAAAATCTTGCTTTGTTTTGAACCCTGTTCCTAAAGCCAAACCATCCGGAGACTTTACTATAACCTGTCCTTCAGTATAAATTGAGCTATCCGAGCGGTTCCAATATAGTGCTTCCGTTTCAAGGAGTTGTTTTTTATCAAAATTATAGAATCGCACGGAATCCTTAACATAAACCATATTTTTCAAGTCATTAATTTCACCGTATAAAGCAAATAGTGTGGAAATTTTTTTACCTGATTTATCGTAAAAATTTACCCTCAAAGAATCTTTTAATCGAGTGATCTCTTGCCTTCCATTTACTTTTTCAGTATTCGTGGCAAATAATTCAATTTTGGTTTTTGCAGAATCATAATACACTAATCTCAAATTTTTAGAGATTTCATCGGGTGTATCGTAATTAATACTGACGCGTTGTATTTCTGACATTGAATTCTCGCAAGAAAAAAGAATTCCCATTGCACCACATACAATAGGAATTACTTTTATAAGATTGTTGAAAATATTCAAGTTCTATTTCAATGATACTGAAACACCCCAGCAAGGGAGGCTCGCTGAAGATGGGTTTCCTTCTGTGAAAATCTCTGTAGAAGAAGGTCCCATAGCCCTATACCTCGATGCCTTGCCGCCGTCTCCTGCTCTTTGAGCAAGTTCGGCCGCATAGAGATAGTTACATTTTCTTTCAAAAGTACTCGATCCACAAGAATTTGCCAATTGAGCGACACAATCTGCGGCGATTTCTAAGGCTTTTGAACGTTTGGAGCCATTGATTCCAAGTGCCATATTGTAAGCACCCCTTATATTATCTTTCTTGTAAAAAATTATTTCTAAAATTTCGTACTCCAAATCCTCTTTTTGAGTGTTGCTAGTGGACATATTGATAGCTGTACGGTATGAAGAAATAACATCGTCGTAACGCTTCTTTGCCATTTGAAGGCTTGCTTTAGCTAATACGGCATCGATGCTGTTATCTACTTTGATAATAGTATCTACAAGCATTTCATACTCCTTACTTCCTGAACAACCTTTATCTTTTAATATGGTCATAAAGTTGTTTACCGTTTTGATTTTGGCTTCCTTCTCTTGAGGTAGAGATTTCATAAATCCCGCCAAATCAGGTAAAATATCATCGCACGTTTTGATTAACGAATTAAAAATACTGGTAAGATTTTCTTGCGTTTTTGGAGTCATCGCTGCATCCGTTGCAACTTTACTCAACACAAAACAATCATTGATTAATCGTTTTTTAATGGCTCCCTTGAGGTCGTCTTTTGAGGCAAGGTACATCTGGTACAAATTGTTGTAATAAGTCAACAGTTGTGCTTCATTGAACTGTGCACCGTTTTTTAAGGATACAGTATACCATTCATCCGCTTTTGCCCTATCGATGGTGGTAGTTTTAAGGTAAATACCAGCCCGTATTAACGCATTTTTATTATCAAAAAAAGACTTTTCCTCCATCCGATTGTAAATAGAAATAAGCGAATCCGCGAATAAAGCCTTTTTAACTTTATCTGTTTCTGTTGCATTCGCATTACTCGCTGCTTGCGCCATTCTTTCATAGGCCGCTTTGTCAAAGTTTCCGCAAATCACTTCTGCTTTTTGATAATAACTAAGTGCCCCTGCGAAGTTTTTCAACTTTAACTCTTCACTCGCTAGAAATCTCATTCTATCACATTCACGTTTTTGAACAGAGTCGTTTTGCGCAAAGCTCAAAATACTCGTAAAAGTTAAAAGTCCGAATAGTACTAATTTTTTCATGTTTGTATCGTTAATCTAGTTTACGTTTTCTGAACCATCTATCGAAACTTGAGGGGCAAAAAACTAAGCCAACCTGCATTCCGCCGTATGTTTCTTCTAATGATCCTGATTCATTGCTCCTCTTGCCCAACTGAAATGACAGATTTACGGAGGAAAGTGATTGCTGAATCAAGATCGGAATGCCAATTCCAAATGTTGTGCCAAAGTCGGCTATTTTCTGATCGGAAAATTTATTTTCCGCTGTAAAGACTCCCAAGCGGTAAGATAATTTCTCACCAAATTTAAGTACGGACAAGTTTTCAAAAAGCTCTTTTTCGGGATTGAACTGAATTCCTGCAGACCAACCTTGATGAGAAGATGAATCCCCTCCTGAGATGAAAGAACTATTACTTCTATACGACACTAACATCTTAAGGGACGGATGAAGCTCTCTCGTTTGTATTCTCCATTTTGGCAAGAAAATAGTGTAGGAAATACCTAAAGTTAAAGACTTACTATTATATGTATTATCTGTTGAATCAGCCTGTAATACGTCATATACTGGTCTTCCATTTAAACCGAGACTTACACTTGAGAGTGAGGACACCGTTGTTAATTTAGTTGCAAAACTCGCAGGCTCATATGCTCCTGAAAGAACAATTTGTTGGTAGTTAGAGGGTGTTATTTGTAACAAAGCACTGGTGTAAACATTTAGTTTATTCAGGCGCATTAGGGTATTTTGTTCACCTGCCGGATAATCTGAGGTTGATGGCATCAATTGGGCCCTTCGAATTTTCTCTGTCACTCCAAAAGCATAGCCAATATTCGCGCCGAAAGAAAGTTTCCAAACTTTCGTGTTCAAAGGACGGTAACCAAATCCAATCAATATTTCGCTCATCCCTCCTCTACCAAGATACGTATATCGAATAGAATCAATTCCGGTAAAATTATTATCCGTTATTTGGTAACCGCGATTGGCATAGGGCCGCAAGGCAAATACCGAACCTACTTTTTTGTTTAGCTTAAATCCTAAAGCATATTGATCCAACAAAAATTGCGTGCGTATGATAGAAGCTTCTTGATCCGCAAACCGAGTTGTTTTGCCTTTCATTCCTAGGGCGAACAGGGTATTGCCTTGGCTCAAAAAACTGTAGGATGCTGGATTATCTAAATTTAATTGTGTGGAATCAAAGTGAGCTAGGCCTGCATATCCAATGGCGGAATAAATCGCTTGTGATTGATTAGATCTCTCACCGATACCGTAATATGAAATTGGCGACGTAGAAAAAGATTGTGCAAAGCAACCGGAAACAGCTAAAAGAAAAAAGAAAAGAAACTTATTGTGCATAGCGGTTGTACATGGAAAAAATTCCTTTGAGCGTTAAATTTTCGTCTGCAAAGATGTTACTTTTTTGTAGGAAATCAAAATAACTTGCGTCGCCCCCAGTCACAAAAATCGTTAAGTCAGGATATTTTGCTTCATACCAGCTAATCATTTGAAAAATTTCCGCCTCTATACCCTTCATCACTCCCGATAATATCGCATGTGATGTCGAGGCACCCATTATGTTTGGGAATCGTTTCTTTTGCAGTAAAGGTAATCTCGCTGTGTAGTCATTCAAGGATTTTAAGCGAAGGTCAATTCCTGGGGAGATACTTCCTCCTAGATACGTTTTATGCCTATCTAAAAAGTCAAATTTCAGACAAGTACCGATATCCACACACAACAAATCTCCCTCTATACCAGTATTTGCCATGGCCTCCACATTACATAGACGGTCTATACCTAGCGTATGCATAGACGTATATTTCGAGGTAAATCCACTACTGAAGGAGCTATCCACTTCAACCAATTTTCGCGCAGTTTTTTTAATCTCAGACACCATCTCTTGTGCTGCAACATTCGCAAAAACTACTGTTTTATTCTTCCAATCGAAAGATAAGCACTCCTCTGAGCTTGCTCTTTTCACCTCTTGTATGAGACCATTTCTGTAACAAGCGATCTTCACTGCTGAATTGCCAATGTCTAGTATGTATATATCTTCAGACAACATGGCACAAAGGTAAGCAGGACATTTAATTAAAAGAAAATTAAAAGTAATTTGGAGTAAAAAATAAAAAATGCTTAACTTCGCCCCCACCAACGGCTGGTACCTTAGCTCAGTTGGTAGAGCAAAGGACTGAAAATCCTTGTGTCCCTGGTTCGATTCCTGGAGGTACCACGTAAAAATCCCCTTTAAATCATTGATTTTCAGGGGTTTTTAATTTTCTGTTAAAACATTTGTTAAAAGAAAGGCGATTCCTTCGAGTTTATGTGACCCCATTTTGGGCTCAAAAATGTACTTGTTTTCCATCCTAAAAAATGTTGTTTTCTTTCCTCCTTCTCTTTCAAAAATTCTCTGATTTCATCTTTTGGGACGCTCAAATTCATTCTTCTGACCCACTTGTAAAAGTGAAAAAATGTAAACTCGATGTATGTCTTCAAACTAAAGTGGTCTGTTTTTACTTTCTGTTTGTTTCCATAATTAATTAAATTTAAACATTAATTTATTTGGGAACACCTACTAAGGTTTAACCTATTATCAGTCCACTTTATGCTGACGACTTACACCTTTGAAATTTATTTTTCCGAAATGGTTGTTTCGGAACTGTTTGTTTCTATATTTGCAGTATGGATACGTTTTACAATCGAAAGAAAGAGATTGCTTTATTGCAAAATATCGCTAAACAATCGAAACAGAAGGGTCAATTTACGGTGCTTACCGGCAGACGCCGTATTGGAAAAACACAACTCCTGCTCAAAGCACACGAAAACGAGCAATACCTGTATTTCTTTGTAGCCAAAAAATCGGAAGTCTTACTTTGTCAAGATTTTCAAGATGAAATTCAACAAAAACTGGGTGTTCCGCTCCTCGGTAATGCTACCTCGATTTCAAGTATTTTGGAATTTTTATTTGGCTATACCAAAACCCAACCGTTAACTGTTATCATCGATGAGTTTCAGGAACTTATACATGTCGCACCATCTGTTTTTAGTGACCTGCAACGACTTTGGGACTTACATGCAGCGAGCAGTAAAATTAACCTAATTGTCTCGGGGTCTGTTATTTCTATGATGTACCAGATCTTTGAAAATCATGCAGAGCCATTGTTCGGAAGAGCCAATCATAAGATTCATCTGAAGCCTTTCGAAACGCATGTGCTCAAAGAAATATTGGACGATCATGCACCTCGCCATACCCCCGAGGATCTATTAGCACTCTACGCTTTTACAGGCGGAGTGGCTAAATACGTGGAATTGTTTATGGAAAATAAGGCGTATACCAAAGACAAAATGATCGCCTATCTCACTGCTGAGCATTCCCTATTACTGCATGAAGGGAAAAATATGCTGGTAGAAGAATTCGGGCGCGAGTATAGCACGTACTTCAGTATTCTATCCGAAATAGCACAAGGGAGAAACCGACGAAGTGAATTAGAACAGGCGCTGCAGCGAGAAATTGGAGGCTATTTGACAAAAATGGAACGGGATTTCAACCTCATCAAACGTAGCACACCTGTTTTCAGTACAAAAAGTGAATCCAAAACCATGAAATATTCAATCGACGACAACTTCTTGGTTTTTTGGTTTCGTTTTATTTACAAATACCAGCACATGGTTGAAATTGGCGCATACGATCAATTGCAACGCATCATATCCAGAGATTATGAAACCTTTAGTGGAATTATGTTAGAAAAATACTGCCGTACCAAAGCAATGGAATCAGGCAAGTACACCAATGTAGGGTCATTCTGGGATCGAAAAGGAACACTGGAAATCGATTACATCGCACTAAATGAACTCGATAAAACCATGACCATCGCCGAAGTAAAGCGCCAATCAAAGAAAATCAATCTCGAACTCCTGCATGAAAAACTAGGGGTGCTGAAGCGGCTTCATAGTGAATTGAATCACTACAATATTTCAATCATAGGATTGAGTTTAGAAGATGTGTAAACTAGGATTGCATTTTTTCATAAGCAACTTTGTTTTTGGAACCCTCCATTTGTCTCTTTGATTTATTATTTTATTGTTGAGGTTGATAATTGTAGTTATTTTTGCGAAAATAAATGAAAATTAAGACAACATATATAGTAATAGTTTTTTTCAGTTTATTTTGTCTGTCTAGAATTTCTGCACAAAAAATAAATGAAGCCGAATACAAGTATGTCATCACAAAAAATTGTGGTGATGTTGAATATCATTCGCGATTACAACAAATTCACGAACAGATTATTCGCGGAAACTATGAAAAATCTGAACGAATAATATCCAAGCTTAGAAGTGTTAAAAGTATTTCCCCAGCTATAAAAACGTATTTATCGTCCATTTTATACATACAAAGTAATTACGATTACTCCATTCGGTTGTGTGATTCTGTGTTGAATGAACTTTCCAACCAAAAAACAAATGGGTATTATATTCGGGCGCTGAATTATAAAGCTAAAGCGGTCTCTGCCAAAGGCGATAATAACTTAGCCTTGCAATTGGTAAATGAAGCACTTAAACTTTCACTAGAGTCACCTGATCTATTCATGCTCGCTTCGTCTTATTATTATAAAGGAGTTTTTTTATCAGAAATTGGTAAACACGAGGAGGCAACCCAACTACTTCTGAAGTCTAAAGTGCTGAGTGAAAAACTGAATGATAAAATCAATATGGCGGCAACATCCTCATTTATTGGGCTTGCATACTCGCACCTCGGTAAATATGCAGAAGCGATAGATTTAATTAATGAAAGTATTATTATTCGCTCAGAATTGGGAGACAAACGTGGGTTAGCCAATTCATATTTGAATATGAACAAAGTATATACTGAGCTTGGTGATAAAGAAAAGCGATTTGAGTATGAAAATAAAAGTCTGAAAATCTGTGAAGAAATAGGAGATCAACAATGTATTAGCGGAAGATTGACCAATATTGGAGATATTTATTTCATAGAAGGAAAATACGATAAGGCATTATATTATCAGTTTAAAGCTCAAAAAATAGCTCAAAAAATAGGTATTAAGTATCGAATTGCTGAAATACAATATCATTTAGCTGAAATTTATAATGCTCAGAAAAAGTACGCCTTGGCCCTCTCTCATATTGATACAAGTATCCAAATTAGAAGCGAAAACCAAGATAATGAGGGGGTTAGTAATGGGCGCATTGTGAAAGCTACCATTTTAGTGAATGAAAATAAATTAGCTGAAGCTCAAAGTCAAGCAGAAAAAGCACT
>CAMDLY010000028.1 GCA_945902115.1 Lishizhenia tianjinensis | reverse complement strand
AAAATTCTTCCAAACTGATCTTGAAGTACGATTGTCGTTTCAGTTCCTAAATTATTTACAAACTGAAGTGTCGCATTTCCGTTGGTTGGATTAGGATATAATTTCACTTGGTCAAAACCTGTCATTTCATTCAATGAAGAAGTATTGATTACAACATTAAATGTTACTGTATCTGTACAGTTACCATTTATTGCCGTTAAAACAACTTGATACGTGCCGTCAACAGCGTAAGCATGTACCGGAGCAGCTGCAGATGAATTTGTGAAATCTCCAAAATCCCATGAGTAAGAAGACGCTCCAGTAGAGGTATTGCTAAATGTTACTACATCGCCATTTGAAGTAAACGAACCAGCTGCAGTTGGTGTAGCTGTGAACGTTACGTTTACTGTATTTGATGTTCCAACACCAGCACAAGCATCATCATTCGTTGTAACAACTGAAAACGTTCCTGAGGCAGTAACTTGGATAGATTGAGTTGTGTCTCCATTTGACCATGTATATGAATCAGCAGTTGACGATGTTAATGTTACAACCTCTCCAGAACAAACTTGAGTTGCTGAAGAAGTAACAGTAGGAGCTGGTGCATTACTAACATTTACAGTTGTTGCTGTAGAACTTGCTGTACAACCATTGTTATCTGTAACTGTAACTGTGTAAGAACCAGAGGTAGTTACAGTAATAGCTTGAGTTGTAGTGTTGTTAGACCACACATTGCCTGTTGCAGAGGATGATGTTAATTCAACGCTTCCACCTGTACAGAAAGAAGTTGCTCCGTTTGCTGAAATCGTTGGTGTTGAAGGAAGCGCATTAACAGTAACGGTAACAGCAACTCTTGGACTTTCGTCACCAGCTGCATTTTTTTGACTTACATAATACGTAAATGACCCTGGAGCAGCAGTACTTGGTGTAGGAGCGCCAGATAGTTGAGTTCCACCAGTTGCAACGTTGTACCAACTTAATGTATTTCCTGTTGAGGCAGTAGCTGACAATTGTGTTACGTTAGCACCTTGACAATAGGTAAAAGAAGTAGTAGCAACTGTTGGGGCAGCTACACTGAAGAATATTGGATTAGTAAATGTTGCACCTGATGCAGCCACTGAACCTGCAGCCAAACGAGCATCCGGAGTAGTTCCAAGTGGGGTAAAAATATTCACCCAGTTCACTTGAGCCAGTGTTGCCGTTGAATCGTTCCCTTCAGCTACCCACCATGACTGATACCAAGGAGTAGTAGCACCACCTGAATTTAAAACTGTATTTGTATTTGACGCTAACCAACTTGGTGTTGCAAAATTTGTCAAAATATTATTTACAAACACCATCGTATCACCATTCAAATTTGCAACTACAGGAGCTCCTTCGATTGAAAGACCCTTTTCCCAACCAGTTACCAGTGAATTCAAAACAGAAACCGCAGAATTTCTTCTTAGACGAAATGCTTTTTCAAACTTCTCTCCTGTTGGTAATGCAATTGATCCATTTGCTTTTGGGCCTACCAAGGTCACGTTAGAAAATATTGGTTTTGTTTTAGGTGTGGCATTTGAACCAGCAGCATCGTTATCACATTCAAAAGAATTTGAATCTCCAGGAGCATCATACATATCTTTGTCTCGAATAGAAAGGGCAAATTGAACTTTTCCTCGATAACCAAAATCTGTATCGAAGTCATCATCCAACCCTCTGTAGGCGATTAGGTGCTTACAATTTACTGTTCCACCAAACCACTCGAAAGAGTCATCGCCGGAAAAAGAAACCTGAACATAATCAACAGTAGTTGCCGAACCAACCGACCCAAAAGTTATTCCGTTAACCTCTTTATTTGGTTCAAGTGCAATACCTGCAAACTCGATTCGCACATATTTGATTGTTCCTGAATTATCAGTATCAAATGCACCACCGTACTGCGTATCCGTTGAAGCCACAAGACCTTCAATATTTGCAACTCCACCAGGTTGGTTGCTCTTTGCAAGACCTAAAATCACAATACCACCCCAATCTCCTTCGTTTCTACTTCCAACAGCTTCGTTTGAAGTGAAAATAATTGGTTGAGATGCTGTTCCCTGAGCGTTAATTTTTGCGCCTCTTGTTATAATTAAAGTAGCTTGAGTAGCTTTATCACCACGGATAATTGTTCCCGGTGCAATAGTCAAGGTTGCATTGTTTTTTACATAAATTTTATTTTGCATCAAAACCACTCCTGACCATGTTGTATTAGTAATAATATCAGACGATACTGTAGTAAGTGTTGCGGGATAAACTGTATTTTCTGGGTCAAAATTCGACCATCCAGATGTCCAGTCTGATGCGGGCGTATTGTCTGTGACAGGAAACGCTCCTTTGTAAGCAGTCGGCGTCCAAAAAACGTCTTGGGCGAACGACGCAGCCGTTAGTAAAACTGCTGCTAATGTTGTGTAAATCTTTTTCATATTTAGTTTATTTTTTGATTGTACAAATTTCTAGACAAATAGTACCCAAGAAGTTATAGCAGTCTTAAATGTTCGTTAAGTAAAAATTAACTTTTGTAAATAATTTGGTAATATTGAAATCCCATTAGAGCACTTAAGAAAGGTAAATAGACATAGTGTCTTATGCCCATTGTGCATACCAAATTCAAAAAATCTTAAAATGTATATTTCAAACCTATGGATACAATTTGGCCGAACGTTATACGCTGCCATTCACTATCCACTCCTTTATTGTAGCGGTAATTCTTATTGTTGTCTTGGAAGAAAATAAGGTCTTGTGCCAACAAATCTTTCACGTTAAATTTCAATTCAAGCCTTTCTTTCCAAATTTTTGAAACTTGCAAATCAATTACGTGACGTCCATTTTCCCAAACACTAGGTTCTTGAATACTTCCTGCAATAGAAATTCGTTGAGCAACGTAATTATAAGATGCAGAGAAATTCCAATTCTTAGGTCCATTATAGAGAACACCAGCATTCAAAATATAAGGCGATTGGCCTTGTAAGGGCCTTGTACCGTTATTATATTCATTTAAGCCGGGGAACTGACTTAAATCAATAGTGGACTTAATATATGAACCGTTAAAAAGAAGTGTGATATCCTTTAAAAAACTTGATGAATCAGCTGGTTTCAATATTCCTAGATTCATTCTGTACTCGATTTCAGCCCCCAAATTTACCACATCACCTACATTATCGAAATATAATTCTGGTTGACCGGAGGTTCCTGTGCGCAATAATAATTCTATTGGACTGTAGAATTGTTTATAAAAAGTTGAAATACTAAACAATTGACCTTTCCCCGGGAAAAGCTCATATCGGAAGTCAAAATTATTTATTCTTGCTCGCTGCAATGTCGGATCCCCAGAAGTTAAATTATCGTTGATGAAGTTGTAAAACATGAATGGGGCTAATTCTCGGAATTCTGGACGAGAAACTGTTCTTGAAGCACTTGCTCTAAAATTCATTTTCTTTGTCAAAGAGTAAATAATGTTCAAAGATGGTAACAAATCAATAACCGTTGTATCTGAATTTTGAGGTTCATTGCTGCCGAATTCAATGAATTTAAATACTTGATTGTAGGATTCAACTCTTGCACCACCTACAATTTTAAATTTATCCCCAAATTTGATATCGAACATACCGAATGCAGCATTTAAAAAAGAAGAGGCCTGATAGCTATCATCAACATTTGTTCCTTCTTCCAATTTAAATCCTCCTTGTCCATCTGTGGTTAATCCTAAATTTTCATAGGCAAAAATCTGATCTCCAGGCAATAACAATAGATTGGAATTAAATCCTTCTGACCCGACAGGGTCGAACTTGGAAAACCCTAAATTTCGAGAGGCAAAATTTCGAGATCTATACTGATGAAATCCACCAAATTTCAAAACATATTGATTAACTTCATTTCCAAAAGGAAGCGAAATATCATACTTCGAGTGGTAAATACCCTCAGATAAGTTAGACCAAAACATATTTCCTGCTCCTAACGTGGAAATATCATTATTTTGAATGACGGCAAAGTAAGGAAGCGTCGTGTCCACTTGTTGATATACTGTTCTCCGTAAGAATGGAACCTGTCTCCGAACATCACTCATACCTGCATTCCAGTTTATTTTCGCCTTATTTTTCAACTCATGGGCACCAATTAATTGGGAAGTGTATAAGTTGTTCTGGGTATACCACATGTTGGTTGCCTTCTCATTATAGACAGACTCAATATCCATGTCGCGACGGCCTTTACGAATACTTAGCCTATCGTCTGCCGTAATGGAGTAGAGATTCTTTAGAGAAATCGTATTTTTAGGGTTTAATGTAAATTTCAAATTCAACATCCCACTATTTAAAATGGCATTTGTAAATACAGAATCCTTCAATTCATTTTTCGTAATTACTCCCGTAGACTGCTCCTCAAATTCCCTGCGGGTATTTACACTAAAACTCTGATTGTTTTGATAAATGTAACCGAAAACAAGCCCCAAAGATCTTTTCCTTTTAAGAGGAATAAAATGACTCAGATTATACTGTAAAGTTAGGTTAGGAAGTGCTCTTGAACTAAAAGTTCCCCAGGAGGTATTGATCAATTTTGCTTGCTCTGCCTTGTCCTGAGCAGACATAGTATTGAATTCTTCGGTAGAGGCTATACCTTCAGGAAGTGACCGAGCATTTCCGCCAAAACCAAGAAAATCTGTACTCGACCCTGTGTATGTATTATTTACTCTAAAAGTTGTTATGGCATTATAAGCCCCGCTGATTTGAAAACTTTGAAAATTCGTATCCTTAGGTTCTGAAGTATTAATATCTATCACTCCACCAGAAAATTCTCCAGGCATATCAGGCGTGGCAGTTTTGATAATAATTAGGTTATCTAAAAAACTAGATGGGAAAATATCAAAAGAAAAGGCCTTCCTATCTGTTTCGGAACTTGGAAGTGGTGCTCCATTGATTAACGCGAAATTATATCGATCACTTAACCCTCTCACCACCACAAATTTGTTGTCTTGAACACTAGCTCCACTCACACGCTTAAGCACTTCCGAAACCTTCGAATCCGGAGTCCTTGAAATTAACTCTCTGCTGATTACACTAATATTATTTGGTGTCATCCGAATCATTCGGATGTTGTCAACTGAACCGTCTTTTCTAACCTTTCCTTGCAAGGTGACAGGTCCTAATTGCGATGCCTTCTCAAGTTTTAAATCCAGCAAAAAAACCTCATTCTCTTTTAGGCTAACATCCAACAATAAATTATTGTATTCGTTGTAGCGAACTTCAACTTTATAAGAGCCCGCTGTAAGGCCTTTAATGCTGTACTTACCCTCTAAATCACTCGTTGCACCCTTACCTAAACCTTGTATTACTATTTTTACGCTGAATAACTTTTCACTTGTCAATGCATCTGTTATTTGACCACTAATGCTTGCATTTTGGCCCAATAATGAACCGGATAAACAAAACATTATTCCCAAAAGCAATCCGTTTATAAATCTTTTCATTTGTATTTTTTTTCTCATGCAAAGGAAGGGTATTGCCATAATCTTGAAATTAATGGAAGGTTATGTTTTTATTAATTGAGCGTTATAATTTGTTAATAATCTCTTAACATTGAAAACTTATTCAAATTGTTTAAAGATTTACCGAATAAAAAAATGAAATAATAGGTAGTTTTGCACCTTATTTTTACAACAATGGGTGATTTTAAAAAGATTAAATCTGCTTTAATTTCGGTGTTTTACAAAGAAGGATTAGATGAAATCGTTAAACAATTGCATGCCAATGACGTGGTAATTTACTCTACGGGAGGAACGCAAAAATTTATTGAGGATCTGCATATTCCTGTTATCTCAGTACAAACCTTGACCCAATTCCCAGAAATATTGGGGGGAAGAGTAAAAACATTACATCCTAAAATTTTCGGGGGTATTTTAAACAGAAGGGAGCTCCCTGAAGATCAAGTAGCTGTTGAATCTCACGATATTCCTCACATTGATCTTGTCATTGTAGATCTTTATCCGTTTGAAGAAACCGTAGCATCAGGAGCATCCCATGAAGATGTTATAGAAAAGATTGATATTGGTGGCATTTCCTTAATTCGTGCAGCCGCTAAAAACTATCAAGATGTGGTCATTATATCTTCTGTCACTCAATATGCGCATCTGTTAGAGTTACTAATTACCCAGACTGGTTCAACAACAAACGCACAACGTAAGCATCTCGCCGGTGAAGCTTTTAATATTTCATCTCACTACGATACCGCCATACACTACTATTTTACCGCCAATAATAGTCCTTACTTAAAAATAAGTGAGCAGCGATCAGAAATACTTAGATATGGTGAAAACCCTCATCAACGGGGATGGTTTTGTGGTGACTTAGATGCTATTTTCGAAAAGTTACATGGGAAAGAATTGTCGTACAATAATCTTTTGGATGTTGATGCTGCCATTAACTTGATGGCAGAATTCAAGCTTGATGGCCCAACTTTTGCCATTCTCAAACACAATAATGCCTGTGGTTTAGCCACAAAAAATACGGTCAAGGATGCCTACGAAGCCGCTCTTTCCGCCGATCCTGTGAGTGCTTTTGGAGGTATACTTATTTCTAACGGATTCATAGATGAAAATACAGCCATCCTTATAAATGATCTTTTTTGCGAAGTGCTGATTGCTCCCGGTTACGATGCGAAGGGTTTAGCGTTGCTAAAATCCAAAAAGAATAGAGTAATATTACAACAACATGGATTTGACTTTAATCAAAAACAGGTAAGAAGTTCATTGAATGGCTTCTTAGTCCAGGACAAAGATTTAAAAACTGAAAAAGAGGAAAATCTGACTACCGTAACACATAAACAAGTTTCTTCTGAGAGTTTATCCGACCTCCTCTTTGCCAATAAAATAGCTAAGCACACGAAATCTAATACCATCGTATTAGCGAAAAATAATCAATTATTAGCCAGTGGCACAGGACAAACCTCTCGAGTGGATGCATTGCGGCAAGCCATACACAAGGCAAAGACATTTAATTTTGACTTAAGCAATGCGGTCATGGCAAGTGACGCCTTCTTTCCTTTCCCTGATTGCGTAGAGATTGCACATCTTGAAGGGATAAATTTGGTTATTCAGCCTGGCGGGTCAGTAAAGGATCAATTATCAATAGATTATTGTAATGCAAACGAAATGGCGATGGTATTTTCGGGAATTCGTCATTTTAAGCACTAATTTTTTTAAATCAACTGAACTTTTATATCTTTACATACAATAAGGAGTTCAAAGACGCAATTGAGCAAATTAGTAGCTTCTTAATTATTTAAAGTGGGGACACGAAATGGGATTATTTAGCTTTTTAACTCAAGAAATTGCTATAGACTTAGGCACTGCGAATACGCTGATTATTTGGAACGACAAGGTTGTGGTTGATGAACCATCTATTGTTGCAAAAGATATTCAAACTGGTAAAATTGTTGCCATCGGAAAAAAAGCTCAACAAATGCATGGCAAAACGCATAAAATGATTGAGACAATTAGGCCCTTGAAAGATGGTGTTATTGCAGACTTCCAAAGTGCTGAGCAAATGATTCGTGGTATGATTAAAATGATCAACCCAGGAAGAAGTTTGTTCAACCCATCACTTCGCATGGTTATTTGTATCCCTTCTGGTATTACAGAAGTAGAAAAACGTGCAGTACGAGATTCCGCAGAACATGCAGGAGCAAAAGAGGTATACCTTATTCATGAACCAATGGCAGCTGCCATTGGAATAGGAATAGATGTAGAAGAACCAATGGGAAACATGATTATCGACATTGGTGGAGGGACATCAGAAATTGCTGTTATTGCCCTAGGAGGAATTGTTTGTGATAAGTCAATTCGAATTGCGGGAGATGACTTTACAAACGATATTGAAGAATACATGCGTCGCCAACATAACATTCTTGTGGGTGAACGGACAGCTGAACAAATAAAAATTGAAGTTGGTGCAGCTCTTCCTGAATTAGAAAATCCACCTGCAGATTTTGCTGTACGAGGACGCGATTTAATGACAGGAATTCCAAAAGAAATCATGGTGTCTTATGTGGAGGTAGCTCATGCTTTAGATAAAACTATCTCTAAAATTGAGGAAGCTATTTTAAGTGCTTTAGAGATGACACCGCCTGAATTATCTGCTGATATCTACAAAACAGGAATTTACCTTGCTGGTGGCGGATCTATGTTGCGTGGTCTTGATAAAAGAATTTCCGCCAAAACGAAACTACCTGTACACATTGCTGAAGATCCCCTTCGTGCTGTGGCAAGAGGTACAAGCATCGCATTAAAAAATATCGACAAATATCAGTTCTTGATCAGAGATTAATTTTTTACTGCTTAAATAACTCTATATCTCCTGTAGTGAAATACTGGTGGTTGTGTAAAAAGCATCTGGGAAATTTGATCATGTAGTTTGAACCATGAGCTTTTAATTGAATGAAAATTGTATAAAATACCCCTTCCACAGAGGATAATATTCTCATTTCTGTAATCTTAGAACTTTTATTTTTAATCCAAAACTTGGAGTGATAGGTTATTTGCTTCTCAAATAAGTTTCTCTCTGAAGAAAAATTGGAGTTATGTGACTCAAACAAACGACTTCTTAAGTCATCAGAAATTGGCATTACAATTATACATTCTCTTGTAATTAGTATAGGACTGATAGCACTGAAATCAGCTTTGTCAAACGCTTTTTGAACTGATTTTTTCCATAGTTTATTCGAGAATGTCACTGATTGCGCAAAGAACAGCTGCGCCATAAGTAAAACTCCTAAAACAAGTACTTGCCTCATTCTTTAAGTAACTGTTCGATGATTTCCCTCATTTCCTTCTTATAATCCTCGTAGATTTTCCCGGTAGCAGGACCACTAAACCCTGTGTGAATATGTCTGATTTTTCCATTTTCGTCGACGAGTATACTTGTTGGAAAACTCATAATTTCGTTTAACATGGGAAAAGTTGCAGAGGCCTCCTCTTTAGAAGCATTACCCGCATAACAGATTTCGTATGGTATTTGCATTCGATTTTTAAATTTTTTCAATCTTGAAAGAGCTATTTTCAATTCTTTCTGGTTTTCATAGGCCATTGCAACAATGCTTAATCCTTCTTTTGCATAGTCCTTATGCAGCTCCTTAAAAAAAACTATTTCATCTAAACAATTCGGACACCACGACCCCATTACTTGAAACAGGGTTAACGTTGATTTTTTATTTGCATTGTAAGCTTTACCCTTCAAGGATTTTACAGATGAAAAATTAATGGCTTGATCATTTATCACATAAGTAAGTGAATTGGCCTTGCGCAACCTAACACTGTCGTTTGCAACTCCTCCCAAGGTTGTTCGATAAGAGGTACCGCTATAAAACTCCCCAATAAGACTGTCTTCCTTAATTTCACACTCTATCCGCATAGCCCAAATGCCATTAAAAGTAGACATACTAAGGTGAGAACCATTTAATATGCCATCCAAATAACGATAATCACCTGTTTCTGTCATAATGGTGCCACTGACAAATTTATCGGCAGACTTAAAAATTCCCACAGCAATATTTTTTTCTTTGACATCATTAAACACAAAACTATATCGTGGAAATAAAGGGACGTGAACTTCTTTTTCAATAAACTCAAAACGCAAAATATCTTTACTCGTGTATGCTTGTAGAGGGATTTTTTGTGCCCTTGTTTTGTTCATGTTTACCCAATAACCTCTCATTTCTTTCCCTTCACATTTGATTCTTAAATAGGAATCAATACCTGGAAAATGTGCTGTGATACTGTCTTTCTCATACTTACATCGGAGTTTAATTCGTTCCTCTCCATTCTTTATTATCATTGAATAATGTCTTCCTTTCTTAGCAAAATCAAATAGAAACGGAATTTCTAATCTGTCGTTCATACCAAGAATCCCTTTCCAAGTGGAAATTGGTTTTTTTGACAGCGATTGTGAAAAAGAGCAAGTGGCGACAAGAAAAAAAATTAAGACAATAAGTATTTTCATGACAAATTCTATTTCGAAGTTAAGTGCTTTAGCCAAATTAAGAACTTTTATTAAGTTGATTTTTTCTCTATCTTCATAAAAAAATAAGTTTGTGCAACTTTTTAATCATATCACAAGTCTTTAAAGGGTAATATGGATGAAATTACACTCGTTGCCGAATGTTTAAAAGGAAATCCAAGAGCACAAAAAACGTTTTTTGACAAGTTTGCCCCTAAAATGATGACTGTTTGTCTAAGATATATGAAAAACAGCCAAGAAGCCGAGGATATGCTGCAAGATAGTATGACCAAGGTTTTTAGCTATTTAAATAAATATAAAAACGAAGGGTCATTAGAAGGTTGGATTAGACGAATTGTAGTAAATACCTGTATCGATCAAATAAGAAAAAATGCTAAATTATTAGGTGATCAGTCCACTGATGAAGTAGAATACAAATTAGTATCAAACGACAGAATTCTAGAAAATATAGCTGCAGGAGATTTACTTAAGCTTATCCAAAAAATGCCTGATGGTTACAGAGTGGTATTCAATATGTTTGCAATTGAAGGTTTCAGTCATCAGGATATTGCTGCGCATTTAAAGATAACCGAAAGCACATCTAAATCGCAATACCTCCGAGCAAGGGCTTATTTAAGAGAACGAATTGAAAAGAAATAATGGAAGATAAAGATTTATTTAATAACTTATTAAAGAACAAGTTAGATAACTTTGAGTCTTCAGTGCGTCCTGAAATTTGGTCTAATGTCTCCACAGCTATTTCAAATACAAGTTCTATCTCTACTGGCTTAAGTCTCCTCTCAAAAGTTGCAATTGGTGTTTCTGTTGTTGCAGCAACAGTAACCAGCGTTCTCTATTTTACAGTTGATACTAGTCAACAAGAAAAAAAGACAATCGAAACACCAAAGCAGCAAACCTTTGATAACAAGGAAAAAACACCATCGAATAATAGTCTAAATCGAGACGAAATCGAATCTATCAAGTTTCAAAATAGACCTATTGAAAATGTGTTGAAAGAAGCTGAAATTTATTCAGAAACACCCGTGTCAGTTCAACAAACCTCAACGCAACATTCTCTTTCGGAAAAAGTTACGCCAAATAACATTGAAAGCAGCAGTAAACCAATAGCTGAGGTTATGAAAAATTCAACTATCAAGGAAACACCAATAGTAAATGAAGATCAACGCGCACCTAAATCTAGTGACCTTGAACTTTTATTGCCAAATATTTTTACCCCTAATGGTGATGGAAGCAATGATCTATTGACTATAAATATGACCCAACTTGAGGATGTCTCTTTAGTGGTATTAAATATGAAAGGGCAGGTTCAATTTACTTTCCAAGGAACTGAATTTATGTGGGATGGACGTGATAAAAATGGCGATTTAGTTCCATCAGGATCTTACATATATTTCATCACCGGAAAAGATAGTCTTGGAGAGTTGTATAAAAAATATACCAACTTAGAAGTTAAATATTAATATCCCATTAATTTTATGCCGTGAAAACAATTCATTGCATACTTCATGGGGGCAAGAAAAAATCTAAAAAATTACAGATTTTCTTAGCTAATTGTCAAACAGTTTTTGGTGCCTCTTTTCACCTCTCAGAAACAATAGCTCCAATGCACGCTGCTGAAATCGCGAAAAACATTGAGGAAGATATCATTTTAATTATAGGTGGTGATGGAACTGTTAATGAAGTTATCAATGGTTGGGTATCTAATAAAAATGGACCTAAGATTGCCATAATTCCTTATGGAACAGGTAATGACTTTACTAGAGGAATACAGGCTAACATAACAATGGATAATTTTATTGATACATTGCTTAATCCTCAGCTGATAGAAGTCGATGTGCCTTTTGTTAAATACGACGAAGAAATCAGATATTTCGTTAATATTTGTGATATTGGATTTGGCGGTGAGGTCGTCCGTAAACTTACACAATACAGAAGGTGCTTTGGAACCAGGTTTTCTTATGGACTGGCAATATTACGCACGTTTATTTTTCATAGAAATAAAAAAGTAAAGATTGACATTGGTGATAAAATAATAGAGGGGGAAATTCTCTTGCTCGCATTTTGTAATGGTCCTATGTTTGCAGATGGATTGATTGTACAACCAGACGCGAAGGTAAATGATCAACTTTTACATCACTCTTTCTTTAAAAATGTAACTTTAATTGACTACCTGATTAATTTAAGCAAGGTAAAAAGAGGGATTAAATTAACACACCCTGAGGTAGAGTATGGTAAAAATTTAGATTATTCCATTTCTTCACCAAAGATAATCTACGGGGAATGTGACGGTGAATTAATTTCCGGGAATACCTTTAAAATTGGTTTATCCGCGCATAAATTCAATCTGATTACTGCTTCTTTAAAAAATTGACTAGATTTGAGTAATGGCGAATAAAAGTGTTATAATTACCGCAGGTGGTATTGGAAAAAGAATGGAAAGCGATTTACCGAAGCAATTCATCACGATTGGAGCAAAACCAATTTTGATGCATACCATAGAGTTGTTCCATAACATAGATAAAGAGATTGAAATATTTTTAACCTTACCTTCCGCTTGGAAAGGCTACTGGGAGACACTCGTTGACAAACACTACTTTCGTATCCCGCACGCGGTTATAAGTGGCGGTGAGGAACGTTTTTTTTCTATTAAAAATGCACTCAATAGAGTCACAGGAGATTTCGTAGCAGTCCACGATGGGGTTAGGCCATTCGCTAGTCAAGAATTAATAAAAAATAGTTTCCGAGCCCTTGAAAACCATAAAGTTGTAGTACCCGTAATTCAGATAAAGGAATCAATTCGTTTTGTAAAAAATGAAACTACACATGCGTTAAATCGAACTGAATATAGGCTTGTACAAACCCCACAATGCTTTCACACCGATGTCTTAAAACAAATCTACGAGCAACCTTATGATGAGTCATTCACGGATGATGCGAGTCTTGCCGAGCGAATGGGGCTTCCCATTCACCTTATCGAGGGGAACGAGGAAAATATCAAGATAACTACACGTTTTGATATGCAGGTCGCAGAAACCTTATTGACGAGGAAAAAATGATTCCCCCAAAAGCACTAACTAAAGGTGATTTAATTTATATAACGGCTCCCGCGAAAGCAATTGAGCCGGAATTTATTCAATATGCTGTTGAATTTTTCCATTCTCACGGCTTCCGCACAGAGGTTTCGCCAAATTGTCGGGGAAAGTCTGGTTATTTTTCAGGTACAGATGTTATTAGACAATCAGATTTACAATATGCAATAGAGTCTCCGGATGTAAAAGCTATAGTATGTGCCAGAGGAGGATATGGATGTATTCGAATTTTAGATAGTATAAATTGGGCAACAATGCTTCGTGAACCTAAATGGCTAATTGGGTTTAGTGACATCACCGTATTTCATCATCGACTATACAACCTAGGGATTCAATCTATTCACGGTTCTATGCCCTTGAATTATAAAGAAAATTCTTCTGAGGCATTAAATACATTAATTGATTCGATTTGCGGAGGTGAAATTATCATAAATTACCCAAGTAAGGCCAACTATAAAATAGGTTCCGCAGAGGGGGTACTTGTTGGGGGAAACTTAAGTATAATATACTCTCTATTAGCAACCAAAGACAGTTACATATTCAAAGACGCCATATTATTTATTGAAGATTTATCCGAGCAACTCTATCATCTTGACAGGATGCTTTTTACACTTAAAAAATTTGGTGTATTTGAACTCATTAGAGGCCTAATCGTCGGCGGAATGACAGATATGAAAGACACTTCAGATACCATCGGTATGAACGTACCTGAGATTATTTTACAGCATTTAACTTTCTCAAAAATACCTGTGGCTTTTGATTTTCCTTGTGGGCACATTGCTGATAATCGAGCGATGAAAGTGGGAGCTAATGTTATTTTTTCTGTTGATTCAGCAGAAGTAAATCTATCTTATCTATAATTGTTCTAAATAAGAACTTATTTTGTAATGCGTTGTTCAATGCATTAAATTTGCAGTCAAATTAAAGTTTTAAACTTATGAGTAATTCCGCACTAATCAAGTCTTCGATTGCCAAAAAATATTGGATGGCAATTACTGGTTTATTCTTGTGTACTTTCTTAGTAGGACACCTATTGGGTAATTTGCAATTGATTCTGAATACAGGGGAAGAAGGCAGAAGAGCTTTCAATGAATATGCCTATTTCATGGGGCATAATATATTTATCAAAGTTCTGTCCTACGTAACTTATGCTTCCATAATTTTTCACGCTGTTGATGGAATAATGTTAACTATTCAAAATAAAAAAGCAAGACCCGTTAATTACGTATATACCAAGCCGTCCGCAAATTCATCTCTACCTTCTCGATGGATGGCCGTATTAGGCTCGCTTATTTTAGTATTCATAGTGACGCACATGGCGAATTTCTGGTGGAAAATGAAAATTTCAGAGGAAATACCTCTACATACCTACAAACTGAAAATCGATGAACATTTGGGGCAATCCCCTAACATAGATTATTATTACACGCATGTTCCGAGCGTTAATCCAATACCAAAAGATACTGCTCAAATTGAAGAGAAAGGTACTGAGCTTTTTTTAAAATCATCAAACTTGAAGTTAGCAGAAGGTTACCGTGACCTCCATACTGTGGTGATGGATTTCTTTAATCCGGATGTGAACAATTTAGCGCTGTTATATCTGCTTATATACGCTGGCAGCATGGCAGTACTAGGATTTCACTTATGGCATGGCTTTGCTTCGGGTTTTCAATCTCTTGGGTTAAATCATCCAAAATACAATCAATTGATTAAAAGAATCGGGCAAGGATTTGCAGTAATTGTGCCCTTATTATTTGCTTTGATTCCGATATTAATTTTCATTAAATAAGGAAATATATATGAAATTAGATTCTAAAATTCCTGAAGGTCCAATAGCTGAGAAATGGGCCAATCACAAAAATAACATGAAGCTAGTTGCGCCCAACAACCGTCCGAAAATTGATGTTATCATAGTCGGAACAGGTTTAGCGGGTTCTTCGGCTGCAGCATCCTTGGGCGAAATGGGCTACAATGTAAGTGCATTTTGTTTTCAAGATTCTCCAAGAAGGGCTCACTCTATCGCAGCTCAAGGCGGCATCAATGCGGCTAAAAACTATCAAAACGATGGAGACTCAGTATACAGATTATTCTATGACACCATCAAAGGTGGGGATTACAGAGCACGCGAAGGAAATGTGCATCGTCTGGCTGAGGTTTCTGGAAATATAATTGACCAATGTGTGGCTCAAGGCGTTCCTTTTGCCCGTGAATATGGGGGTCTTCTTGACAACAGATCATTTGGAGGTACGCAAGTACAACGCACATTTTATGCTGCAGGTCAGACGGGTCAACAACTTTTATTAGGTGCTTATTCCGCGCTTTCAAGACAAATTGGTCTTGGGAGGGTAAAAATGTATCACCGTCACGAAATGCTCGATATTGTCGTTGTAGATGGTAAGGCACGTGGCATTATTGCGCGAAATTTAGTTACTGGAGAAATTGAAAGGCATGCAGCTCACGCAGTAGTTCTTGCCTCGGGAGGTTACGGCAATGTTTACTTCCTCTCTACTAATGCTATGAGAAGTAATGTTTCGGCAGCATGGAAAATTCACAAAAGAGGGGCTTTATTTGCTAATCCTTGTTTCGTGCAAATTCATCCCACTTGCATTCCCGTGCACGGAACCAATCAGTCTAAATTGACGTTAATGTCTGAATCTCTGAGAAACTCCGGACGAATTTGGGTTCCCAAAAAGAAAGAGGATGCTGAAGCAATTCGATCAGGAAATTTAAAACCAACCCAAATACCAGAAGAAGAAAGAGATTATTTTCTTGAGAGAAGATATCCAGCTTTTGGTAACTTGGTTCCACGAGATGTTGCTTCTCGCGCTGCTAAAGAAAGATGCGATGCAGGTTTCGGTATTGAAGCCAACGATACTAATGAGGGAGTATATCTTGACTTTGCCTCTGAAATTAGAAGTAAAGGAAAACAAGCTGCTTTTGCGAAGGGGGAGCACAGTGCTTCAGACGAACGTATTCTGGAACTCGGTAAACAATGGATTGGAGAGAAGTACGGTAACCTTTTCACGATGTACCAGAAAATCACAGATGAAAACCCATATGAAACTCCTATGAAAATTTATCCTGCTGTGCATTACACGATGGGAGGAGTATGGGTTGACTATAATCTACAAAGTACCATCCCCGGATGTTTCGTAACAGGAGAAGCGAATTTTTCTGACCACGGCGCCAATAGATTGGGTGCATCGGCACTCATGCAAGGACTAGCAGATGGCTACTTTGTGTTACCTTATACCCTTTCAGATTATTTAGCAAACGAAATACGAACAGGCAACATTTCAACAGATTCACCTGAGTTTGAAGACGCTGAGAATGAAGTCAAGAATTCTATTCAAAAGTTCCTAGCGAACAATGGAACGAAAACAGTAGATTATTTCCACAAAAGACTGGGCTTAATTGTGTGGAATAAAATTGGAATGGGAAGAAGCGAAGCAGGATTGAAAGAAGCTATTGAAGAAATTGGTCAACTTAGGGATGAATTTTATAAAGACGTTTATGTTCCTGGGGATGCCAATGAAATGAATCCTGAGCTGGAAAAAGCACTTCGCGTGGCTGACTTTATTGAATTGGGACAATTAATGGCGGTTGATGCCCTACATAGAAACGAAAGTTGCGGTGGCCACTTCCGTGAAGAATACCAAGATGCAGAAGGAGAAACTTTGCGTGACGATGAAAACTTCAAGTACGCAGCAGCTTGGGAATACAAAGGTAACGACGCCACACAATCTGTTTTGCACAAAGAAGAATTGAAATACGAAGCAATCAAAATTGCAGCAAGAAACTATAAATAACCTGATATGGCATCGAAAAGCATCAATATTACCTTGAAAATTTGGCGTCAAAAAAACAAAGATGCCAAAGGTCAAATGGAAACTTATACCTTGAACAATGTGTCAACAGATAGTTCCTTCCTTGAAATGTTGGATCAACTAAATGAACAATTGATTAATGAACGTAAAGAACCAGTTGCTTTCGACCACGATTGTAGAGAAGGTATTTGCGGTATGTGTTCACTCTATATTAATGGAAGAGCGCATGGTCCTGATAGAGGAATCACCACTTGTCAACTTCATATGCGTCTCTTCAATGACGGAGATACAATTTATGTAGAACCTTGGCGCTCGGCTGCATTTCCTATTGTGAAAGATTTAGTTGTAGATAGAAGTTCTTTTGATAGAATTCAGCAAGCTGGTGGGTTTATTTCAGTGAACACTTCGGGAAGAACGATGGATGCAAATGCCATACCCGTGCCTAAAGTAAATGCTGACAAGGCTTTTCAAGCAGCAGCTTGTATAGGATGCGGCGCTTGTGTTGCTTCATGTAAAAATGGGTCTGCCATGTTGTTCGTTGGGGCAAAAGTCTCACAATATGCTTTACTTCCTCAAGGAAGAGTTGAAGCTAAAGAGCGTGTTTTGAACATGGTACGTCAAATGGATGAGGAAGGATTTGGAAATTGCACAAACACAGGTGCGTGTGAGGTTGAATGTCCTAAAGGTATTTCGATTGAAAATATCGCACGAATGAATCGCGAATTTTTGAAAGCAAGTATTACCTCTGAAAAATAAAATAATACGACAACAGAATTAAAGAAAAAGGCTACTAGTTGTAGCCTTTTTCTTTTTAACTAGTTTATTGAATTATCTAAGAACATTGACAAAACCACTAACTACGACTTTTTCGTCATTATTTGGTGGTTTATAACGTATAACCCATGAATAAATTCCGCCTTGAACCACTCCTCCTTCTCCACCAAATGAGCCATCCCAACCACGGTTATGATCGACAGATTCAAATATTAGCTCTCCCCATCGGTTATAAATAGACATTTTCCATTGTTCGGCAGAAAAACCAGAATTAAATATCGGTTGAAATATTTGATTGTGCTCATCGGCATCTGGAGTAAAGCAATTCGGGACGTAAAAGATGATTTGTTCTTCATACTGTATCGGAGACGAAATCGTATCAGTACAACCAGCCTGAGAAGTAGTTACTAAAGTTGCTATATATCCTGTTTGAAGAGAAGTTGAATAAGTATGTACAGGCTCTGGTGTAATGGATGATTCACCATCACCGAAAAACCATTGGTATGACACTGCACCTTCGGAGGTATTAAAAAAACTCACTGTTGAATTTGAAGCTCCTATAATTCCCGGACTGGGATAAAATGACGCAATGGATTCTTCAGTGCAGACAATGTCATTGAAAGTTACAATGGTGTCGCAGCCTTGTGAATCCGTAGATTGTAAGGTAACATCAAAACATCCTAGCTGATTGTATGTGGTACTAGCACCAACACAACCCTGAAATGAATTGCCATTACCAAAAGTCCAAGAGCAATCTGTCGATGAAGGATTAGAATTTGTAAAGGAGACAGACATAGGAACACATCCTAATATGGAACTTGCTGTAATTGAAGGTATTTGTGCGTACAATAAATTGACTGTGACTTGATCTGAGCCAATACAATTATTTTGGTCTGTTCCTGTTACCGTATATGACTGATTTTGAACAGGTATAAAGGAAATTCCGTTTTGAATACCATTATTCCATTGATAAGTTAAGGCACCAGAACCTGAAAGTATTACTGAATTACCATTGCAAATAGATACATCAGGACCAGCACTGACAACAGGTAATGGGAGAATAGTTACGAGTGTAGAGGAGGTACAAACATTTCCAACACCATCTGTTGCTGTTACATTAAAGGTGTATGTGCCAGCGGAAGAGGCAGGCATGGAATTCAAGGTTTGTGTATTACCAACCTGCGCGCCATTCAATGTCCAAGAATATGAACCAACAGGAACAGCTGTGGTCGTTAAATTAAAATTGCCCCCTTCACAAATAGGCCCATTGTTAGATGCCGTAGTGGTACATGCGCACTGCGCGCTATTAGCTGACAATACGGTAACAGTACCACTCGCAACGCCAGTTGTTGTGCCTCCGTTCACCCCAGGTCCAGTTGCGGTACAAGTGTATGCTGTTGTACTATTTGGCGAAATTGTAATGGATGACGTGGTTTGACCACCTGGAGACCATGAAAATGCTGTGGCGCCTGGGGCATTCGCTGTGAGGGTAGCTGACTGACCTGGACAGATTGTACTGCTATTTACGGTGATTGGCAGTACTGGATTACAACTAATATTTGCAGTTCCAAAAAAATTCAAGGGTAAATTTGTCGTTTGACTACTATAATTAGATAAACACAACAAGTATTGTTGACCTACTATAACATTAAGTTCAGGCTCAAAATTATTTTGTTCGCCCCCTGCAGGCGGCGGTGTAGATATTCCAGTGAAACCCTCACAAAGGCCATTCCAATTACATCGAATTGGGGATAATTGATTATTAAAAATTTGCGTACAAGCAGTTGCAGAATAAGGCCACATAATCCAATCATAGCAACCTATACTGTTGTCTTGGCCCAAAGAAAATTCCAAAGTACCAGTACCTGCGACATTAATGATCATCCAAGTTGGATTCAATTCTCCAGACAAAAGACACCCTGAATTGGATGAAGCTGGATTCGTAGATGGGTTTGAGACACTTCCTGATTGAAAATCAGCTACGAAACCTGGTCCATTTGGATCAATTGAGAAGGTAGCGTTTTGACAAATATTTACAGCGTTTATGCAGTCAGCAGCGGTCACTTGTGCAAACGAAAGATAACTGAAAAAAAATAAAAAGATAAAAATGAACCCTTTTAGCATATTAACAAAGACGTATCTTTATAAAAAAAGTTGCCTTATTTCAAACGACGGCCTTCTCCTTTGTACCATTCCTTAAATGATGGGTCTGATACCTCTGACGGCACATTGGATTTCGCACTTAACTTTCTTTGGGTATTCATCCAATAATAAAAACCGAAAAAACCCAATAAAATCAGTGAATAATTGAAATAGTTACCAACGGCATCAAAAAATAAAAAAGCCATTTGAAATACATCAGCTATACCCCAAAAAAAATCTGTACTATTCATACGTTTATTATTTATACAAAGAAAATGATTTTTTACGACATCTGAGTAGTATTTTCCTACAATTCCCCCATAATTTGAAAGGTTTCTTTTGCCGCCTCTTGCTCAGCTACTTTTTTAGATTGTCCAATTCCAATTCCATATTGTAAGTTGTTGATAACAGCTTTTACACTGTATAGCCATTGACCATTTTCGTGTGTCTCGGAAATTACTATGAATTCAATTGTAAGTTTTCTCTTTTGGCACCATATAAACAACTTGGACTTAAAATCAATTTCTTCCTCCAATAATTTTGTTAAATTCACATGGTTTCTGATAACATAATTATTAATTGACAATCTAGCTTTTTCAAATCCTCCATCGAGGTAAATTGCGCCAATAATAGCTTCTAAAGCGTTGCCCTCTAATGAGTTTATGTTTATTGTTCTCGACTCATTAAATATTAGTATATCTCTTATTTTCATTTCATTCCCAATATCACTTAAATTTTTCCGGTTGACTATTTTTGATTTGATTTTGGTTAAATAACCTTCGTCCTCCTTTGGGAATTTAGAGAACAAATACTCTGCAATGACAGCATCCAATATGGCATCGCCTAAGAATTCAAGCCTTTCATTTGAATCTTCAGAATTAAGATTCGCTAGACTTGATTTATGTGTAACTGCTAGTTGAACTAATTGTATATTTTTAGGCTTATATCCGAATCGCTTGATAATGAACGAAATTAATTTCAGTTCATTCCCATTTTTCTTTCCTGAAAATAAAGATAGCTTCAGATTTTATCCTTTAAATTTCTTGACAATTACTGAGGTGTTGTGACCGCCAAACCCAAAAGTATTGGATAGCGCTACGTTCACTACTCTTTTCTGAGCGGTATTAAAAGTAAAATTAAGTTGCTGATCCAATTCAGGATCATCATTGAAATGATTTATTGTGGGAGGAATAATATCGTTTTTAACGGCCATAATACATGCTATAGCCTCAATCGCACCAGCCGCACCTAGTAAGTGACCCGTCATAGATTTAGTTGAACTGATATTCAACTTGTAAGCATGCGCTCCAAATACTTGCTGTATTGCTTTAACCTCAGCGACATCACCGAGAGGTGTTGATGTACCATGGACATTGACATAGTCAATCTGTTCTGCAGAAATTTCTGCGTCATCAATTGCTGCCAACATCGTATTTCTTGCACCAATTCCGTCGGGATGCGGTGCCGTCATGTGATAAGCATCACCTGACATTCCACCTCCAATTACTTCAGCGTATATTTTTGCATCTCTTTTAATCGCATGTTCATACTCTTCAAGGATTAGGGTACCTGCACCCTCGCCGAGTACAAAACCGTCACGCTCAGCGTCAAAAGGTCTAGAAGCTGTTTGTGGATCATCGTTTCTAGTAGATAGGGCTTTTAATGCATTAAAACCACCCATTCCCATTTCATTCACTGCCGCCTCAGAGCCACCTGTTACGATTGCATCGGCTTTACCCAAACGAATTAAGTTAAAAGCATCAATAATCGCATTAGTTGAAGAGGCACACGCCGAAACGGTAACATAATTTGGACCTCTTAAACCATATTTGATAGAAATATGCCCTGCTGCAATGTCAGCAATCATTTTAGGTATGAAAAAAGGGTTGAATCGTGGAGTTCCGTCCCCACGAAAAAATTCTCGAGCCTCTTCTTGAAAAGTTTTAAGCCCTCCAATGCCAGAACCCCAAATAACACCAATTCTATCCAAATTAGGATTTGCCTCCATCAACCCAGAGTCAGCCATAGCTTCCGTGGAGGAAACCATGGCGTACTGAGAAAATTGATCTAACTTACGAGCCTCTTTTTTGTCCATGTGCTCTTCCACATTGAATCCTTTCAACTCACAAGCAAATTGTGTTTTAAATAAAGTTGCATCAAACTGCGTAATTGGAGCAGCACCACTTCTTCCGGAAATCAATCCTTCCCAATATGCTTCCAATGAATTACCTAGTGGAGTCAGCGCCCCCATACCTGTTACAACAACTCTTTTTAATTGCATCGTTTAGTTTGGAATGACAAATTATTTTGCGTTTTCCTCAATGTAGGCAATCGCATGACCAACCGTTTGGATGCCCTCTGCTTTATCATCTGGAATTGAAATATTGAATTGCTTTTCAAATTCCATAATTAACTCAACGGTGTCCAATGAATCGGCACCTAAGTCATTTGTGAAGCTTGCATCGTTTGACACTTCACTTTCTTCAACATTCAGTTTATCTACGATTATCGCGATAACTTTAGCTTTGATTTCAGACATCTTAAAAAATTTAAAGGTTTCAACCTGCAAAGTAAAAAAACAAACACCCAATAAACAAAATAATTCTTGTTTATTTATCAACTATTCTAAAAAATAAGTCATTCAGACAAGTTTTCTAACTTTGTGGTCTCATGAGACCGTTGAAAATAGCGATTTTAATTTCAGGAACTGGAACAAATGCAAAACGTTTGATCCAATTTGAACCTCTAGCTAACATAAGTAAATTTGTATTGATTTCCACCAAAAATAATCAGGATATCTGCGAATTTTGTTCAACGAAAAGTATCAAATACATTGAACTATTGAATGGCTCCGACGGTTTGAATGAGGAAATTGCGTCGGTTTGCCTTGAAGAAGAGGTAACACACATCGTTTTAGCTGGTTTTCTCAAAAAAATTTCTCCTTCGTTAATTCAAACCTATAAAAATCGAATACTAAACCTTCACCCTTCTTTATTGCCAAAGTTCGGAGGAAAGGGTATGTTTGGAAGGCATGTTCATCAAGCTGTATACGAGGCTAACGAACGAGAATCAGGTATAACCATCCATGAGGTAAGTGAAATTTATGACGAGGGGAGAATTGTGGCTCAATTTAAAGTGCCAATTAGTGAGGAGGATAGCGCCGAAAATATAGAAAATAAGGTGCGCTTACTTGAATATGAATATTTTCCTCAAACAGTATTTCACTTTGTTATTGGA
The DNA here is from genome assembly GCA_945902115.1 of Lishizhenia tianjinensis. GTDB lineage: Bacteria > Bacteroidota > Bacteroidia > Flavobacteriales_D > Crocinitomicaceae > UBA952. Next base: position 9,804 of record CAMDLY010000028.1, on the reverse strand, counting down.
TAGCCGCCTCTAAAGCTACACCAAATCGGAAACAATCTTCAAAGGAATTATACAAGGGTACAGGTGCCACTCGGATCACATTTGGCTCTCTCCAATCTGCAACTACTCCCTCTTTACTCAAGGCCTCAAATAGAGATTTCCCCTGACCTTTAGCCATAATTGATAGTTGTGCACCACGCTTTGTTTTATCACGAGGGGTAATTAATTCAAAGGTGCATCTATCTTTGTTTCTCGCTGATAATTCATCAATGATAAATTCCAAATAAGCAGTCATTAAGTCTCTTTTCTCTCCAATAGCGTACATACCTGCTTTCTCAAATAACTCAAGGGAGGCCAAATGTGCTGCCATAGCAAGCACGGGAGCATTACTCAATTGCCAACCCTCTGCTCCAGGCATTGGTATAAACCCCGACTCCATTTTAAACCGCTTTGATTTGTCATATCCCCACCACCCAGCAAATCGAGGGAGAGAATTGTCATCAGCAAAACGTTCATGAATAAACAAGCCCGAAACCCCACCAGGAGACGAATTCAAGTACTTATAACTACACCAGGCGGCAAAGTCTATATTCCAGTCGTGTAATTGTAAGTTGACATTGCCTGCCGCATGAGCGAGGTCAAATCCAACTTTTGCACCGACAGCATGCCCCGCTGTTGTAATTTTCTTCATATCGAAAAGTTGCCCGGTATAATAATTGACACCTCCAATCATAACTAGTGCGAGCTCTTCCCCCAATTCTTCAATTTTCGAGATAATATCTTCTTCCCTTATGAGTTGTTCTCCCTTCCTAGGAGAAACTTCAACTAAATCACTGTTCGGTAGCCCATGGAATGCAATTTGCGACTCAAGAACATATTGGTCACTAGGAAAGGCTTTTGCTTCACAAAGAATTTTAGTTCTTTTTCCCGATGGCCTGAAAAAAGAAACCATTAGCAAATGCAAATTTGTTGTTAAAGAGTGTGTTACAACAACCTCAATAGGTTTTGCACCTACTAATTTCGCCGTCATCAGGGTCAATTGTTCATGATACGAATACCAGGGTCTTTTTGCTAAAAAATGTCCTTCTACCCCATAAGTTGCCCAATCCTTTAATTCATCTTGGATATAAACTGCTGCATTTCTGGGCTGAAGGCCTAGCGAATTACCTGTAAAATAGACAATTGGCTTTTCGGTGAAAGTAGGAAATATAAACTCGTCTCTGAAGGACTTTAAGGGGTCCAATTCATCCATTTTTTTTGCAAAATTCTCGCTATTTTGGAATTCCATCATTCTTTGATTATTCGTAATTTTGTGCCACAAAGGTAAGACAAATGAACAAAACCGAATCAATTACAAAAGTGGCTTCAGAAGAGTTGTTCGAAAAATCAAAAATGCTATTCCCGGGTGGTGTAAATTCACCTGTGAGAGCATTCAAATCTGTTGGTGGAACCCCCTTATTTATTAAAAAAGGAGATGGTCCATTTATTTGGGATGAGGATGGCAATAAGTTCATTGATTTTTGTTGCAGTTGGGGGCCTTTAATTCTTGGGCACAATGATCCTGATATTTTTGAAAGTATCGTTGAAACACTGAAAAATGGGACGAGTTTTGGAGCACCAACAAGAAAAGAAAATGACCTCGCTAGTTTTATTCTAGAAAGAATTCCTTTTATCGACAAATTACGTTTTGTAAGTTCTGGTACTGAGGCAGTTATGTCCGCAATTCGCCTTGCACGAGGATATACTGGGAAAAACAAAATTATCAAATTCGATGGTTGTTACCATGGTCATGTTGATGCATTACTTGTGAATGCAGGAAGTGGGTTGGCAACTTTTGGTACTTCTTCAAGTGCAGGCGTTCCTGAAGCTTTTGCGAAAGAAACAATAGTTCTTCCTTTAAATGATTTAGATGGCCTGAGAAGATGTTTTGAGGAATACGAACAAGACATAGCTTGTGTCATAATTGAACCTGTTCCTGCAAATAATGGTCTTCTTTTACAAAATAACGTGTTCTTAAATGGACTGAGACTGCTATGTAATGAATTCAAAATTCTCTTAATTTTTGATGAGGTAATTTCAGGATTTCGTGTCGCATTTGGTGGTGCTTCAGAATTATATGGAATATATCCTGATATAGTTACTTATGGTAAAATTATTGGCGGTGGGCTACCTGTTGGAGCCTATGGTGCTAAGAAAGAAATTATGCAATTCGTTTCACCTGATGGACCTGTTTATCAGGCAGGAACTCTTTCCGGAAACCCAGTAGCAATGGCCGCTGGTTTGGCGCAGTTAAAAAAATGTTCACAAGAAGGGTTTTATAAAAATATAGCCATCAGAACCGAAAAATTCACAGCAGAAATTAACCTCTTTTGCAGCGAAAATAATTACCCCTTGGAACTTGTATCAATAGGGTCAATATTTTGGTTTTCATTTAATGGTAAAAAACGTATCGTGAGGTCTAGTCAAATTGATCCAGATATGTCATACTTCAATAAGCTTCATAACTTTTTATTGAATAATGGCGTGTATATAGGCCCGAGCGGCTATGAGGTTGGTTTCGTGTCAGATAAACATAGCCACCACATACTGGATGAAGCTTCCTTAAAAATTATTGAGGGTATTAAAGAACTATTTGGTTAAACTATTTTTTGTTATAGTTGTTATAAGTACTATAAGTTTATTAAAAATTTTAATATTTTAGTAGACAATGTTTTAACCGAACATGCACGTGTAAACGCACTGTGCATCTAAAAATTAATACTTTGATATGCAGCACAAAGGAAAAATTTTAGAAAAGGCGGTTCGCGAAAGTGGAATGCCTTTGACCAAATTAACGCAACGTCTTAAAAAGAGTAGAAGATGGATTTACAATTCTTTCGAAAACTCAAATGTTTCAATTGACTATATTTTAGAAATCGGCAAGATAATTCATTACGACTTTTCTGAGGATATCATTGAACTCAAAAAATATAGAAACATGGCCTCAACCGGAAACTATGAGTTAATTCGTGAATCCCAAGAGGAAGGAACAAGTTCTGATTTTTGGAAGAATAAGTATGTTTCGTTACTCGAAAAGTATAATCTTTTACTCGAGAAAAATTCGAAATAGTATTTTATCATTAGTTTTGTCTGATGATCATTGTTACAGGGGGAACAGGTCTCCTAGGTTCACATTTATTGTATCATATTGCTCAAAATGACGAGTTAGCGTTCATTCGCGCTAGCTATAGATCAGAACATAAAATAATTCTGGTAAAAAAATTATTTGAACAGCTTGATCATATTAATTCAAAAAAACTTTTTAATAAAATTCAATGGCTCAAGGCGGATCTTGCTAATCCATTTGACGTTCAAAAATTACTTGAAGATGGCACTCAGGTATACCATTGTTCAGCCTTAGTTTCATTCTTTTCCTCTGATTTTCCTAAACTGCTGAAGCAAAACAGAGAAATTACTGCATTAATCGTAAAAACATGTCTAGATATGCAAAATATTAGGCTTTGTTACGTAAGTTCAACGGCAGCTGTTGGAAATTCTAAGGAAATTCCAACGACCGAAAATACTAAATGGGAATTAACGAAAAAAACAAGTGCCTATTCGTTATCAAAATTCCTAGCCGAGAAAGAAGTTTGGAGAGGCATTGAAGAAGGATTGGATGCTGTAATTATTAATCCTTGTGTAATTTTAGGTGCAGGAGATTGGAATGAGTCATCTCTCTCTATTTTGAAAACTGCAGCAAAAGGAATTTCCTTTTACACAACTGGCTCGAATGCGGTAGTGGATGCACGTGATGTTGCAAATTGTATGATTAAGCTCATGAATTCTCCTATTACAGCCGACAGATTTTTGTGCACGGGAGAAAATATTAGTTATTTTGAGTTGTTCACGAAGATTGCAACTCTCCTTGGAAAAAAACCTCCAAAAGTAAAAGCACCCTATTATTTAGCTTGGGCTTCTGCTTTCATACATGAACAATTACAATTTTTTTCAGCAAAAAAAACAGGACTAAGCAGAGATACGGTTAATTCATCCTACAAAACAATTTCGTATGATTCGATAAAACTCATTACATCTGTAGATCACCGATTTTACAGTATCGAAGAAACTATTGATTACGCTATAAAAAATAGGATTTCGTGAACTCTATAAATAGAAAAGAACTTCTTCTAATTTTTATAATTGTCCTATTTTATGTCATCGGTGCTGTTGGTGCGATTATACCTTCAAAAAGTGACTGGTTTTTGTCTTTGACACCGTTTAATTTACTTTTGACATTTTCTGTGGTAATTCTTGCGAAAAAAACAAGTCGATTAAGATTTTTGCTGTTCTTGTTGCTAGCTTTTGCAGTGGGAATCGCTGTAGAATTAATTGGTGTGCATACAGGGATGTTATTTGGAAACTATACTTACGGAAATAATTTAGGAACAAAAATATGGGGTGTGCCTATTGTGATTGGATTAAATTGGGGTATCGTCGCTGTGGCCGCCACATCTGTGTCTGCTGCAATAAACATTAGAACAACACTCAAACCATTAATAAGTGCCGTTATCATGACAACTATTGATATGCTCATTGAGCCCATAGCCCATAAAACTGATTTTTGGTATTGGGAAAATAATATCATTCCTATATACAATTTTATTTGTTGGTTCGTGGTTGGAGGAGTTCTTCAATATATTTTTCATCTGTTAAAACTTGACGAAAAGAACAAAGTATATGAAGTGTTGTTAGTAACTTTGATAACTTTTTTTATCGTACTTAATATACATTATTTATGATTTGGACAGGTTTGTTAGTTCTCATTGCAACATTTTTTGGAATGGAGTTTATGGCGTGGGCTACACACAAATTCGTGATGCATGGTTTAATGTGGTATTTCCACAAGGATCATCATCAAGAAGAGCCTGGTTTTTTTGAGAGAAACGATGTGTTCTTTCTTATTTATGCAATACCATCCTGGTTATGTATTATGTTGGGACTAATGAATGAAGTATATATTTCTGTATTCATCGGTTTTGGAATTGCGCTGTATGGATTCACCTATTTTATGATTCACGATGTATATATCCATCGCCGCTTTAAATGGTTAAGGGATATTGATCACCCCTATTTTTATGCTATAAGGAAAGCGCATAAAGTTCATCACAAAAAACTTGGTAAAAGTCATGGGGAATGTTTTGGAATGCTTATAGTTCCTAGAAAATTTTACAAAGAGGCCGTGCAAACGTATAAAAGGAAATACTCAAAAGGATGAGCACCTACGGTTGGGTTATAATATGTTCATTTCTAGGCCCCTTACTACTAAGTTTTGATAAAAAAGTTGCTTTTTATAAACATTGGAAAACTATATTTATCGCAATTGTTTCCGTCGCTATTCCGTTTTTAATCTGGGATGAATTATTTACTAAGTGGTCCATTTGGGGATTCACAGAAAACTACCTTTTAGGCATTTACATTGGTCGTCTTCCGCTTGAAGAGGTATTATTCTTCTTTGTAGTACCATATAATTGTGTATTTATTTTCGAAGTCCTGAAAAGCTACTTTAGCGGTATCGCAATTGCACAGTTTTCTCGGATCTTTTACTTAGTATTTGCAAGTATGGCCTCCTTTAATGCCTTGGTATTCATGGATAACCTTTATACTTTTTATGCAAGTGCCCTCGCCGCAGTATTGGGTTTTTTCGCCTTTAGATCTAAAGCATATTGGCTTCAATATTTCAGTTTAACCTACTTGGTGGCACTTATTCCCTTTATAATCGTAAACGGGATTTTGACAGGAGCAGTCACAGATCATCCCATAGTGTGGTACAGTGATGAACATATTATTGGATTGAGAATAATTACTATTCCATATGAGGACTTATTCTATAACTTCGACTTGATTTTCTTGGTTATTTTCATTCACCAATTTTTGGGAAATAGAAAGATCTCCGGCAAGGCCGCCTAGCAGGATCCAAAATACAGGAGCTACAGCTATTACGCTGATATTAAAAAATGCTTGTATTAAATAAGCTATAACAGTTAAAAAAAAGGCCAATCTTATAGCCGATTTACAACCTGACCTTATAAATGAAACCAAGCTCGTTCCTAGCATAACTAAATAAATTATTAATGCAGGGATTCCACAAGTTACCGCCATATGTAAATACTCATTATGCGCTTTATCAATTGTTGTTTTTGTTCGTTTATAGTATTCTTTATATAATTCTGGTTGTTCCTTTTTAATCGCTATTTTCAAATTCTCAGGCCCTACTCCTGCCCATGGATTCGCCCAAATCACCTTTTCTGTAATTGACCATATTTTTAGTCGACCAGATCCTCCATATTCATTTGACAAGTTTAATTCCTTCGATATCGTTTTTGATTTTTGAATAACAGAGTTATCATGTTGAGAAGTCACAAGAAATAGACCCACGAGAACAAAACCTATAATTAAGAATGACGGAAAGTAAAAATTTCTTTTTCTAATTACCTGATCAAGCATAAATAATACCATGACTAGAGAACATGCGACCCATGCACTTCTCGTCTGACAGACTACTAAGGTTGAAAAAAACAACAAGCTAAAAATAAAAAATAGCCAGTTCTTAGACGAAATAAACAACACAGAGGAAAAAACTACCAAAATTACCGCCAATGAGCCAACAAAGTTTTGGTTACCAATTGTACTAAAAATACGAGGAGTAAAACCATAATTCAAAACCAATGGATCGTATCCATAATATTGAACTAATGCGTAAACAGCAAAGGGTATCATTCCAATAAACCAAATCAAAATTCTTTTATAGGTCACTATTAAAAAATTCTTGGCGGCAAACCAAAGAATCACATAGCAGGCCAAAGAAATAAATCCTTCATATCTACCATAACCTTCAATGAATCCGAGAAATGCGAGTTCTTGATTGTAAGCATTTAAACTTGCCAAGAAAACGAGCGACAACCACAATACTGCGCAATAACTTAAAAAATCCCATTTAACTTTTCTGTTAATGATAACGAGTATTAAAACTAAGGTTGATAGACTTATGAGGATGGGGAATTTAAATGGGCTGAAAAGATTGTGTATATCAACAAAAGATATCGCCGTGGGGAGTACAATAAGTACTCCCCACAATATATAATCTATCCAATTCGATATTAATTCTCGCATAATTTGATCTTACCTTCAAAAAAAAAGGGGAAGACATTGTCTTCCCCTTTTTTAATGATTTACTATCTGATTACTCAGCTGTAGCATCCATAGTCGCTTCTTCAGCTTCCATTGTTGCTTCAGCTTCCATTGTTGCTTCAGCAGTTGCTTCAGCAGACGCTGCTGCTTTCTCATCTTTACCACCACATGCAGTCATTGTAAGAGCTGCAGAAGCGATTAATAACATAAATACTTTTTTCATTTTGTAAATTTTTATAATTAAATCGAAGCAAAAATACTATCAATTTTTTATGTGGTACTAATTTTTAGTGTTTTTTTTTATATTTTTAACAAATTCTTCCGCATCCTTAGAATTTAGCTGTAATTTTTTATTGGAAAAATTCATATCGTTGATAGTGTTTATAGGAATTAAATGAATGTGTACATGATGTACCTCAAGTCCAATTACTGTCATGCCTATCTTTTTACAAGGAATTTCCATTTTTAACATTTTAGCAACTTCTTGACTAAAAGCTATTAGTCTTTGTAATTTCTCTGCAGGTAGATCAAAAATATAATCAAGTTCAACTTTTGGTATCACCAGCGTATGACCGAAAGCAAGAGGGTTAACATCCAAAAACGCCAGATGATCGTCATCCTCATGTAGAATAAACGCAGGTATTTCTCGATTAATTATTTTGGTAAAAATAGAAGACATTATCTTGAGATGCCTATTATTTCAAATTTTACTGTTCCATTTGGAGTATTGATTTCAGCAATATCACCTTGCTTTTTGCCTAAAAGCCCCCTGCCAATGGGAGAATCCACAGAAATCTTCTTCAATTTAATATCTGCCTCATTTTCCGCAACAAGAGTATACTCCATCTCCATTCCGTTGACTTGATTTTTAATTTTAACTATAGACAATATATATACTTTCGAATTATCAATGTTTGCTTTATCTAGTAAACGAGCATTTGCAATAATATTATCTAACTTTGAAATCTTCATCTCAAGAATGCCCTGCGCTTCTTTAGCTGCATCATATTCAGCATTCTCTGATAGATCCCCTTTATCCCTGGCTTCGGCTATTTGCTCTGTTATTGAAGGACGCTGCACTGTCTTCAATTCATGCAACTCCTCTTTTAGCTTCTTTAGCCCCTCTGCTGTATAATAATTAATTTGTGCCATTTCCTTGAACTTTATTAAATAGAAAAGAGCCCTGAAGGACTCCTTTCTATAACAAAATTAGTAAAAATTTATTTAAGACTTATTGTTGCTCCAACCGTATGAATAATTCCAAATACTCCCGCCATTCTTGCACAATATTCAATACCTAAAGCGCTTTTACTTTTCCCAACAAGTGCATCAATAGAAAACCCAGCTGTAGGACCTGTAAAAGCATTCGAACGATTCTCCTCAGATAGAATACCGCTTTCATAACAGTATCCTCCTCTTAAGTTAAACGCCATTTTATCGTTTACAATAGCATAATCCAAACCTAACCTAAATTGGTCTTTCATAAATGAATTTGCCGTAAAACCAAAAGCTAAGTTTAGCTTATTCTGTTCATTAAAAATAACATCATACGAAGCTCCAATTCCCAACAAGGATGGCAACTCGAAAGTAGCAGATCTTTGCTCCAAAGTAGCAATATTACCATTCGTTACATAGGTAACTTGGTTGGCCAAACCGTCTCCTCTAAACTTCATTACTGGACCAACATTTTTTAGTGTAATACCGAACTTCAATTGATCTTGCTCACCTGTCACATAACGGATACCTGCATCAATTGCGATTCCAGAAGCTCTTAAGTTAGAAATACTTTCAGAAATCACCTTGAAGTTAATCCCACCGTAAATACTAGAAGAAAATTCTTTAGCGTATCCGAGATTAAACACGTTCGCTCTTGGAGAAAAGAAACCAATATTTCCCTCTGGATTATTAACCGTAGTGATAGGAATATCGCCAAAATTTAATGACTGAACACTTACAGCAATAACATCAGAACTAGAAATACGTTGAGCAAAACCGGCTGAATTCAGTCCTATTCCTGCATTACCCATCCAATTCGAATAGTTAAATTTCAACTGTGTCTTCTCGGTAAAAGCCAACCCTGCAATGTTCGTATATGTCGCTTCGAGACCATTAATATTTGCATACGCTGCATCAGCAATCGCCGAGCTTCTAGCCCATGGATTCATTAGAAGATGTGAAGCTCCTGCCGAGCCAACCCTATCCTCATTCCCTGCCATGACAAAGGAGCCAAGCAAAGAAAAAATTGCGAATGTTGCTAAGTTTTTTTTCATAATTTCCACTTTTGTAATCTTAAATACCTTGTAAGTCTACTTGTCTCATTCCGCCGAAGAATTTTAACACCCTTTCCCCAACATCCGGAATATCTACATGAATTAGGTAAACACCTCCTGAAACAGGAATATTTTTCCAATTAGTCAAATCCCAATCCTGAGAGGTAACCTCTGAGTCTTTATTGAACGTTTTTATCAATTTTCCGCTGATAGTATATATTTTAATTGTACAAACGTTTGGCAAATTGGTAATTTTCACTCGGGTGTCGAGCCTATTTCTTTCGTAGTCAGAAAATGCATAATACGGGTTAGGTACAACATTTATCATCTTCAAGGCTTCTTTCAATTGATTCTCCGAAGCCGTCACTGTGGCGATTTCGTCCATTGC
>CAMDLY010000027.1 GCA_945902115.1 Lishizhenia tianjinensis | reverse complement strand
TTTCATGTATTAGCTTCCCGCATATCTTGTGCATGCATCTTTTTTACAAAAAGAATCAAGAAACAAAACCACACATCCCCGAAAATTGAAGTAAGGTTAAAACGCCGCATCAAGAATGCTGAATAAGTCGTGTTGAGGGCGTTGTAGGGATAGATTATTGCGCAGTATATGTATTTACTGTCGTGTCTCCGTTGTTGATTTGCTGCAACTTCATTTCCTTATTCGTTAAGCGAATAATTTCATTTGTAGAGGTTTCGGAATTAGCGGTTAGGATTAAATCTGCTTTGTCCGAACTGAAGGCCCAATTTCCCGTTGTGTTGTAGGGAAACCCTAAAATCGTATAGGAAGCCGACAATGTTTCATCATCCTTTAAAGTCATTGTCAAGGAATAACTTGATTCAGAAGGTGTATTATCTTGACCATTTACCTCTACTTTCGTTAGTTTCCAAGTATTCGTTACCCTTGCTTTTTTACTCAGCAAACTGAATCCAGGTCCTTCCTCGTATTTTCCACAAGAGGAAATTCCAAACGCGGTTAATGAAAGGGCAAAGGCGTAAATCGCTAATTTTTTCATGATAAAAATTTTTATGTTGACCAAAGTTAAATACTATCAGCGTACTAGAAGATTAAATTTTTGCTAATTTTCAAATATATTGTCGTTTAGCGTAAGGAGTTACAAAAATTATCGTTTAAATTAGAGGTAGTGTTATCGATGAAACAATTATTTCCCTTCTTAATAACGGCAATTTTTTGCTTTCCCTTAAAAGGGCAGCACACTCTTGAAGTTGATTGTGATACCACCCGATATGAGTATGGTGTATACGCCGATTCTTTAGGTTACTACGAAGATCTTTTTGCGGGGGACCATCAAGTAAAAGTTTTGGATAAGCGCTTGCGTTTAGCCTATTTTGTCGCCTTGCGACACTATCCAGAATTGAAAAAAGCCAAGGTAAAACTGATAGAAAAACCCATCGCAAGTACCATGCAAGCGCAGCCTAAGTGGGATTTTATTTTTCACAAACGAAAAGAGCGAAAATATACTGTATGTGTAAATTCTGACGCTTCTATTACCGGAATGAATTACCAAGATCTCAGCTTTAATTCACTTGTCGGTTGGATTGGACATGAGTTGGCACACCTATTAGACTATTCCAAGAAAGATAATGGTCAGCTTTTATTTTTCATCTCAGCGTATGTATTCGATAAGAATGAATTGCGCAGGACCGAACGAAAAGCAGATAAAGTAACTATCAAGCACGGACTCGGCATGCAATTACTAGAAGGGGTTGACTTTTTTCACAGAAGTAAAAAGGTTAAAAAATCTTACCGTGAGAAAAAGAAAAAGTATTATTTGACTCAAGAGGAAATAATTGCAGGTATTGAAGAGCAATGTCATGATAGAAAAGACTGATTACCTCGAACTCAACAAAAAGGCGTGGAACAACAAAGTACCCTATCATATTGCCTCAAACTTCTATGAAAATGAGGCTTTTATAAAGGGCAAAAATAGTTTGCGACATATTGAGCTTGCTCTGCTAAACCGCCTTAATCTTAAGGACAAAAGTCTATTGCACCTTCAATGTCATTTTGGACAAGACAGTATTTCGTTGGCCAGGCTTGGAGCCAAAGTTACGGGTGTTGATTTTTCTTTGGCAGCCATTGAAAAAGCTAGGGAATTAGCTATTCTATGTAAGGAAGACCTTGTCTTTATAGAAGAAGATGTGCTGAAATATAATGGATCAGGGAGCGCTCGATTTGATGTGGTTTTCACTTCGTATGGCACCATAGGGTGGTTTTCGGATCTTAACGCTTGGGCAAAGGTTGTGGCGAGGTCTTTAGTTTCCGGAGGATCTTTCGTAATGGTTGATTTTCATCCTTTTATTTGGAGTTTTGATGACGATTTAAAATCACTTGCCTACGATTATTTTCAGGCCGAACCCATTGTTGAGGTTACAAACGGCACCTATGCCGACCGCGAGGCTCCTTTAAACGACACGATAGCAACTTGGAATCATGGCATGTCAGAAATTATTAGTGCCTTATTAGACGCTGGCCTTAACTTGAAAGAATTCAAAGAATACGATTATTCCACTTACGACTGCTTTGCAAATTTACAGCAAGACGCTCCGGAAGTATTCCGTTTTAAGCATGTATCTGTAAAAATCCCAATGATGTATAGCTTAGTGCTAAACAAACCTTAATTACAAGTCGAATTTAATGCCTTGAGCGAGCGGTAAACTATCGGAGTAATTGATGGTATTTGTTTGTCTTCTCATGTAGATTTTCCAAGAGTCAGAGCCTGATTCTCTTCCGCCGCCTGTTTCTTTTTCACCACCAAAAGCACCACCAATTTCAGCCCCTGAGGTTCCGATGTTTACGTTTGCGATACCGCAATCTGATCCCGCATTCGAAAGAAATGCTTCGGATTCTTTCAAGCTATTGGTCATTATTGCTGAGGAAAGTCCTTGAGGCACGCCGTTTTGCAAGGCAATGGCTTGGTGAACATCACCCGAATACTTCATCAAATAGAGAATAGGCGCAAAAGTCTCGTGTTGCACAATCGCAAAGTGATTTTCTGCCTCGATAATACACGGCTTCACGTAACAGCCCGATTCATAGCCTTCTCCACTCAATACGCCACCTTCTACAACAATTTTACCACCTTCCTTTTTGGCTTGCTCGATGGCATGCAAGTAGTTCGTAACAGCGTCTTTATCGATCAGCGGTCCAACATGGTTATTTTGATCCAATGGATTACCAATTTTTAATTGACGATAAGCTTTCCCCAATACTTCTTTTACTGTTTCGTACAAAGATTCGTGGATGATTAAACGCCGCGTTGAGGTACAACGTTGACCTGCAGTTCCTACAGCCCCGAAAACAGCTCCTGGCACCACTACTGTAAGGTCTGCACTAGAGGTGATGATGATGGCATTGTTTCCTCCAAGTTCCAATAAGGACCTACCAAGTCGTTGCCCAACGGCAGCGCCTACAGATTTTCCCATGCGGGTAGAACCTGTGGCAGATACCAACGGAATTCTTGGATCGTTTGCCATCAGTTTTCCGATTTCTGCCCCACCGATTACCAGTCCTGAAACTCCCTCAGGAACTTCGTTTGCCTCGAACACTTGTTTTGTTATGAACTGGCAGGCTAGCGCAGTGATGGGTGTTTTTTCGGATGGTTTCCAAACGCAAACGTCTCCACAAACCCAAGCGAGTGCTGTATTCCAGTTCCACACGGCTACTGGGAAATTAAATGCTGAAATAATTCCCACAATTCCGAGTGGGTGGTATTGTTCGTACATGCGGTGACCCGGACGCTCGGAATGCATGGTAAGGCCATATAGCTGTCTTGATAAACCAACGGCAAAATCACAGATGTCGATCATTTCTTGAACTTCTCCAAGACCTTCTTGAAGGGATTTCCCCATTTCATAAGACACCAGTTTTCCTAGGGGTTCTTTGTATTCTCTGATTTTCTCAGCGAGCTGACGAATGACTTCTCCTCGTTTGGGCGCTGGCCAAGTGCGCCATGTTTGAAACGCTTCTTGAGCTTTTAGGACAACTGTTTCGTAATCAGATTCAGTGGCAGATTTGACTGATGCAATTTTATTACCATCTACGGGCGAGAAAGAGTGTATTTCTTCTCCTTTTGTGTTTAACCATTTGGATCCGGTAGAGGCGCCGTTGTTAATGGTTTTAATACCCAATTGGGAGAGAATATCTTGGATTTCAGTTGTTGCAAGTTCCATACTTTCGTAAGATTTTTTTTGCAAAGTTAGGAGAATTCGTTTAAGCTTAAGAGAATAGAAACATAATGTTGATGATTTTTTCGATTTTAACTACCATTTCAATTTTGTTTTGAATTTACATTTAGTTGTTCACTTTGTTTGCACAAAAAAAAGGGCTGTCAACGACAGCCCTTTAAATAATATATAGAAGAGTATTTACAAGATCAACATTGCATCACCATAGGAATAGAAGCGATATTTTTCTCTGATAGCTTCTTGGTAGGCCCGCAGCATGAGCTCATGTCCACAAAAAGAAGAAATCATCATAAGCAATGTAGAAAGAGGAGTATGGAAGTTTGTCACCATGCAATCCGCGACACTAAAATCGTATGGAGGAAAAATGAATTTATTCGTCCATCCATCAAAAGAATTTAAATAACCTTCCGTTGAAACCGATGTTTCTATTGCCCTCATAGCAGTTGTTCCGACAGCACACACACGTTTGTTGTTTCTCTTGGCTTGATTGACGATTTCCGCTGCACTCTCCGGTATTATAACCTGTTCCGAGTCCATTTTATGTTTGGTTAAATCTTCAACTTCAACTGAGCGAAACGACCCTAGGCCAACATGGAGAGTTAGTTCAGCAAAGTTTATTCCTTTCAACTCTAAGCGCTTCAATAATTCACGGGAATAATGCAGTCCCGCCGTAGGTGCTGCCACAGCTCCTTCCACTTTAGCATAAATGGTTTGATAACGGAATTCGTCTTCAGGCTCCACTTCTCTCTCAATATACTTAGGAATAGGGGTTTCCCCAAGTTCCGTAATTTTTGCTTTAAAGTCCTCGTATGGGCCATCGAATAGGAAGCGTAGAGTTCTGCCTCTGGAAGTAGTATTATCGATTACCTCTGCAACCAGTGAGTCGTCTTCTCCAAAATATAATTTATTTCCAATACGTATTTTTCGAGCGGGGTCTACTAAAACATCCCATAACAAGCTCTCTCGATTTAATTCTCGTAATAAGAAGACTTCAATTTTAGCTCCTGTTTTCTCTTTGTTACCATACATCCTTGCAGGGAAAACCTGAGAGTTATTTAAAATCATTACATCTCCATCGTCAAAGTATTCTATAATATCTTTAAACATTTTGTGCTCAATTTTCCCTGTATTTCGGTGAATCACCATAAGACGAGATTCATCTCGATGATCAGTTGGGTATTTGGCAATTAGTTCGGCTGGAATATCGAAGCTAAACTCCGATAGTTTCATTTTGCTCATAGGCGGGTTTAAAGTAAGAGGGCAAAGATACAACATCGACCTAGCGCTTGTCAAGTTTTTTGAGTTATTTATTTATAGTTGCAGGGTTTTGTTTGTAGGGGCTAGCTTTTAGCCTCCATGCTTTTTTTAGTTTGAATGGAATTATGAGACATTTTGCCAAGTATTAGCGCTTAAATGAATCAAAAGAAAGAAAAAAGACAGGATTATTTTACTTAGGGGTTAAGAAGGTAAAGAGTTCTGTCAAGGAATTTTTAATACTTGTCCTGGTCGAATGGTGTTGCTTCGAAGCCCATTGGCTTTCTTTATTTTACTCACCGTAGTTCTGTTTCTGCTGGCAATTTCTGATAGGGTATCCCCTGATCGCACCTTGTAGTATTTATACTTAACCTTCGGGGAGTTTTTTTTTGGCTTCGGTGTTATAGGCTCTGTTTCTTCTTGTTTCGTTGAATCAATAGTGACGACTGCACTGGTGTCTATATAAGTTTTGCCAATTAAAATTTTTGGCAGGTCTGGGAAACGTCTCACATGAGTTAGTGTTTGTTGGATACTTAAAGCCAACAACTCACCTTTTTTCTCATATCCTTTATTCGTTAAATGGATGCCATCTGCTAACGCATACCCCTCTTTATTCCAGTCGCGAATAGTGTTCTTGCCCCCTGAAATATCGTAGAAATTCCAAAACAAGCAATCATATTTTCTAGCAATGGTATCCATAAGGTCGCGAAAAGTGGAACATGCGTCTACAACGCGTTTTTTAAAATATAAATCTTGGGAACTTGTTAAGACGATGAGAATTTCAGGATTATGTTTTCTCAACTTTTCGATAGATTTGATTACCTGACTTTCCAACTTGGGATCTATGGTGTTGTAGTATACAATGTCATTTGTGCCAAAATCGAGTACGGCAACATCTGGCTTCAATACATCTGCTTGAGCTTCGTATTTATCGAATACGAGAAAAGAACGGTAAGCCGCCGAGCCCACCCCCGCAGGATGGTACACTAATCCTTTATTTGCCTTTTTTTCAAGTGATAACCCATAAAAGCGAAATCGGGAACCGCCATCTGATTTTACTTTTAATTGTATGGAACTTATTGAATCTGAATAGATGAAATTCAACCCATAAGGGGTATAGGTAAGTCCATGAAGCTCATTTATTTCTATCGTATCTACGAGGATTATAATATCTTTTGTTAGAGAGTCATTTTCAAAAAATACCTGGATTAAATGTGAGTCTGGAGCAAGGGGTTCTTTTAAATCAAATTTTAACGATGCAATTGGGTCAAAAGACTCAACGGTCATCCCACAAAAACCAACGGGCAAGGTGGTTGATCGACCTTGGTAGCTTTTTCGAGAATTCCATTTTCCTGTGTAGGAAGTATTATAAACGATTGATCCGTAGGTGTTAGCTGCTTTATAGTTAAATAAATAACCCAAGCCACCGTTTCCATATTTTTCTTGCAGGATCTCTCTGGCTACAGCAATAGGCTTTCCTGCTTGGATGTGGCTACCGCCAAAGTGTACAAATACCACTTTATCGTCTTGTATTTGGTCGAAATGGCGTAAAAAGGTTTTGCCTAATTGCGAATTATGAAATTGAAAATAAGCGTATGAAGTATCAATTTTTAATGTTGCAGGCGTAGATATGGACTGTCCAAGGCTAATTGAAAGTATGAATGTAACGTATATTATTAGCGTAAATCTCATGGAATGGTATCAGTTGTAACATCTGTGGAATCTTCAATCACTACAGGTGGCGGCGGAATATATACGCCACTTTGAGTAGCTAAACGACGCATCATATTTACTGTGTTTGGATTCATCACATGGTTCATTCCCGGAGCAAAGATTAGGTCATTAATTTTATTCGTTCGGATTATTCCAATCAAATTTTGTTTTGAATAGCGTAAATCGACTATCCAGATTTCTTCATAGTGACTAATTAGAAAAACTGAAAAAGCATTACCCATGGAATTTTTTATCACTACGGCCTTTCTGCCATTTTTCACATCGGTAGTTATTTTCATCAAGGGTCTATCTCCGCCTAAGAATGTCGAATAAGTATTACCTCCAGAGCAGCCATGTTCAAAAACCTTGGCAGGAAAAGATTTAAATCCAAATTCACCATACCTAAGAGCGCTGGTTTTAACTTTCGGAATAAAATAGTCCATAACATCTGGATTTTCCTTTACGGAGGCATCCTGTGTTAGTTGATACATAGTCCCTAAGAAGTTTGTTTTTGTTCTCTTTTCCATTTGATCTAAAGGCACTGGGGTAAATCCTGCACCTTCACAAAATGCAACGTAGGCATAATACGCACCGATGGGTTTCCAATGATGATCCGTACCGAAATACAATTGCTCTCCAGCGTGATTGTTTAATTCAGCGAAGACATCACAAAAAATAGCGCCATTCGTTAAATTATTTCTTATAGCTTCTAAAGACCGTTTGTTTTGACTATTGTAATGTGAATGCTCTGCAGCGGGAATGAACGCCGAGGAAAGTGGCGGGACAGCAGTTAATACGCGTACTTCTCCTGCTAGTTGAGATGCGTATTCAGAAACCATACGTGCAAAGCCTGCAGCCATTTTAGGACTTCCGCCACTTCTGGGGTACACGCAACCGTTTAGAATAAGAAGTCCATTTGAATAACTCTCATCATAGGCATCTAAATACTCAATGGGGTTCCCTTCCTTGTCAAATTTTTGCTGTTCATCCTTCTGGGGCCTAATGTAGATTACCTTTTCTTGCCCTTCCAATTCAATTCCTCTAAGTTTACGAATCTCGGTAGACCACTGCATTAAGGATTTTCTGAAGGGGAAGTTATCGTTTACAAAACGATCAAATGTCTTCGCCCATTGCCCGCTCACATAACTTTCAAAAGTAAATGGAGAGAGGGTAGTAAGTTCTCTTTTTTCTTCTGTCAAGTATACTTTTCCGCGGAGAATTTCTGTATCTGGCCGATCATCTCCAACGATAAAGTAAAGCACCATCATCGATGAAATGGAGATAAAAAAAACAGCGCTATTTACTAAATTCATCATCAGAATCGGAAATAAATAAATGGATTATGAGTTGCATTTATCAATAATGTTGTTGCTATTGCCAACATGGCAAAATTCACTATTGGTTTTGTGTAAAAATAGATTCGCTCCGTTTGTATCCGAACTTTATGTTCTTCCGTAAAAATCTCATCCCATGGAATACATAATATAAGTACTAATATAAAGAAATATAAATGCATGACTAAATCCGCCATAAAAGCAGGATTTACAGGGGTTGAAGAGTTAAATAAATTTGCAATATAACCAAACATAGGACTCCATTCGCTTTCATTTTTAAAGTCAGCGTTCTCAAAATGTTTGTTACTCAAGTAGAGAGAATCGAAATAAAACAATGCTCTGGAAAAAACTATTAGGAATAAGGTGTATGCGTGGCGAATAATTCGAGGAGTCTTTTTTAATACATTTTCCAATAATTTTTCAATAATCATAAAACAACCGAAGTACAGTCCCCAGAAAACAAAATTCCAGGATGCGCCGTGCCAAAACCCGGTCAGCAACCATACGATTAGTATATTTCGGTACCGATTTTTTCGACCACCACCAAGCGGAAAGTATACATAATCCCTCAAAAATGTCCCCAATGAAATATGCCATCTTCTGTAAAAATCTCCTACAGATTGAGCGGCATACGGGTGTTTGAAATTTTCATCATAAGTGAATCCAAACATTTTACCAAGTCCAATAGCCATGTCGGAATAACCTGAAAAGTCAAAATATATTTGAACTGAAAACATGATGATTCCGAACCAAGCTTCATAACTTGATAAGTCAAAATTTCCATCACCGTGGTAGGTGTAGATCATGTATTTATCTACGAGTTCCGAGGCAATATTTGCTACGACTACTTTTTTGAATAGCCCAAAACAAAAGCGCCCAACACCACTACTTATCATTTCCCAATTCACCTTTCGGTTTTCAATTTGTTCAGCAATGGTAGCATACCGAACGATCGGACCTGCCACGAGTTGGTGAAAAAGACTTACAAACATTAAAAAATTCAGCGGGTTGCGTTGCGCTTTTACTTGGCCTCGGTATACATCTACCACATAGGAAATCGTTTGGAATGTGTAAAAGGAGATTCCAATAGGAAGTGTATTTGTGGGTTTTGCAAATGGAGTTTCCATGGATGTGTTAAACAACACATTGAAATTCTGTAGCATCCCATCTATATTCTCCCAAATAAAGCCTCCGTATTTGTAGGCTAATAAAATTCCCAAATTTCCCACTACGGAAAGAATAAGGAAGAGTTTAGCCTTCCAGGTCCCTAGAAAGCGCTCGACAAGGATTCCGTTGAAATAGTCGTAAAAGGAGCTTATAAGCAAAAGTATAATCCACATAGGCTCTCCCCACGCATAAAATACCAGAGAGAAAATAGTTAATGTAAGATTTCGGTATAAAGTATTTTTGCTGAGGTAATGAAATAGTAAGCTCAGTGGCAGAAACACATATATAAAGGTCAAGCTCGAAAATACCATTTAGTAAGTTGTATGTTTTCGTTGATTAAACGAGCGAATTTAAGCAGTAATTTTAACTAAAAATACAATCTCATTAAAATGTATCAAAACGCACTTGTTAATGAAACATCTCTATACTTGAAGCAACACGCTAAAAATCCTGTGCAATGGAGAGCATGGTCCAAGAGTGTGTTCGAGGAGGCTAAACGAGACAATAAACTTGTTTTAGTCAGTATAGGTTATTCTGCTTGTCATTGGTGTCACGTCATGGAGAAAGAGTGTTTTGAAGACGAGGAAGTGGCAGTATTGATGAATAAACACTTTCTATGTATTAAGGTAGATCGAGAGGAAAGACCGGACGTTGATATGGTTTATATGACCGCCGTGCAATTGATGACACAACGAGGTGGATGGCCTTTAAATTGTTTCACATTAGCGAACGGAAAGCCAATATATGGGGGGACCTATTTCCCCAAACAGCAGTGGATAAATGTTTTGCATTCTTTGGTTCACGCACACGAAACAAACCCGGATCAAGTGAATGAATATGCTGAGAAACTAACAGACGGAGTTACGCAAAGCGAGTTGATTTCTTTACCCGTTGCCGTGATTACCAAAGAGTCAGAGAAGCTTCATGAACTTGTTGTGCGATGGGCGAGGAGTTGGGACCTCATGGAAGGAGGAACCACAAAGGCTCCGAAGTTCCCTCTGCCCTCTAACTACCTTTTTTTGTTGAGGTATGGGTTCTTTTATGATCACTCAAAAACCAAAAATTTTGTCCGTTTAACGCTAGAAAAACTAGCAAGAGGAGGAATCTACGACCAAGTAGGTGGTGGTTTTGCGCGTTATGCTGTGGATATGTTATGGAAAGTCCCGCACTTCGAGAAAATGTTATACGATAACGCACAACTTCTTGAGCTTTTTGCCGAGGGATATATTCATTTTCAAAGCGAGGAATTTAAAAGGGTTTTAACTCAAACAGTAAATTGGTTGGAAAGTGAGATGTTGGATTCTTCAGGTTCGTTTTATAGCGCTGTTGATGCTGACTCGGAAGGTGAAGAGGGAAAGTTTTATTGTTGGGGGAGAGAAGATTATCATTTTCTAGACAAATCAGCGAAAGAACTAATTCTAGATTATTTTTCGGTTAACAGTTTTGGCTATTGGGAAGAAGAAAAGTATATCCCATTGAGACGGGAGTCCGATAAAGAAATGGCCAAAAAGTTGGGATTAAACCTAGAAGCCTTTTACCTCAAACTCGATGATGCCTTGTCAGCAATTTACCAGAAAAGAAAAGAACGTGTTGCTCCTGTAACAGATAAAAAATCCTTGACTTCGTGGAATGCCATGTTGATAAAGGGTTTACTCACAACATATCGGGCAATTCGAGATGATAATTGCTTAGTATTG
This sequence comes from Lishizhenia tianjinensis, assembly GCA_945902115.1. Taxonomy (GTDB): domain Bacteria; phylum Bacteroidota; class Bacteroidia; order Flavobacteriales_D; family Crocinitomicaceae; genus UBA952. The sequence continues at coordinate 22,387 of CAMDLY010000027.1, read as the reverse complement.
GCAAGAAAAATCGGTAAATGGATACGTGAATATCAAATTAAGCAAGGGGTAATTTATAGAAATTATACCGAGGGTAAATCGTCAATTCCCGGGTTTCTTGAAGATTACGCATTCACCATCGAGGCATTTATTGAATTGTATCAGGTTAGCGCAGAATTGGAATGGTTATCATGTGCAAAGGAATTGTGCGAGGATGCAGTAATAAAGTTTCAACATAGTAAAAGTAAAATGTGTTATTTTTCCGCTGAGGACGACACCTTGATAACGCGTAAAATGGAGATACACGACAATGTCATCCCATCCACTAATGCCGTTATGGCAATGAATTTTTTTAAGTTAGGTACTTATTTCAAGCTTGAGGAGTGGATTTCAACTAGTCAACAAATGGTGGCGAATATTTACGATGGAATGGAGCAGTATGGCTCTGGCTATTCGCATTGGGCAAATGTATTATTGCTTCAATTGAGAGGTATAAATGAAGTACATGTAAATGACTCTGAACTTACGAGAGAAGAAATTGTATCGAATTGTTCTTGGGGAGAATTAATAGCTTATCATAGGACCATACCCATATCGATGAATTATAAAGAAAAGGGTGTATTTGTTTGCGGAAACGGTTCTTGCTCTGCGTCAATTCAAAATATTCAAGAACTGAAAAATCAATTAAAGTAAGGCTAATCACTCACCACAATTTTAAGACTAAAAGCGCGATGATTGTTTGTTCCTGAAAGGTAGTAAATACCAGTTGCCACATTGTTTAGTTGAAAGGCAGAAGCTGTCTTTAAAAACTGAACTTTTTGCCCAGTACTAGATTCTATTCTTTCGATGGTAGCGCTCAGATCCCATTCGACCCATGAATTAGCTTTGATTGGATTAGCTGGCATTTCAAAATCCAAGTCCGTAATAGTGGATAAACATCCCGGCGCACTTCCTGTATTTGTATTCAGTACCCCGTTTTCAACCCACCAATTTTCCCAGATACCGCCGGTTCCATTTTGCCAATTATTCAAATCAAAGGTGGAGGTTCCTTGCATCGTTCCATTTACTTTAAAGACTTTCAAGGCTTGATTTCCTTGATTCCAAGTCAAGGGAACTAAACTCTCACAAGTTTCAGGAAAATTATTTGGTATTTCACAATTCACTTGAATAAAGTATGCTTGTTCATCATACAAAGGATATTCACCATAAACCTTAGCTAGTCCAAAAGTATCGACGCACACAGCAACATATTCTTCGCAGGCAATACCGTATATTGGGTGTTGTGTTTCCTGGGTTTGCTTTGCAATAAAAGCTGCATGTCTTCCTCTTCTGTCGGGATTATCGTAATGTGTGTCAGTGATAACATCGTTTAAGTAAGGCAAAGATAAAAATGGCTCATTAGAAACAGCCACAAGAGTATTGTATGGATTTGTCAAGGCCTCATTGCTACTAACAGTTCCATTTTCAGCGGTGAAATAATGCCCCCCCAAGATGGCCATTCCGGCGCTAGTTCCCCCCATTACACAATTACGCGCTATAGCTTGATTCAAGGCATAGTTTACTCCGGTGTTTCTCCAAAAACTGACGTAGTTCCATTGATTTCCTCCCGCAAACCAAATTGCTTCCGCCTTACTTATTTTTTCTATAATTGATGCATCCTCACCAGAATTTTCATTCAAACAAACTACTGTTTCAACGGAGTTAATGGGAATACCTAGTTGTGAATAGAAATAGTCATTATAGCCATTTGAACCACTTGCCCTGAGCACGAGAACGTCACCACCATTCGCCTGTGTTAAAAACCATTTCATGGCATTTTCGTGTTCCGAGGCACCCCCCATTAGGCAGATTCCCCCCTTGGGCGCGACCAAAGCATCTTGCGTATTGCCCGTGAAATAGGAGGTAAAATTTTGACTACTTGAATTAAACGCTACGATGATAAAAACCAAGAGAAGGAGTTGCTTCATAAGATTAAATTTTTTCCGTTCATTTTCTCGGGAGCTGTTATTCCCATTCTTGAGAGAATAGTTGGCGCCACATCTGCTAAAATCCCTGCTGTTAATTTAATTGATTTATCTTGGGTAACCAATATCGCAGGTACAGGATTCGTGCTATGGGCCGTATTCGGACTTCCGTCTGAGTTCATGGCGAAGTCGGCATTTCCATGGTCGGCAATTATAAGAAATTCATATCCATATTGTATACCAGTCATTACTACATCACTCAAGCAAATATCAACCGTTTCAACAGCTTTCACAATTGCCTGGAACACACCTGTATGCCCTACCATGTCAGGATTGGCGAAATTCAAACAGATAAAATCGGGCAGTTTTTCTTGAAGGTGCGCAATTATTTTATCTCTTACCTCGTAGGCACTCATTTCTGGCTGAAGATCGTATGTCGCTACTTTCGGCGAACTCACCAAAATTCTTTCCTCTCCCCCAAACGGTATTTCTCGCCCGCCATTAAAAAAGAAGGTAACGTGTGGGTATTTTTCTGTTTCTGCAATTCTAACTTGAGTTTTTCCTGCAGATGATAAAACTTCTCCCAATGTTAATGGCAAGTTATCCTTATCAAATATGACATGGATGTTTTTAAAGCTTTCATCGTAATTAGTCATGCTACAATAATGCAGTTTGAGCGCCGTCATATTATGTTCTAGAAAATCCTGTTGCGTTAAAGCGCTTGTGATTTCTCGAGGACGATCTGTGCGAAAGTTAAAGCAAATAACAATATCCCCATTGGTGATTTTTGCTTCTTCGTTAATTAGGCAAGGCTCAATGAATTCATCGCTTATATTGGAATGGTAATTTGCTAAGATTGCCTTCTCGGCAGATTCATAGCGTGTTCCGATACCTTTAACTAACAGGTCGTATGCTTTTTTTATTCTTTCCCATCTGTTATCTCGATCCATCGCATAATACCTTCCGATTAGCGAAGCTATTTTTCCTACTGTTTCGCTCAATTTCTCTTCAAGTTCTTTAATATATCCTAAACCACTCTTGGGGTCACAGTCGCGGCCATCTGTGAACGCGTGTACATGCACCTTATCTGACGAAATTCCCACATCTTTTGCCATTTGACACAGTGCATACAAATGCTCTTGTGAGCTGTGAACACCTCCCTTGGAAACCAAACCCATGAAATGGATTTTTGTCCCTTCTTGTTTGGCTTTTGTCATAGCTTCAAGCAGGACCTGATTATTGAAAAAATTACCTTCTTTGATGGCTTTATTAATTCTTGTTAGTTCTTGATAGACTATTCTCCCCGCCCCGATATTCAAATGTCCAACCTCGGAATTTCCCATTTGACCCTCTGGTAGTCCAACAGCCTCTCCGAATGTTGTTAGTGTAGTTGTGGGATAGATTTCCATCAACTTATTCATAAAAGGGGTGTATGCATGGGTAATAGCGTCGGAAGAGGAGCCATCGCCAATGCCCCATCCGTCTAAAATAATTAAGCCAACTTTTTGATTCATTTAGGCAAAGTTACCTCAAAAACACTTCCTTTCGGTTGATTTTTTCGGTAAACTATCGAGCCTTGCTGTAAGGAGACGAATTCACTGACGATGAAGAGGCCTAATCCACTTCCAGTGGTTTTTCTTGTTTCTTCTTCGCCTACACGGTAGAATTTTTTAAAAATATTTTTGTTTTCTTCGTATGTAACGCCGGGGCCTTCATCCGAAACGCCAAAAATAAAATTCGATTCTTGCTTAAACCAATAGAGAGATATTTGAGCATCTTTTCCCGCATATTTTATGGCATTTTCTAAAAGATTACTAATGATTGCCTCTAACATGAAGGGGTCTGCTTTTATCGAATCACTGCTCTCTCCTTGTAAGGAGATAAACTCATCCCCGTGCCTTTTATGCATTAATAGGCAAAGACCATCCGCAACGTCTTTAAATGTCATTTCACTTTTAACAGCTTTTATTGCTTTATTCTCTAATCGAGAAGCATTCAATATGTTATCAATAAGATTTTCTAAGCGGCTATTTTCGTCTAAAGCTTTTGACAATAAATCGTGCTTAAGGTTTTCTTCTAGTTTATGTTTTTGTAGCGTTTGAAGTGTCAGTTTATTCGAGGCAATAGGGGTCTTAAGTTCATGTGTAACGGAAAGCAGGAAGTTTGTTTGGCGGTTATACAATTCTAATTCTCTACGAATTGTCCGATTAATTTGCCAGAGCCCAAGGCTTAAAATCAATAAAAATACACTTCCCTCACCAATAATCATCCAAACTCGTCGATTCACATTTATGGTTTGGGGATCTAATTCATAACTTAATTGTATCAGGTGGTAACCCCACCACATAAATTGAAGAAACACGTAAATACTCAACACATAGAATAACAGATGAGTACGTTTTTTCACTTTCTCCTTCTTTTTTTAGTTGTGTTTCCTACCAAAATACTTCCAATTTCTCTTCCGATTTTTTGAATTGTTTCAACTCCAGCGGCGATCGGGGTTGCCGATATATCGTCGTAAGATGAAAATAATTGGTCTATTTGCAGAGCAGGATAAATATAAACAACATCATTTTCAGGACAGGCTTTTTCAATTTTTCCGGTATAGGTCTCTATTTCAATACTGTGAGAAACAGCTCCTTTGCGTGCCAGGCAAGTAACTAGTAAATCGGTTTTATTTTTCTCGTATTTTAATAAGGAATCTTCAAATTGCTCAATTTCAAAAAATTTGATATTCGCTTCTATTTGGTTAGCAGTACCAATTTTTTCAAACCGATCTTTTGTTGCTGTGGTAGCGTATAAATCTATCCGTAGATTTAATTCTTTTGCCAAGCGAAATATTCGCTCCGCCCATGTAACAAAAGAATTTTCTAGTTCGCACAAAGGTGTTGCCATCATCACTATGCGAGAATAAGCCAGCATAGATCTATTCAGTTGGCAGAAAAATATTGTTTTATCACACAAATCCATTAAGTGTTCCCTTTCGTCACCAACCATTCGTTGGATAAAATTGAAATTTTTGTTGTCGTTAATCACCACAATATCTGCAACCAATTCTTTTGAAACCCGGGCAATTCCCGAGGATAGGTTGTAATCAATGGTTGCAATGGTATTCAATTTGGCTTCATGTCCAGAAAAGTGCTTTACGATATCTTCGAGTGATTTTCGCGATTTTCGTATCATGATTTCTGCTTTTTCGTTGTTGGGATGCACACTGACTACAGAAATTGGGTTTATTACTTTCGGGTCGGAAATAATGAGTGAAAAGTCTATTAAATTTTCATTGCCCTTTAGTTCATTCATTGAAACCATTATGTGTTGATTTCGCAGTTTAGATTCGTTATGTTCACCTTCACCAGCTTCGTTAAGTTCAATCAATAATTTTCTCCCTGCATTTTCGGTGACAAAAGAGGCCGTCATGCAGGTGAACAATATAAGTAACACCGTGCCGTTTACAATGTTTATGTCTAATATCCCGTTACCCTCGTTGTAGCCAACCATGATAATGGCCAAAGTGGCTGCAGCATGGCTTGTACTTAATCCAAAAATAACTTGACGCTCTGTCCCAGTCATTTTAAAGATAAGCTGGGTTGCATAAGCAGCAAGCCATTTGCTGAAAATTGCAAAAGTGGTCAATACGCCAGCAATTGCTAGTGGCCAACTTCCTTGGAGAAAAGCTTTGTAGTCAACAACCATTCCCACGTAAATCAAGAAGAAGGGTATAAAAAGTGCATTTCCAATAAATTCTATTCGATTCATCAAAATAGAATTATGTGGAATTAGTCTATTCAACACTAGTCCTGCCACGAATGCACCTATGATATGTTCAACCCCTGCTACCTCGGCGAGAAAGGCCGAGAAAAATACGACAGAAAGGACAAAAATATATTGTGACGATTTTTCACTATCCAATTTACTAAAAAACCACCGTGCAATTTTCGGAATACCGAAAAACATAATGATGGAAAAAATGGTCAAGGACGTAATTAGACGTAGCCAAAATGCACCGTCAAGATTTCCTTCTATAGAACTAGAAATAATAGCAAGAATTATCAATACTGCAGTATCAGTTAAGATCGTGCCACCTACCGTTATGGCCACTGAACTGTGTTTGGATAATCCGTATTTACTGATTATTGGGTATGCGACGAGCGTGTGTGTTGAAAACATACTTGCGACCAATAAGCTGGCTGTCCCATCTAAATGTAAAATATAATAACATATTGGATATCCTAAAAGTAGAGGTATGGTGAATGTAAGAATTCCAAACGTGAGGCTTTTATTTAAATGTTTTTTGAATTGATTCAAGTCTAATTCAAGTCCAGCCATGAACATGATGTAAAGCAAACCAATGGTGGAGAATAATTTTATTGAGCCATCTGATTGTATAGCACTATTACCGATAAAGCCAAGTGCGTGAGGCCCTATAATCAATCCAGATATGATTAGCCCTATAATTCCTGGTACACGAAGGCGTCGCAGTACGATCGGGGAAACTAAAATTATAAATAACAGCAATGAAAACACTAATACCGGATTGGTCAATGGTAATTGAAATTCAAATAACAAGTGTTTTAAAAAATCATCCATCTAATTACATTGTACTGAACTTTAGACCTTTTTGTTTCAGTAGAACGATGATTTCTTCAAGGCTATTTTGAAGATTCATTTTGGCTTTATCGCTGTCGTGAAAAACCAGGATATCTCCTCCTTTAATGCGAATAGCTTCTTTCAGTATTTCCTCTCCTGTAAAATCTTTGTCAAAGTCATAACTTATCCAAGACCAGAAAACAACTTTATAACCCAGTTTTTTTAGTGCACGAAATTGCCGAAAAGTAATAGATCCGAAGGGTGGGCGGAAGAGCTGAGATGGAATAAAAATAGATGCTTTCTTTACAGAATCGATGTATTTATCAAGGGTACAGTGCCAACCTCTCTCGTGATGCATCGTGTGGTTTCCTATAACATGACCCGAAGTTTTAATCTGTTCAAACACTTCAGGGTAGGTTTCAACATTTTTTCCAACACAAAAAAAAGTGGCTTTTATGGAATATTTATCTAAAATACTTATCACCCAAGGTGTAATCACCGGGTGTGGCCCATCATCGAAAGTTAGGTAAATATCCGATTTTTTACCCTGCCATATACTCCCGCGGTAATTCCATTTCAAAAATCTTGGAACCCTATGAAAGCGCATGTTACTTACTCATTTTCAGTTTCTGCTTTCCTTCCTCCCAATAATGATTGCGCATTAGCATCAATCTATTTGCTAGAAGTCCACCTTCGTCTGTGCCAGATAACGCGTCAGTAATTGATTTAGTTACATTATCATAAACGAATTCAATTTTCGCTTCTGCTTCTTTTGCCAATTTATTGTGACCGGCATTTTGAGCAGTTAATTGAATTTTAAAACATGCATCAAGGGCGGCATGTAGATCTTCAGCATTTTCTGGATTTCCCGCTATACTTGGGTCACTTTGTTGGAAAAAGTTGAAAATAGTTTCATAGCTCGCGAGCACTTTACTAGCTAGGCTCGATGCTTTATCAAACTTTTTGATAAGGGTATATAATTGAACATATTCATGTAAATGACCACTCGCATATGCTTGCACTTTTCGCTCAGCATCGTAGTAACTGTGTTCACTATTTACCCCTAAAGAACCTAATGGATCAATGCCCCCTACTTCACCGAAGTCTAAAACTGTTTCAAACGGCATTATTTCCATGGCCATATCCAAGAGCTTTTCTGTTTTTGCATAATTCTCTGTCATGTTCTTTTTCCACACCGCTTTTTGACTTTCACTTATCGGTTTAGAGGCCGCTGAGACTGTATTTGCTGCTGAAAGTGAGTCTTCAGCTTTTTTACCTTTGAAATAAAATTCTTCAGCTAATTGGAGAAAACACTGTCTGTATTGGGTAGTGTGTCGACGCGCATAATAATCGGTTAAGACATCAGGATTTTTTAAATCACCGTATGAATATACCTCAGTAAGATTTTTAAACATTTTATCTGCGTCAATAAGCGAAGGCATACGCGTGTATTTATTAAATTCACCACGTATCGGACTAAGTTCATAAGCCACCCCCACTTGTTTAATATACCCTGATTGTAGAAGTGCAATCGATAAAGTAGATCCTCTATTGCTCGAAAAATAAATTCCCCTTTTCCAATCATTGTTTGCCAACACGTCCAACATCATGATTTCACTTTTAGTAAGGTAACGGTCACGGTCGTAATTAAAGTTTATGTTATCCGGGCATTTAGCGAATTGTTCTTTGTTAATAGTTCCAGCGCTAAGAGCATTTTGCTTGTTTACTTTTAACCGGAACTTTTTCGAAGGAAAAAATGATAAAGGTTTTGAACCATTTTCAATGGCATTGGCGTCGTTTCTAACAAAGGCCATAGCGTCCGTTAAATCTACCGCTGACCAATCGCGCATTTTTTCTAATGGGGTTGAATAGCCGTAATCGTCCGCAAAATCCGTATATTCTGGATATTCAAAGTCTTTAACAAGCGCTCCCAAGGCCTGCATGATTTGTCCATTCATTCCTTCTTTGTCGAGTGAAGCGTCCAAGTAGCTATATCCCTTAAACTTATTGATTATTGTCTGTTTAATGTCCGCGGTGTCGGTTGATAAAAGCATTCCTTTTGCTTTGTTTACATCCTGTTCAGGGCTGTTGATTTGTGCAAGAATGCCAGCAGCTTGAGAATCAAAATAGGCAATCGCCATTTTTGCTTTACTCAAGTTGTTTTTTAATCTTAAATCCACTACTGAATTGATGAGTTTGTCGTTATTCGAATTCACCAATTCAGGCATGCTTAAGAAGTATATTTGATCTGTATTTCCTGCCAGCATCAAAATTTGGTCTTCTCGAAATTTAATAGGAAGAGGGTCAGATTCGTACGCTTTCATTTTCATTTGATTGGTGTACCAATCTGTTCCCATTAAGGAGAGGTTACACACCCGGACATCTGTTCGTTTTCCCTCCACTTCTTGCATATACCACAGCGGGAAGGTATCGTTATCTCCATTCGTGAAAAGAATAGCATTTTTAGTACATGACTCTAAGTAATTGAAGGCTAGATCACGCGCAGATGTTTTACCACTTCTATCGTGATCGTCCCAACCTTGCGTTGCCATCAATAATGGCGCTGCAATACCTAAAGCACCGGCTAATCCGGCAGAAACGATTCCATTGGAAATCCATTTTTTACTCGTCAGAATGTCGTATATGGCATAAACACCTATTCCTATCCACATGGCGAAGAAATAAAATGATCCGGCATAAGCATAATCTCGTTCTCTCGGCTCCATGGGTTTTTGATTCAAATAAATGACAATGGCCAAGCCAGTGAATAAGAAAGACAACAGCAATACGAAAGCGTCTTTTGGAGAGGTGTAGAAGTGAAAAAATAGTCCCACCAAAGCCAATATCAATGGTATAAAATAAAACTTATTATTGGAAGGGTTCTCTTGAGTGAAGTATGGCGCATCGTCTTGACTACCTAAACGATTGTTGTCAATAAAACCTATACCAGAAATCCAATTTCCGCGCATTTGATCTCCGTGCCCTTGAATGTCGTTTTGTCGTCCTGCAAAGTTCCACATGAAGTAACGGGTATACATCCAATTGACCTGATAACGGAAGAAATATGTTAGGTTTTCACCGAAGGTAGGGAGTCGATTCCCATCTTTTCCACTTACATTAGAGCCCCCTTTGTTTGGGTCATACCCGGACCAATTTTTATATCCTCTAACGTGACGATCTTCGTCAGAATACATTCTTGGGAAAATGGTTGTTTGATCTGATGGATAGGTAGCCTTCATGGGTTGATAAACAACTTTATTTTCCCCTATGAGCATTTTATTTGAGGCAAAATATTTTTCTTCAATGAGGCCTCCAACTTGTTCAGCATAAGTATTCGCTTCATCTTCCTCAGTGAATGCTTTAATTTCAGCATTGTCTTTTATTATGACAAATCTTCTTAGGTAACTCGGCGAGGCGTTTTCCCATTGATCTTGATCTTTTTCTTGAGAATTCCAATAAGGACCTGAAAATACTGGGGTATATCCATATTGTTCTCTTTTTAGGTATGAATGCAATGTCACAAGGTTTTCAGGATCATTTTCATCCAATGGCGTATTAGCGTTTGAGCGAATTACAATTACAGCAAATGAACCATAACCAATTAACAAAAAGATTAACCCCATTAGACTATTATAAAGAATGGTTTTACCCTTTTTTCTTGCGTATTTGACACCCCAAAAAATCCCGTATACCAATAATGCAAAAAAGAATATCGTGCCAGAGTAGAATGGCATCCCCATGGAATTAACAAAGAAAACCTCAAAAGAACTTGCCATTGAAATCGATCCTGGGATAATGCCTTCTTGAATAAATCCAAGTGCAAAAATAGAGACTACTCCAGTGATAACCATTCCTTTCCATGTTGATTCCTTAACGACACGGAAATAAATAATGTAACCGATGGCTGGAACAACAAGTATTCCCAGTAAGTGAACACCTATTGCTAGGCCCAATAGAAACATGATCAGTAAAAGCCATCTATTCGGGGTCCTATCTAATTCTTCACCGGCTTGGTATCTAGCCATTTCTTCGTCCCACTTTAAAATGGCCCAAAAAATAACAGCTGTAAAAAGAGAGGCCATTGCGTACACCTCACCTTCGACCGCTGAAAACCAGAAAGAGTCAGAAAAGGTGTAAGCCAGTGAACCTATAGTAGCGCCAATCAACGTTACCAATTCGTCTCCTTTCTCCAAAGTTGGTTTTTTGAGACGGATCATTTTTCGAATCAACAAACTCAGCGACCAAAACATGAATAAAATGGTAAATGAACTTGAAAGTGCCGAAACAGCATTTATCCAAACGGCTACATTTTCGGGCGCTGCAAAAAATGAAAATAAACGCCCTATTATCATAAAGAATGGCGCTCCTGGAGGGTGACCAACTTCGAGCTTGTATGCTGCTGTGATATATTCACCACAATCCCACAAACTTACGGTATCTTCCATAGTTGTTAGGTATACTAAAGAGGCAGTTAAAAACACTAGCCACCCAACGATTTTATTCCATTTTTCAAAAGTCCAATTCATAATTTCTTGCTTTAACAAGTTATGCGAATTTAGCAAATTTGAAGGACTAATGTGTAACCTTGAGCAGTTAGACAGTCTTTTTTCAAGAATTTTCTCTTTGGTTTTTAGTAAATTAAAATTTTGTCAGTAAATTTGCCCCTCATTCGAAAGGCCAAGAATGATTCAATGACCCATGGTGTAACTGGCAACACGTCTGGTTTTGGTCCAGAAGAGTCTAGGTTCGAGCCCTAGTGGGTCAACAAAACAAAACCCCTAAATAGTTGTTTATCAATTATTTAGGGTTTTTTATTTTTTCTTGCTACAAGTTTGCTACAAGTTTTTTAATTCACCAATGATTATACAACATATCAATTAGGGCTCTATCTATGGGGGCGTATTCGGTTGTTTCCGACCATTTTTGATAAAAAATACTTTCGGGATAATCATAAGTATCATTTGTTAACCCCAAAGATTGGGTCAATTCTTCCCTCAACAAGTGTTTTTGACCTTCAATACTTTCACAGCGATATATGTCAAGATACATCGTTCCTCGTCTTATTTCTTTTCCAGAATTAATTACAAATAATCCCCAGTTGTTAAGAGTGTGTTCTTTTGACCCTGGTTTGAAATTATTGTATTCCTGTTCCGACCCAAAAAGGATTTGATAATTTGATTCATCTACATCATCAACAATTACAATATCAATCGGATCAATTATTTCATTTAGTTCGGAAACAATCCGATTTAATTCATCCATCAAATAATCTCGTTTATCTCCCTTGACAAATATCTTCACATCAGAGGTCCATTGAGAAATTTCACATTCACCCCTATATTCGCTGCTCTTGGCTATTTTATTAAAATATTCCCTTTCCTCTTTTGAAAATTGATTGTCTTTACCTGGATCATATCCGTCGTGTTCTTTCTTTTCAGGTAAACTAAAATCTTTCTGACTTGAAGAAATAGTTGAGGATATAAACTGTTCATTGGATAACAAAATGAATCCAATAAAAACTCCAAGGGTTAATAAAACTAGTGATTTCATGTCGTTTTTTAAAACAAAAAACGATGTAAGATCAAAAAGCTACAATTGATATCGGTTAATCAATTATTTTCCATAATTTTAAATGTTAATACAACAAAAATGAAGTTTTTCACTTTAATTTTTACACTTGTTATAATTACAGGTTGCAAAAAAAACAACAAAAACCCCGAACCAACCCCTGAACCTGATTGCAATTGTGACAGAGTAGTTCAAGTAAGTTACTTTACATCAATTGGAAATTGTAGTGGGACCTCTTCTGGAACATATGGTTTCGGTCCAGTTGTTACAATTAATGATTGTTCTGAAATTCAAATAAACGGTAATTGGAATGAATGTGAAGGAGATGCTCCGCCGGTCGTTGGGGAGTGTTTTAATCATTGATTTATTTAAAATTCTAGAAATCAGTTTTTTTCTTGAAAATAAGCATAAACTTTTCTTGTATTAGTTATATTTTATAGTAAAAAAGTTTCCGGAATATTCAAGGAGACAAACAAAATTTGAATTAATTTCAATAATTCAAAATTTCAATAGGTTTATTAAGATTTTCAAACTGAATAAAATAAGTTCCTTTCGATAAAAAATTCAAATCTAATTCAAGTGATTCATTAGTAATTATTCCCTGGAATACTTCAAGTCCAATATTATTAACGATTGAAAATTTAGAGTTTAATAAAGAATTTGTATTTATTTGTATTTTACCATTAAATGGGTTTGGAAATACCGAAATTGAATCAATTTTATGCTCGTTAATATCAAGTGTAGAGTTGTAGAGATTGTTTATTTCATTTTGCGTTAATGCGCGATTCCAAAGTCCAATATCATCCAATTTTCCAGTTAGAAAAGATGAGTTTAATTTTCCTAAAATATGATTGCCAGGGGCTGTATTTATTTCATTAATATTATGAGTCACAATTAAATTTGAATTTTTATAAATTCTAACTTTATTATCATTTTGAGTATATATACATACAAGATGTGTCCAAACACCCCAAGGTGTTAAAGGAATATTTCCATAACCTCCTCCTCCAGTTGAACCAAATTGTAAACCAGCGGTTCCTGTAAAGAATATTTCATAAGATAAAGGGTTTGATGTAATTAAAGGATATTGTGGATAAAGGTTTTGATCCATAAAATACCACATTGATAGAGTAAAGGTTGAATAACCATCATGTGGGATTGTAACATAACTACTTGATCCATTAAAATAATATGCCTTATTAGGATTATTAAATCTATCTGTTGTTCCCGTTACAGTTTGTGAATTACTACCATTATTCGTGTTTCCACTATAATCCAATAAATTATTATTTAAAGGCCACCAACCAATTAATCCATTAGTTGGAACATAATTAGGTAATTGAGAAAAATACTGATTAATAAATACTACAAAGAAAACTACAAGGATTATACGATTTTTCATCTATTATATTTTAAAGATACAAAATTGTATTGTATCAAACTAACGATTTATATATTAAAATGATACACTTAAGCTATTGATACGCTTTTGGGGAAATATAAAAGAATTTGATATTTTAATTATCTCATAGTTACTTCAATGAAAAACTAATAAGTCATAATCACTTGACATTTTTCAATTAAAATCAATAAATGTCCCAACTAGCATATACTTAAATAACTTGATTATTCAGATTTCTCTGTGGTTATAAAATTTTGAGCCTGTTTTTTCTTTTCGATAAATAATTTTTCAAATTCATACAGTTGTAATGGTATTATTGATTGTCCTTTATCTTTTAGAGAATTAATAAGCTCTGTAATTTTAGTCAATTTTAAATCACACAATTTCTCAATTATTGAGAAGTTTTCTTTTGTAATTGTATGATTTAAAATTTTAAAAAAATCATCTTTTATCTCTTGTGGTAAATCCATATTTCTTACCAATGAATCTGATAATTGTTTTACCCTCAAATCGTATTCTTCTTTCGAAATTAATTTATTGGTTTCTGTCAAATTTTGAGCAGATAACATTGATGTCAAACATAAAAAGAAAACAAACAATATTTTTCTCATTAGAACTAGATTAAAAATTTTTATTTATTAAAATTACAAATAAATTATATCCTAGCAAAATCCTATTCCCTTTCCAACATCTTATCTTATCATTCAATCAAATAGTTGAAAAAGGATAATCAATAAAAATCAAACAATCAACTATTTATTATCAAATACAATCAATTCAGTTTAAGCAGGGTTGATGAGTATTTGAAAAATACATAATGGCAGTTGTATACCCTTGTACTGCATTAACAAAAATAAGGTCTCGATAAGAATGCTCATTAATAAAAACCCTGCTCTGTCTGAGGGATTGACAACAGGTGCTGCATACCTAGTGGGTCAACAAAAAAACCCCTAAATAGTTGTTTATCAATTATTTAGGGGTTTTTTATTTTACGCGAGTTTGTGAGAAAAGGAATTAATTAGGAGTTTTTACTACTAAATATCCCTGAAGTTAAAAGAACTCAACTTGTTATATTGGACAAAATACAAACCGATAATCTATTTGTCAAGCGGAGAATCTTTTTAAGATAATTTGAGTTAGAAATATTTGATAATTTTTATATCCAATCTCTTTACTTTAATTTCGCACTCATGGAGGATGAATTAACTCAAAAAGCTCAAAAATCGCGCTGGAAAAAGTGGCTTAAATACACGTATTTAACTTTTCTGTATCTATTTGCTGCCATGGGTGTATTTATCATTTGTCTGTATATTGCGGTAGAATTTAAACTTACCAATGTCGACGGAGCAATAGACCTTAAAAGCAGGTACTTTTCGGAAATGGCCGATAAATACGGTAACGAACTTATAAAAGACGGAGCTTCAAATCCTGGAGAAGAAGTTTTGGTCTTTCAAAAAATTGGTGTGATTGCAAAATATCGCCCCTCGAACGCAAAAACCATAATGGAGGCTTATTTATTAGATCGGAATTTAGTTACTGCCAACAGAATGATTGATGCTTTTGCATTGACGCAAAAAGATAATCCAAGTTTTGCTGAGGAGCTATCAAAAATTGGTTCCCAAACTAATTTCAATGCAGAATCTGTCTATGAGTGGTCTAACTTTACAGTTTGGAAACAGTTCAGTAAGGCCTTGGTAAAAGACAAAGAAGCCATTGATTCCGTATCTCGATTAACAGGAGTGGAGTCACGCACAATTATTGTTTGTGTTATCGCTGAACAATTAAGGATGTTTAATTCAGGGAGGGAAAAATTCAAAGAATATGTTTATCCTTTTACAAATTTACTTTTGCCTACCAACCGAGGATATGGCGTTTCGGGAATTCTCGAGCATACCGCCTTTCGCATAGAACGCACCCTTCAACAACCTAAAAATGAATTTTACCCCGGGGATTATTTCCGTTATGTAATCAACTTTAGAGACTCTTTTCCGGACAGGGTGGTGGATACCATTGCTGCACATAAGCACAAAGTCATACAACGACTCATTCAAGGGGGTCAACACTTTTATTCCTATTTATACACGGCATTACTCTTGAGGCAATATCAATCCCAATGGGAGAGAGCGGGATTTTCTTTAGCAAATCGGCCGGAAGTTCTCGGAACTTTATTCAATTTAGGTTATGAAAAAAGTAAACCAAAAAAAGATCCGCAAGTTGGAGGGTCGAACTTTATCATTGGAGAAAAAGAATATACATTTGGAGGAATATGTTTTGAATTTTATTATTCAGGGGAATTACAAAAAGAATTTCCCATTACAGGCAGAGCCTTTATTCCAGTGAAAGAATTAGAGGAGAAAAACAAAGATTTCATCGCAAACAAAAAGAAGTTCGAGGAACAAGAAAAAAAGGCAAACGCCAAGGAAAAGAAAAGAGAATCTGAACTAATTCGGTATCTTTAAAGTTTGTCCAATTTGAAGTGTATTAGATCTAAGATTGTTTATTTTTTTCAATTGTGATAAAGAGACATGGTATTTTTCTGCTATCTCAGAGAGTGTGTCCCCTGCCCTCACTTTATACATTTTTAACTTAGGTTTCGAAATCGCTATCGTTTTTGGTTTAGCGGTTGTAATCAAGGGACTCTGTGAGAGTGAATCCGATTTATTGGGGAGATTTTCTAACACGCTAGGAATACTAGCAGGATCACGCGTTCCATATTTATAAAAATGTTGGATAATCTTGATGGTGCCTTGGAAGTCACATAGTTGGTTTCCATTCCAATCATAAAATACTCTAACATCTTCATTAAACTCTAAAAACTTATGTGAACTCAGGCCATCATAAATTCTATGCATTCGTGGTAATTGCTTCTCCACTGCCGTGAGGCCACCACCCGCGGAGCCACGGCTATCCACCCGCACATAAGATAGGCCGTCCATACTAGGCCCTAGAATAGCCACCCAATAAACTTTTAAACTCACTGGATTAATTTGGATATATAGTTTTTTGATGTCAGACTGAAAACCCTTATTTCGCAACTCTTCTAGTCCCTTGTTTATTTTTACATTGAGGTAACCTCCAAAGCGATCCATTCTGCGTGCGTTGAATGAATGCAAGGCATCATAAGTATAGGGAATTCCTTGTGCACAAAAAGAGTCACTCACTAAAATGTCATTTATGTCCAGTGAAATAGTATCGCGATCTATTTTAGAAAAGCGAAACTCATATATTTCAGGCGTCTTGATATTATCTGACGAATCACTCGAGTCCGCGAAACTAATTTGAGCAATCAAATTAGTTGAGCACACTAGAAACATAAGGCTTGACGAAACTATGCAACTGAAAAAATTACCCATGATAATTACTCTTTTCAAAAATACGACCAAATACGAGTCTTTAAAGCTAAATAACATTTTTTAAACATTTCTGCTACAGAATGTTGTTGGCTTTGATTAGTTTAATTACAATACTTGAGTGTGCGCTTTCGTCCCACCAATAGTTAAAATTATAATCCTAATGAAAATCCCAAATTGAGTTAATATTTTCATTTGCCATTCTTTTTCCTCGATGAAAAAGAATCACCACGAAGTAGCAGCGAAGCTAAAAAATCAAGGCCGAAGATTGTTCGGTAATATTCACAAAATAGCTCTCGCTTCGATTAAATTATTGATTTTCAACATTTAAGTATTTTACTGGTACGATTGCGAACACTCAATTTACAATAAATTTCAACCGACATTGTTTTTCTTTGCCTAAAAGTATTTTAAAACGGGCAGTAGAGATCTCGTAGATAATTATTTCAATCAGTAATGACAAAATCCGATGCAATGAGTAAGGAAAGAAATTCAGACGGACACTTAATAAGAAAACAACTTTGGGATTTAATCTCTCGGTAGCTTTAAATATATGTTTGTTTATTAACTCTTAGAGTATATTCTCATTAAATTTCCAAAATATACATGTTTCTCAGACTTCGAGTCCATAAATAGTTCGGTTAATTCGCATTTCATTTCAGGAAAATAACATTCGGCTAACTCTTGCAGCAACTCATAAGAAACCATTGGACTATATGTATTCATAACCAAGCGACCCGAGGGAGAGAGGAGCGCTGCTGCTGTACTCATCAATGAATCGATTTTATCTTCTAATTTCCACTTCTCGCCTTTCGCGCCAATACCCCATGCCGGAGGATCCATAACGATTACGTCGTAGGTATTACCTCTTTTTTCTTCCCGCTGGGCAAACTTTAAGGCATCTTCGTGAACCCATTTTATATTCAGTAAGCGACTACTCTCCATGTTTTCCCTAGCCCAACTTATGACGGGTTTTACGGCATCAACGTGCGTAATCTCAGCTCCACGTTGTCGGGCAATACAAGACATAACCCCTGTGTAGGCGAATAAATTAATGGCTTTGTCCGTAGAGGCAAGTGAGTCCATTACCCAATCCCAATTCGTACGTTGCTCCGGAAAAATACCGAGGTGTTTGAAGTTGGTAAGTTCAAGGTTTAGAACCAACTTGGAGTACTTTATCTGCCACTTATTTGGCGCATTGGGTTGCAGGCATTTCCACTTTCCTTTTGTTCCCGACGTTTCAATAAATTCCCAGTGGGCTTTTTTTCTCCATTCTGTAAATGGTTCTACACTTTGGAAATAGGCTTGCACCTCCGGTCGAATGGTAAATATTTTTCCCCAACGCTCTAATTTCTTTCCCCCTCCTGCATCAATTAATTCGTAATCTTCCCAGGGTAAGCTGTAGGTTCTTGGATGTGACATATCCACAAAGATACAGATATACTGTTATATCAATTTCGATAATTTTTGATATGGCTTTGGTAAGGGGTCTAATTTCGACTAAAAATTACATGCCTTGACTGTCTCATTGATGGACGATTGCATATCAGCATGCGAATATGTTAATTTTTCCATCGATGAAGAGGTGTCTAAAAATGTCTCTGTGCATTGAGTTGTTACAAAGTAAAATGGATTCAGACCAAACTCTTTTTTTCGCAATGAGAAGTAGCCCCAAACTAAAAGTGCTATGATTCGAATGATAAAATTTGGAATACTGACAACCATCCTTTTTTTGCCTAAGGCATTGGCAATTAGTGTAATCATTTCTTTCCATGGCACATTTCTATCGCCAACGACCCAATTTTCATTGTGTTCTGCGTTTTTTATTGCTCCTAAAGTTGCTTTTGCAACCTCTTCTACGGAAACAATGTTTGTTCCACCCCTCGTGTAAAAAATAATTGGTGACCAACGAATGTAATTTATCAATGGTTTCCATAGTGGGATTTTATCAGGACTTGCCCCAAAGATGTACGGTAAGTCTAGTGTAATTATTTTTGTTTTTCCTTGTGAGGCTTTTACTGTCTCCGATTGTTGCAATGCCCTACTCCTGACATAGCAGTGTCTCTCTGCCATTTTCCACTCCGGTTTTACTCGGTTAAAATGAGAAAAATAGGACCCTAAAATAATTATTTTCTGCGTCTTTAACTCTGCACAAATTGTCGCTAAGCGAACACACGGAAGCACGTTCCCATTATAAAAAAAAGAGCTTGCATCCCCTTCGGGCATTGAGCGATCATCTACTCCCCCAGCAAAAACAATAAAATCAACATTTTCCAAAACTAGACGCAACTCTTCATCCGACATTTCATGAAGGTGGATGTAAGCCGTACTAATTCTGTCTCCCGTTGCGTCACGATTTCTTGAACCAGTGACAACATCGTAATCATTTTTGAGAAGTTCTTGAACTACATGATGTCCGATAAAACCAAATCCACCAATGACTAAAACTTTCTGCTTCATTAGATTTTGTTATTTTCTTTGAGCCATGTTAGTCCGTCTTTGATACTTTCATTTATAGAGCGTGCACGGAAGTCTAATTCCTTTTTTGCCTTGTCACTGGAGATTTCACAGTTGGATTGCAGAACTTTTATAGCATAGACCGTAAACAAGGGTTTAATTCGAAAAACTAAGCAGAAAGTTTCCACAAGCCATGCCATTGGAATCGCAATACTGAGAGGAATTTTAAACTTAGGTTTCTTCATTTTTTCTTCAAATGCTGAAAGAATAGAAAAAAATTGATCTAATGACATACGATGGCCACCCAAAATATAACCTTGCCCTTTTCTTCCTTTAATTTGTGCACTAATCAAACCTTCAACAACATCTCTAACATCTACAAAATTGTACTCTCCATCTATATAAACAGGAAGTTTATTAGTTGCGTAATCGCGAATGAGTCGCCCAGCTTCGGAACCTCGGAAATCGGACGGACCGATAACACCCGAGGGGAAGCAAATAACAGCATCAAGTCCATTTTTCACCCCTTCCAATACCTTTTCAGTCGCTGCAGCTTTGGTTCGCGCATATGCACCAAATAATTTATGATTTTCGAAATCGTTGTCTTCGGTGATTGGTTTACCGAATTCACCTTCAGGAAGCGCGTGAACAGAACTTGTGTAAACAAGTCTTTTTACACCATGCTTGATGCAGGAATCAACAATATTTTGAGTTCCGCCAACATTGACAGCTGTTAACTCAGCGGAGTTGTACGTGGAAATTGAAATAATACCACCCAAATGGAAAACGTATTCAACCCCTTCAACTGCCTTGTCAACGGCAATTTTATCTTTTAAATTTCCTTTATAGACTTCTAAAGGAAGATCAGATAGGCAACGCGGAATTTGACCATCTTTTGTCAAAATACGGATTTTGTCTTTTCCCTCCAGTAACTTTCTTACCAATACGTTTCCAATATGCCCCGAACTTCCTGTAACAAGAATCATTTTTTAAGTTTAATAAGTTTGTAAATCTTAAATTCATGGAACTGGAAATAACTAAGATTACGTGTGATCTGTAAAAATAGTTTTTTTTACAAAAGGATATATTTTTATTTAGAGTTACGACTTAACTTGTGATGAAATTAAGTTTTAGCTTTCGATCAATTGGTAACTTTGTAAAAAATATTCACCATGAAAAATTATTACGTATTGGTTTTTTTAGTTTTTCTGTTCACGGGTTGTCAAGAAGAGAAAGCTACATCAATACTGCTAAATGTAAAGGATAAGGAAAAAATAGAAGCTAATATCCGAAAGATACTCACCCTTAATTTGCACGACTCAGTAAGTGATTTTGAGCTAATATCCAATGACGGGGACTCTCTTTATACAGGTATTGATTGGGTTGAATTCGACAAACATGTTAAAGCATTATCTAAAGATTCACTGTTTACTAATTCCTTTATTGAAGACTATAAATCCATCGCTTTTACCATTGATCAGCAGATAAAGAATAAAGAAGTTTCGCATATACTGAGTGACATTAATCCCTACTTCGAGAAAAATGTTTGGTGTGATTGCAATGATTTTACTAATTGGAAATCAAGATTGATAATTTCCGACATGAGGATTATGGAACAACAAGTATTAGTCAATATTTCGATCGGAGAAAACAGCGAAGTAGAAATCAAGTTTGATAAACGGCAAAACGACTGGCTATGCGCTAGTTGGTCTACAATTAAACTCCCTTAACCTATAATTTGCTCGATGTAGTGCAGAATTCCCTCTTTACCAAAAGAGGACTCACTAGAAGTTGAAAAAATAGGAGGCATTTCCTCCCAAGATTTTAACATTTCTTTTTTGTAGCGTGCAATATTTTTTTGTAGCGCAGTGCTAGAGAGTTTATCAATTTTAGTAAAAATCATGGAAAAGGGTAATTGTCTTTCTGCGCACCATATCATGAACTCTATGTCTATTTTTTGTGGTTCAAGGCGCGAATCTATAAGCACAAAAGTATTTTGCAAGCTTTGTCTTTTAGATAAAAATTCAGCGATAAACTTTTCCCATTTTGAGCGATTGCTTCTTGAAGACTTTGCATAACCGTAACCCGGCAAGTCTACGATATACCACTTTTCATTAATTAAAAAATGATTGATTAATTGTGTTTTTCCCGGAGTTCCTGATGTTTTTGCTAAATTTTTCTTCCCTGTGAGCATATTTATAAGGGAAGATTTCCCAACATTACTTCTTCCTATAAAGGCGAATTCTGGTAAGTCGTCTGTTGGGCATTTGGATACTTCCGTATTCGAAATGCAGAATTCTGCTGATTTTATAATCATAAATACAAATTTATGGTATTAAGCGTTAGGATTGCGAACAAAATTACCATAGGTTTGTTTTGGAGAAGTTAAATATGGCTGAATATAAGATAAAAGATGTTGAAGTACTTACTGGAATTAAGGCCCATACCCTTCGTATATGGGAAAAGCGTTATGGCATTCTAGTTCCAGAGAGAACGGACACACAAATTCGTACATATTCTGATGAGGAGTTAAGTTTTTTATTGAATATAAGTTTACTTAACAAGCACGGCATAAAGATTTCCAAAATAGCTGCGCTTACAAAAAATCAAATTGCAGAAAAAGTTTGGGATTTTCATGGCATCAGCGTACTTGATACCAGTGGTGAACAGTTTGTTCTTGCGTTGATTGAGATGGATGAAAGACTTTTTACGAATACCCTTCAAGCGGTTATTGATAAAATAGGACTGGAAAGAGCTTTCAACGAACATCTAATTCCTTTTCTAGACCGCATTGGTGTAATGTTTTTAGTAGGGAGTATAAATCCGGCCCAAGAACATTTTATGTCAAATGTTATAAGGCACAAAGTAATTGCTGAAACCGATAGTTTACCCATTCCAGAAGTCAAGGGACATAAAGTACTTTTATTCCTTCCAGAGCATGAGTGGCACGAGTTGGGATTACTGTTTTATCAATTTTTATTGAGAAAACAAGGGGTTGCTTCATTTTATTTAGGGCAAAGTTTACCGTATGACTCATTAGTGAAATCAATTAATTTTCTCCGCCCCACTGTCATTAT
>CAMDLY010000026.1 GCA_945902115.1 Lishizhenia tianjinensis | reverse complement strand
GTACAGTTATCTGCTTCATCAAATACTACTGCTACATCTGATAGTGGAACATCTGCTGAACATTGAACGGCAATAGGCGCTGGATTACTAGCTGTTGGCAGGGTGGTATCGTCCACGGTGATGGTTTGTGTTACAGTGATAGCATTGTTACAGTCATCTGTTACGGAATATGTTCTAGTGATTACTTCAGGACAGGTATTTCCATCGCTAACATCACTGACAAAAGCCACGACAGGATTTACGGTACAGTTATCTGCTTCATCAATTACTACTGCTACATCTGATAGTGGAACATCTACTGAACATTGAACGACAATCGGCGCTGGATTACTCGCTGTTGGCAGGGTGGTATCGTCTACGGTGATGGTTTGCGTGACAGTGATAGCATTGTTACAGTCATCTGTTACGGAATATGTTCTAGTGATTACTTCAGGACAGGTATTTCCATCGCTAACATCACTTACAAAAGCCACGACAGGATTTACGGTACAGTTATCTGCTTCATCTATCACTACAGCAATATCATTAGCTGGTATATCTGCTGAACATTGAACGACAATCGGCGCTGGATTACTAGCTGTTGGAGGAATATTTTCATTGAAATCATAAGTATAAATCCAATCAGCCGTTGTTGTAGCATCACATGCTGTGTACCTGTATCTCCAAACAACATTTCCATTACATGCTGGTGTTGGATTGTCTTGTCCTACCAATACTGCCGATACTGTTCTTCCACAGGCATCTGTAATATTTGCGGGAGCACCTGGGTCTACTGCTGCACTTGGACATGATACCGTTGAACTTCCATTAGCTGGCGCTGATAAGCCTCCTGAGTAATCAATCGTATAAGTATACGTCCAATCTGCTGTTGTTGTGCCATCACATGCTGTGTACCTGTATCTCCAAACGACTGATCCTTCACACGCTGGTGTTGGAGCATCTTGTCCTACCAATACTGCCGATACTGTTCTTCCACAAGCATCTGTAATATTTGCTGGAGCACCTGGGTTTACCGCTGCACTTGGACACGATACAGTTGAACTTCCGTTAGCTGGCGCTGTTAAGCCTCCTGAGTAATCAATCGTGTAAGTATAAATCCAATCAGCTGTTGTTGTGCCATCACAAGCCGTGTACCTGTATCTCCAAACAACATTTCCATTACACGCTGGTGTAGGATCATCTTGTCCTACCAATACTGCCGATACTGTTCTTCCGCAAGCATCTGTAATATTTGCTGGAGCACCTGGGTTTACCGCTGCACTTGGACACGATACAGTTGAACTTCCGTTAGCTGGTGCTGTTAAGCCTCCTGAGTAATCAATCGTGTATGTATATGTCCAATCTGCTGTTGTTGTAGCATCACATGCTGTGTACCTGTATCTCCAAACAACATTTCCATTACACGCTGGTGTTGGATCATCTTGTCCTACCAATACTGCCGATACTGTTCTTCCGCAAGCATCTGTAATGTTTGTTGGAGCACTTGGGTCTACCGCTGCACTTGGACATGATACCGTTGAACTTCCGTTAGCTGGTGCTGTTAAACCGCCTGAGTAATCAATCGTGTATGTGTACGTCCAAACACTTGAATTACCAGCACAATCTGTAAAAGTAAAGGTCCATGTTTTTACACCTTCACAAACAATGTTGCTTGAAGTAGAAATAGCCGGGGTTAATATATTACCACAGACATCTGTTACAATCGGCGGTGTTGGTTGAACTTGACTTTGGCTAGGACAACTCAAAGTAGAACTTCCATTGGCTGGTATAATAGGATCCGTAGATGGAACAATCGTAAATAGTTGAGTGACATTAATGAAATTTCCACATTGATCTGTAACTCGATATGTTCTAGTCAATGTTGTTGGGCAAGCTCCACTTGTTACATCACTTAACCAGTTTACAGTTGGGATTCCATAATTATCGGCTTCATCTGTAACCACCGAGACATCCGGCAAGGGAACATCTGCGGAGCACTGAACGGATACTCCTGCTGGGTTACTCGCCGTAGGAAGAATATTGTCAAATGTGATAAGTAAGTCATCAGAATTCTGGCATCCATTACCATCCGTTCCTGTAATAGTATATGTTCCAGAAGTTGTTGCTGTAAAATTAACCCCATTTGTTACACTAGGTGTCCAAACATAAGTATTAGCTCCAGATGCTGTGACACTCGTTGTTGAATTGGCACAAATTAATTGATCAGGCCCAGCATTTACATTCGGAAGTGCATTGACTGTTATGGTAAAGATTGATGGAGTACCAACACATCCGAATAATGCTGGTGTTACCGTAATTGTTGAAACACCAACACCTGTCAACAGATAAGCAGGGAGATTACCAGATCCACTAGCAGGAATACCCGTACTTGTATTATTATTTGTCCAAGTAAATGTGGTATTTGGATTAACACTTGTAAAATTCGTAGGAAGTGAATTTTGATTAAGGCATAACGTTTGGTTTGAGGTTCCAGTTATTACCGGGGAGGCAAAAACTGTGGTACTTCCTGAAATGGCCGGGCATCCAGATGCATCATTTACTATTACTGAATATGTTCCTGCGACTGATGGAACAATAGAGGCGGATGTAGCTCCATTATTTGATGGCCCCGACCATAGATATGTAAATGGTGCTTGACCTCCAGAAGGAGTTGCTGTAATTGTTGGATTACTAGTACATAAAATTGGGTTTGATGGGGTTATTGAAACTCCTAAAGTTGGAACTACAGTTACCGAAACCGTTGCGCAATAGGGAATAGATGCTGCACAAACGGTTCCAACTGTATTTCCACAAACCTGATATTGAATGGTAGCTGGCGCCCCTGAAGGAGGTGTGACACGAACACTATCTTGATTTGTATAAGTGACTCCGGATGTTCCAACATTCCCACCCTGCATGTTACTCAAGTAATTGTTATACTGACCCATTGTCCCCGGTGAAATGGAATTCCAAGTGATACTTGACTCTTGTAATCCATATACCACAAAGTTATCCACGCATGCATCTTGTGTAATGACGTCACCTGAATTACTGGGCGCAGCAATTGATTGAATGACAACGCCGTAATCTGTTGCTCCCGTCCTACAAAAAGTGAAATAGTGTGGTCCAACGCCACTGATACAAAAAGTATATCCAACATTAAAGGGACCAATGCTACAATTAGAATACCAAATACTAGCGTTACCTGAGGCGCCACTTAAATTAAATTGAATACCTTGAGCGCCAGGATTAAGTGTAACGGCTAAAACAAAGCAATTGAAATTATTAGCTTGACCACAACATTCACCTAAACCACTAGAAGGTATAATGATGGCTTGTGAAGCAGATGCAGCGGGGCTAGAACTTAAATTGATATTATAGGTTGGCACGTATGTACTTGTACCGACAGCTCCAGTTTCACACGCAAAATTAGAGGCCTGTGAAAATAAAACACCACCTATGCTGAAAGTAAATAATAAAAGAAAAAAATATTTTAATGAATTTAAATCCAATTCGCCGTTTTTAACTAATCTTTTTAACGTGCGAAGATAAGATTAGGTTGCCGAAAATGCACAAAAAATGGGAATTATTATTGATCTAATAAATTGATAATACTAATAGTAATTTACCTTAATAAATGAAAATAACCTTGCTTGGTTCCTTTTTCATAAAGCAAGGCATAAAAATAAACACCATCCATTAACGGATTTCCTTTATTGTCATTACCAATGAATGGGGTTTCTCCTCTCGAAAACTTGTATACTATATTTCCCCACCTGTCGTGTAAAAAATAGGTGAATTCCTGACAGGTTTGGAAGTAACTTTCTAAATCTAGCGTATCGTTGATATTATCGTTGTTAACAGTCATCACATTTGGAAACTCAAAATCGTCAAAAGTATACAGGTTTATTATGGTTAAATCGATACTTGAATTTGCACTCACACAACCATCTACTGTGACATTAACTGAATATGGGCCTTGATTTATTGGAAATGCTTGGAAGGAATTACTGGCTATATTCGAGGAGAAATTATCAACCCCGCTCCACGCATACAAGCCGTTAGCAACGGAATCGGCTGAAAATGTAAAGAGATCTCCAGGACAAAGCAGTGGGGAATTGGAAATAATTAAGGGTGAAGCAGGAATAGGGTAAACAATCACATTATAAATAATGGTACTATCACAACCGAGGGAGGTTTGTAAGTAAAAAGGGTAGGTGCCGGTGTTGGTAATCGTAAGTCCTTGAAAGGTAAAAGACTCATTTTCACAAAATGAAGTATCCTTTAAAATAGAGTATGCTGGATTGACAGATAAGGTTAAATTGATAATACTATCGCAACCTGCAATAGTTTGTAAGGATAAGGTATACAAACCAGGCAAATTCAATTGTTGGTTGCCGAGCGTGTAAAATTCGTTGGAACATATAGTTGTGTCTATGGCGATATCATAAACTGGATTCACATCCAACGCATAAGAGCTAGTATCACTATTACAACCGAGAAAGGAATAAAACACGTTATAGTCGCCATTAAGTGTATTGTCAACATTAGTTAGTGTGGTATCAAAAGAACTACTTGAATACGTGTTAGGACCAAACCATGTAACCGAAAATCCCGATAGAGAATCCACAGAGAGGCTGATAGTATCGTTTTGACAAATAATTGTTGGCGCTTGTATAACTGGTGTAGGAATTGCAGCAGGTTCAGTAACGTTTACACTTTGTGAAACAACACATCCCTGAGCACTTTTCACATATACTGTATAGGTTCCGGCGGCAAGGTTTGAAAATGTTGAAGTTGCTACATAGTTTGTCCCATCGATTGAATAAGTCAGGATACCTGTTCCAATAGCGTTTACAGAAATACTTCCGTCACTGAATCCGAAACAAGAGGCGTTCGTAGGAACAGTAGCCACAATGGTAAGCGGAACAAACGGAGTAGATTCAATATCGAAAGTTACGGTGCCTTGAGGTGTTCCGTTGAATACTGGGTTTCCTTGAATGTTGATATAATTATTATCAAATTTGTAATATGCTAGTAGTCCCGGCTGACTTGTCGGTAGCAAAAAATTTGCAAATAATTCAATTTCTTGCGCGGTGCGAGCCACATTCCAAATTCTTACTTCATCAATATTTCCTTTGAAATTTTCTGTTGTTGCAAGTGGGTTTTGCGACTGCATACCGATACCAGTAATTAAGTCAGTATTAACTAAATTACCAGTGGCGGGAATACTATTTACTAAACAACCGTTAATATAATATTTTATGCTTGCTCCATCATAAGTTGCAGCCGCATGATACCATTGATTTTGAAGAGTTGGTTGAGGATTTGTACAGACAAAAAAACCGTCACTTGTTGCCATTTGGAAACTGTTTGGTCGTAATAAATAGTTGCAAGTAGCAGGGTCGGTATGTTTAGAGACTAAATTGGTTGCATTTGCTGTTGTTGATTTTCTAAAAATAGCTTCCACAGTAATTTGTGTTCCAGAAACGTCGATGTCTCCTGTGCTTACCCAACGTAAACCTGCTCCTGTCGTATTTATCGAATTTTGCCCGTTTAGAAGAAAAACAGTCAACATAAAATAAACGAAAAATGAGAATTTAGTAAAATAGGGCATGAACAGATTTAATTAGATCACTTTATAAAGACAATCGATGGAAAATAAAAGTTGCAAGTACAAATAAAATTAATACTACCTTAATAAATGCATAAATCCACTTTTTGTTTTATCCGAATAAGTCAATCTGTAGAAGTATATCCCGTCAGTTAATTCTTCACCAGAATTACTCTGACCCTTAAACGACGCACTAGTCAAATTTTGCTGGTAAACTAATTCACCCCAACGATTGAAAATTAAAAGATTGTATTCTTGACAAGTTTTGTAATGTCCGTTAATGTCGAGTGAGTCATTGACACCATCACTGTTCGCTGTAATCACGTTAGGAAATTCATAATCTTCAAAACCATACAAGTTAATTATAGAAACTGATGTTGATGCTTGGTCAGAAAAACACCCGTTTAGTTGAGCAATTACAGTGTAGTCACCCATATCCATTTGTTGAACGGAGAAAACCACGGTAGCGTCGGAGGAGGAAAAGTTTTGGGGGCCACTCCAAATAAATTGAGCATTTGGTGTTGATGCTGCACTTAAAGTTACTAGATCACCAGGACATTCGACAGGACTATTATTGGTAATAAAGGGAATATCTGGTAGAGGGTTTACCAATAAATTTAGGTTTACAACTGAATCACATCCATTTACCGTTTGTAGGGTTTGATTGTATAAACCTGAGTTTGTAAGACTTTGCCCAAAAAATGTGACAGATTCCCCTTGACATATACTGGTGTTTTGAGTCGACGATAGTACAGGATTTACAATGAGATTCAAATTAATAACAGAATCACATCCAGCTATTGTTTGAAGAGTTTGACTATATTGCCCCGCTTGATCGAGGTTTTGATTTCCAAAAGTAAATGATGATCCAGCACAAATGGCTTCGTTCAACTGTATAGTCGGGGAAGGAGTAACGGTTAAGTTTAAGGTCACAATTGAATCGCATCCGAATTGAGAGGTGAGGTTTACAGGAAAACTTCCTGCCGTCGAATAATCTTGACCATTAAAAGAAAAAATACTTCCTTGACAGATAATTTGGTCAACGGTAGATGATAAATTTGGATTAACTGTGAGAGTCAACTGGTTATTTGTCTGACAACCTTGCGCATCGGTAGTCATTACGGTGTATACGCCGGCATCGGAGTATGGCTGACCAAGAAAGTTAT
This sequence comes from Lishizhenia tianjinensis, assembly GCA_945902115.1. Taxonomy (GTDB): domain Bacteria; phylum Bacteroidota; class Bacteroidia; order Flavobacteriales_D; family Crocinitomicaceae; genus UBA952. The sequence continues at coordinate 26,710 of CAMDLY010000026.1, read as the reverse complement.
ACGATTGACCTACACAAATAGCATTGGATGTACTTATCACAGGAACGGGATTCACAGTGACAGTAACTTGATCATTGTCGGGGCAGGTAACGGGTGAAGCAGTCAGAGTAGTTTGTAAGGTGTAATTCTCTGTTATTGCAAGTCCTGTATTGTTGGTAAGCGTTACTGTAGGATTTGAACTCGTGCTAGTGCTCAAATTAGCCCCTCCCCAGGAATAGGTGTATGTTGGATTATTTGCTGAGCCAAGTTGTGCAGTTCCCCCACTACAAATTGTAACATCCGCGCCGGCATCGGCTTCAGCTATATCCGCAAAAATACGAACGTTTTTAAGAGAATGTTGATCTGTTGAACCACCTGTGCTTGCAGTAAACCCCATATATCCGACAAAACTAGCATTGTAAGTACCCGTCAAATACAGGTTATTATTAACATAAACCGTTATAACGCCGCTGTTGTATTCTACTCTGCAGGTTTGATAATTACTTGACCGCAAAAAACTCATTCCTTGTGCACGATTGATCATACCCGGACCACATTCAGTATAATTAATACCCTGATAAATTTGAATTTCCGGGTTTGTTCCACAACCATTATCATACGTGTCTAGAATGACAAAAACCCCGTTTGATGTTGCTGGAATTCCTACACCTCCTCCACTCACAAACCCTGTTGGTGGCACATCTAAAAAACAAAAAGCAATGCCATCTGCCGCGCTGCCTTCCCACATTCTGAAATCAAATTCGACTTTCCATTGGTAACAAGATGAAAGGTCAATAGATTGGTTGTAAAAAATCCCTCCGCTTTGACCTCCTGAGGCATTGGTTAGTACTATTTCATCGGAAAAATTATCTGCATCTCCACCGGTGTCTCCAGCATATGTTGCGCCATTAAAACTCCAACCTGTAGTATTTACATTTGGAGAACCAGTTAATTCAGCGAATATTAAGGTTTGTGCGTGATAAAGGCATGGAGCCGATAGTAAGATTAGAAGTAAAAAGCTGAATTTCATAATGATAAATCGGTTCAAAGATCTAAAAATAATTGATTCAATTTCAATAAGAGATATAAAATAATCTTTAAATAATTGTTTGCTCCCTGTTTTTATTGCTGTAATTCTGATAGCGTCAACCAACGATTTGTTTTATTCTCGATTTCAGCAATTACTTTTCCTAACTCTTCTCCTTTTCTCAAAATATCTTCTCCGCTCAAATTCCCCGAGGATAAAATATGTGATAACGTTTTCTTTGCTTCTTCCAAGCTTTCTAAGTCTGCTTCAAGGTTATTAAATTCTTCTTTCTCTTTGAATGAAAGTTTGCTTTTACTTTTAATGGTTACGTCTTCTGATTTCTCACTTCTGATTTCTTTAACTTCTTGTTTTGTCTCGCGTTTTTCGTCTTGTTTAACCTTACGGAAATCAGTATAATTTCCTACGATATCTTTTACTTTACCCTGTCCTTCAAAAACGAACAGGTGATCGACCATTTTATCCATGAAATATCGGTCATGGGAAACTACAATCAAACATCCTTGGAAATTCCGAAGGTATTCTTCCAGAACACTCATCACAAAAATATCTAGGTCGTTTGTAGGCTCATCTAAAATCAAAAAATTCGGATTACTCATGAGTACACGCAGTAATTTCAGGCGTCTTTTCTCTCCTCCACTAAGTTTAGAAACGAATTGGTAATGCATGTCTCTCGGAAATAAAAATCGTTCGAGGAGTTGTGCTGCTGAAAGTTGGCGACCCTTCTCTAAAGGGATGTATTCTGCGATTTCTTTTACTACGTCAATAACCTTGAAGTCGTCGGGTACTTGTATAAGTTCTTGGCTATAATACCCGAAAACGACAGTTTCTCCGATGACTGTTTTTCCCTTGTCGCAGGACTCTTGTCCAAGGAGTATTTTTAGAAAGGTGGATTTTCCTGTGCCGTTATTACCCACTATGCCGAGTCTCTCATTTCTTTGCACGTTGTAGGTGAAATCGGATAAAATCACCTTCTCTCCAAATGCTTTACCTACTTTATGAAACTCCGCGATTTTCGTGCCTAGACGTTCCATTTTTACGGGTAAATCTAATTCGTCATCGTCTATCTTTTGGTGTGCGACTTTTTTAATATCTTGAAATGCATCTACGCGTGCTTTCTGTTTTGTTCCTCTTGCCTTGGGTTGTTTTCTAATCCAATCCAGTTCTTTTCGGAAGGTATTTTTTGCTTTTTCTATTGTGGATTGCAGTTGCTCCTCTCGTTCTGCCTTTTTTTCTAGGTAGTAAGAAAAATTCCCTTTATATTTATAAATGGTTTGGTCTGCTAGTTCAAAAATGGTATCACAAACTACTTCTAAAAAATAGCGATCGTGGGTTACCATCAGAAGTGTTGATTTTGAGGTGGCAAGAAATTGCTCAAGCCATTCGATCATATCAAGATCCAGGTGATTCGTCGGCTCATCTAACAGTAAAAAATCTGCGTCGGATAGTAACACTTTTGCCAATGCCACCCGCTTTTTCTGTCCACCAGAAAGTTCTCCAATCTGCTGATGTACGTTGTCTAATTTAAAAACGGATAAAAGTTGATTTACTTTAACTTCTAAATCCCATGCATCGTTCTCAGAAATTTTTTCGTATAGACCCTCTAGACTTTTTTCGTCATTTCTTGCAAGGGCATCGTTATACGCTTTTATGAGTTGAAATGCAGGCAGGTCGTGATCGAAAATAGCATCAAGAACAGTTTGATTTTCATTCATCAATTCTGTCTGTTCCATAAAAGCTACGCGAATATCGTTGCGAAAAACAACACGACCATCGTCTACAGAATCTAAACCCATGAGGCATTTCAACAAGGTAGTCTTCCCGGCGCCATTTTTAGCAATTATAGCTACTTTTTGCCCTTGGTCGATACCAAAAGTTAGGTCGCGAAAGATTTTTTTTTCACCAAAAGTTTTTGTGAGTTGTTCAACAGAAAGATAGTTCATTCAATGGTATTGGGTTCGCGAAGTTACGCTTATTTCATTTGTGTTTGGAGAGATGAATGGAAAACAAGGAATAGAAAAAAGCAAAAAAGGTGATTCCTGCCTGTGATTCCAGCGTGTCTTCGAAAAGAAAGGTGCAAAGGGCAATCAATCCGAAACAAAGAGCCACTAACTGAGCGGATTTTACTGCTTTAAGAATAAAACATCCTTGTAACCAAATAAAAGCAAACAACCCAATGATACCGAACGATAACCAAAAAGTAAGGTAAGACTGATGAGCCCTTAAGCGTCTTTCGGTTGTGAGCTCACTTTTTCTTTCATTGTATGAAACCTGCAAGGCATCGTGTACATCTCCATTCCCAACACCAAGGAAAGGTGTTTTTTTGATTGTATACCATGCATTTTCCCACAACTCGAGACGTTCTGTAATGGGGTGTAAATTTGGGTTCCCTGGATGTTGAAGTTCATACCGGATGCTAAACAAACGAGCAGGAATTCCGCCTTGTGTTTCCCTTACATCTGCATATCCAAGTTCTATATTCTGTATATCATCTTTAGATAAGGAGTTTATCCCTGTGGAATCTAGCTGTAGTTTTTTCGAGTCAAGGTAACGAATTAGTGTGTATTTAATTGATTGAGCTTTTGCATCTTTACCTGCATACTTTATGGTAGATCTGTTATTCCAAGCTTTTTCCAAGGAGCTAGTATTCGCAGCGCCATCTTCCGAGTATTCTACCGGTGATTGAAAATAAAAAATTAGGCCAACCAAACAACAAAAAGGCAGTGCAATCAGAGAATAAAACGCGAAGTTATTTTTATTCTTTTTTGAATAAAAAAGCAGGAAGGTAACTAACGATATAACATAACTAAGTATTCCCGATAATACTTGACTTTGGTAAGAGTAAAACCCAAACCATACGATCAAGCCAATCAGCAAAATCTTGTAAGTGTTATACTTTCCTATGAAATATAATGCTACTCCACTTCCCAACCCAATAAGAATACCAAACCGAATGTGAGACTCAAACAAGGACATACTTCTGATGTCGATCAAGGCCATTTCTCCCTTAAAAAATGTGTAGGTAATGAAATTAATTAAAGAGGTGATAAATAATGTAGCTAGAAACAACATTAAAAGCCGATCAATTTTTTGAATACCCCAATCACTTCTTGAGAGCAATATTATGGGAATAATTAGTAGAGAACTTTTTTGTCTGATATCATTGAATCCATAGGATAAATTATCCGACCATATCAAACCCATAAGATGCAAACAGTAGAAACCGCCAAGCATCAGAAAAAATGGATTTGTAATTAGTCTTTTTAGCGAAGAAATAATTTCGCCACTGCTAAAAAAAGAAATCCCCCCAAGGAGTAAACCCATGGACATTAGGAATTTACTGCAACAAACACCAATAATCAAAAACGCACAAGCAACGAAGTGGAGAGACCTAGACCAATTTTTTAGTTGCTGAGTTAAAGCCATATTAGTGTGAAACGCAAAATCCTAGTGAATATTGAATTAGCGCAATCTGTTAAGTGAATCTAAAAGTTTTTTATCTCTTTTAATGCCTAATTGAGCCAGGTAACAGAAGGGAAATCCAATGACCAATAGAGAAAATCCCGCCCCTAGTTCGCGTGTGCAATTACCTCCGTAAAAATACGATGTGCCTGAAGCTCCGAATACAACTAAGGCTATGACAATCGATAAATAGGCGAAAGAAACATAACGCGCCAAAGATAATTGTCTGTTTATTTTTTTGTATGACATGGCTACATAAAAAATAAAGAGAACCATGACAATTCCAATGATGAAAATGGGTTTGGAATCTGTTGTTATCACCTTTTCGTCTTGCTTGATAACCTCTTGAAAACCAAAAGCATTAAATCCATAATATACGTTTTCTGCAGAAAAGCGATATATATCAACTCCCGTTAGGCACGCTCCCAAGAGCACCATTGCTACCAAATAATATAAGGATTGAACGCGTTGTATCATGGTTTTTTTTACAAAGTTACAGACTTATTTCTTAAATAAAAGTCAAGAATTACAATAGCAGCCATAGATTCTACAATTGGCACTGCTCGAGGGACCACACAAGGGTCGTGACGTCCTCCAGGTTTTATGATGACCTTTTCGCCCAACTCGTTGACTGTTTCTTGTTCTTTCAGAAGAGTCGATACTGGTTTAAACGCCACTTTAAAGTGTATAGGCATACCGTTGGAAATGCCACCTTGTATTCCTCCTGAATTATTCGTTTTGGTTGATGTTAAGGAATCGAAAGCGTCGTTGTGTTGACTTCCTCTCCATTCGCACGAGGCAAAACCACTGCCGATTTCAAATCCTTTTGTTGCGTTAATGGATAACATTGCTTTACCTAATTCAGCATGCAATTTATCAAATACTGGTTCTCCGAGGCCTACAGGAACTCCTTGTATAATGCATTGAATCACTCCTCCAACGGTGTCTCCTTCGCCCTTAACGGATAGTATGAGATCTTCCATTTTTTTCGAAATTTCAAGCTCTGGGCAACGAATTGGAGATGATTCGATTTCGGGCGACGTGTAAAAAGAATTTTTTACCATCTCTATGCCACCAACCTTGCAAACATAAGTGGAGAATTGGATGCCAATCGATTGTACTATTTGTTTAGCTACTGAACCAGCGACTACCCTGCAAGCAGTTTCGCGGGCACTACTTCTTCCTCCTCCTCTTGGATCTCGAATACCGTATTTATGAGTGTAGGTAAAATCTGCATGTGAAGGTCGGAAAGCCATCGCAATATCAGCATAGTCTTCGCTGCGTTGGTCTGTATTTTCTATGTAAAAACCTATGGGAGTACCCAATGTTTTTCCTTGGAATAAACCGGATAAAATGATTAATTTATCGTCTTCTGCTCGCGAGGTTGTATATTCTGATTGACCTGGTTTTCGTTTATTTAGGTCTTGCTGAATTTTTTCAAGGTCAAGGTGAATTCCCGAAGGAACTCCGTCCAAAACACCGCCTATTGCTTTGCCGTGGGACTCACCGAAAGTTGTCAACTTAAAAATAGTACCGTATGATGATCCTGCCATAAAGCAAAAGTACGGCATTCAATAAAAAAATGATAGTTTTGATCTCGATAAATTCTTTTAGACAATATGAATTTAAATTTTCAGTGTAACAGATGAACTCAATCAAAATAATTCTTTTTCTCAATGTGTTGATTTTTTCTTTCGGATGCGCCCCAACACGTTATGTTAAACCATTGGAAAAAGGAGAACAATCAATAAATGCTCATTTTGGTGGTCCTATAACCAAGGTTCCCGGTATAGGTGCAATTCCACTTCCGTTTACGAGTATTGGTTATGGTTATGGTTTACGCGAGGACTTAACCGTTTCCGGAAATATGTATACAACCTCCTTGCTTTTTGGTATTGGTCAAATGGATGTAAGCGCATGTTATCAGCCATGGAAAAAGGATAGAATGGGGATTACTGTAAGCCCAGCATTGAATGTTCTGGTAGATTTTTACACAGGGGCAAACAGACTTTGGCCGCAAGTAGATGCAAATTATTATTTTGATTACAGCGTGTATCGCTCGCGTGCTGTGGAAGGGAAAAATCCCAAACGAATAAATACTGTATATGCAGGTCTTTCCAATTGGTTCGATCCTTACTTAACAGAATCTCAAGGTAGAAAAAACGAACAATTTTGGATTCCAAGTTTGCAAATTGGACACCAATGGGAGAGAAGGCATTGGGATTATCAATTAGAAATGAAAATTTTAGCACCTATCTATTCTAATGAAAATATCGTCGTGGATTACCCAAGCTTACTGGGTAACTATGGGGCTCTTGGGGCCTATTTTGGTGTTCATTATAAATTTTAAGAAGATGAAGAAATTATTTTTTTTAGCCTTTATAGCGATCTTGGTAGTGTCTTGTCGCAAGCGTATGGATAGTTTTTTATTTAATCCTTCGCCCCTTGAAACTTATCTTCTAGATGCATACCAAGGTGAGACTAGTCTTGATCTTTCAGGTCAATTCGCGGTTCCAAATTCTATGATTCATCGTGTAGAATTTCCAATAATCGACAACGGCGAGACTATTATGATTCAGGGAATTTATGTGGGCGACACATCCTCTATAGCTAGCGATACAGTTCTCTTGTATTGTCATGGTAACAAAGACCACATGGATTTCTATTGGCCACGACAGAAATTGTATGCTCATATGGGAGGTTTGGGAAGATATGGAGTGTTGATGTTTGATTATCCGGGATATGGTGCAACCAAAGGATCCCCGACAGAAGAAAATATGTATGCCTCAACTCATGCGGCGTTGCAATGGCTCAAAGATAAGGGATTAACAAGCGAACGCCTGATGATGATGGGGTTTTCGCTCGGTTCCGCTGCTGTTTGTGAAGTAGCTGGTCATCAGGGCGAATATCCGCTTGATCCCTCAAAAATTATTTTAGAAGCTCCGTTTGCTTCTGCTGAAATATTAATTCAAGACGGTGGTTTATTGTCAATGCCAGGTAGTTTTTTGGTGGATCTAAAAATTGACAATGCCACGGAAATCAAAAAAGTGAACATTCCATTGCTTTGGATTCACGGGGAGGACGATTCTTTTCTTACCGTTGCTCATCACGGTCAATTGGTGTATGACAACAAACCAGGTCCGAAAGAAAAAGCGTTGGTTCCCGGTGGCGAACACGAAACAACACCATTTGTTATGGGTTATCAAACCTACATAGATCGAATTGCAGCCTTTATTGCGCAATAAATCATTGAATAGGCCTGGTTGAACTTGTTACTTTTTGAAAAGTTGTCGTTTGTAAGTCATTGTTTAACTCTCTCCAAAAGTTATCTCCTTGAAAAAATTACTCCTTTTCGCTGCATTATTATTGGTGATTTTATCGACTAATGCTCAAATTTCCATTAACGAACGCATACGATTCAAAGATACCGTTAAGGTTAATAAATACAAACCTGATGCAGATGGATTCAGTATACTCAAGTTAAAAATGAATCCAGGAGAGAGCACTGTCCTTAATCCTGAGGAACTGAGAAAATTAAAAACCCAAACCATTATTGGAGTGGATTTGGTATACTCAGATTTTCCAAAGGGGGCAGACCTTTCAGGCTTGAACCGTGATAGAATCATTGAACTATATAAATTTTTGCCCATGGCCTTTAACAACAGTATAGTGGAATGGCGACTCATCAAACAATTAGATGTTAAAAGCGAGTCCGACATGCAGCATTACTTTCATGGCTTTGTTATTTACTACCGAAAAATGCCGACGTTTCAGCAGGAAAACAAGAATATTATGGATCTTGTAAAGGGAAAAGCAAAACCGGGAGATTCTACCTTACTGAAAGTTTTTGAACGCAATAAAACGTGGAAGGAGATGTTGGTGGTTTGTGACGTTACAGGAAGTATGTCGCCTTATACGGGGCAATTGCTCTTATGGATCGCAGCAAACAATAAATTAAAAACATTTAAGCAAGTTGTATTTTTCAACGACGACGATACTAGGAGTACAAATCAAGTAGAAACTCAAGATATAAAAGGTATTTGGGCCACGAATACTACAAACCTAGACAATCTGCTGGATGTGGCATTTGAGGCGATGGAGAAAGGCGGACACGAAGAAAATGATTTAGAGGCAATTTGTTATGCGATAAAAAAATATCCTGAAAACAAACAGAACGTTGTCTTGATTGCAGATAATTGGGAAAATCCATGTGATATGCAGCTGCTGGAGTTCTTAAAAAAGGAAAAAATTCCTGTCAGGGTAGTGGTGTGTGGGGTAAGCGAGCGCATGAACCTCAATTTATTGGAGATTGCCTACCAAACCGGAGGATCTATTCACACCATGGAACAAGACTTAACCGATATAGCGAAAGTCGGTGAAGGTAAAACTTTCTCAATCGGAAATCTAAATTTCAAGATGTCTGGAGGGAAATTTGTGCAATTGGCGAGTACGAACGGAGGGAAGTGATTGGTTGAAAAGGTTGTATAATACATCTTCCATGAGGGTTGAGAGCTTTTGCTAGTGGTTTATTCCCTTTTCAAATGCTTTTCAAACCAAAATCCTGAATCTTTTACGATGCGTTTTTGAGTGAGGTAATCAATGTAAACTAAGCCAAACCTTGGGGCATAACCTTCCGTCCATTCGAAATTGTCCGTTAAACTCCAAACGAGATAACCGGAAATAGGAACCCCTTCGTTTTTAGCCTTAAGCACTTGACCGAGGTAATTACGGAAAAAATCTATGCGTTCAGGGTCGTGAATTTTATTGCCTACTAGCGAATCTCTAGTACACACTCCATTCTCCGTGATCACCATGTTCTTGATGCCTTCGTATTGCGAAAACTGTTTGAGGATGCGGTAAATCCCCTCAGGATATATTTCAAAGCCCATGTCATTGTAGGGCATGTCTCGTTTTTTCGCACTGATTTGTCTAGCCCAAACAAATGGTATTAAAGGACTTTTTTTAACGACGATCCGAAAATAGTTTTGCAAGCCTATAAAATCGAAATCAAAGGCTAATTTTTCCGCATCTCCAGGCAGCTGATGTCGCTTTATTTTGCGAAGAAATGGGAAGTCTTTTTCTGGGTAGCCGAGACCGAGACTTGGTTCAATATACATTCTATTTAATAAAGCATCCATTCGCTTAACAGCTTTTTCGTGTTTGCCATTTTCTCTCCATGGATCTACCATCGAACAGCTGAACGTGGTACCTATCTGAGCACCGGGGATTTCTTCACGCAACACGCGACCACTTTCCGCCATCGCCAAACACGCATGGTGGCTCGCTTTGAGAAATGCCGTGGGGTTTATTTTTCCTGGCGCGTGGTAACCGGCTAAATAGCCTAGGCCTATAAATGCTGAAGGTTCATTGAACACCATCCAATGTTTTACTTTTGAGCCAAATTCGCGTGCGCACAGTTTCGTATATTCTCCGAACCAAGTGATAATATCTCTATTTGCCCAGCCTCCTTTTTTGTGCAGGGCTTGCGGTAAATCCCAGTGATAAAGCGTTATCCATGGTTGTAGACCTTGCTGCAGGCATTCGTCAATAACAGCGTGGTAAAACGCGAGGCCTTTTTCATTTATTTCTCCCGTACCCGTGGGAAAAATACGTGACCAAGAGATGGAAAAACGGAAGACCTCAAAATGCATGTCTTTGGCGAGTTGGATATCTTCCTTGTAGCGGTGGTAGAAGTCTGTGGCTACATTTCCGTTGTCGCTGTTTTTTATATTGCCTGCTTTCTGACTGAAAGCATCCCAAATGGAAGGCCCACGACCATCAACATCCCAAGCGCCCTCGATTTGATAAGCAGCCGTGGCTGTTCCCCAAAGAAATTCTTCTCCAAAAGAGGCAAACAAGGCACCGTCAGTACTATCCCCATTTTGTGAAAACGAATGAAAGGAAAGTAAAACGAAAATCAGTAAGAGAGTATTGAAGTTCAAATTAATTCTATAATTTTATTACGATAAAATTAATAACTTATAATATATTTAAAACGATGATGCGTTTTGTTTTTTCTTTATTAATTCTAATGATTTGTCTAGTAAGTTTGGGTCAAAAAAAGACTTTATACTCAAAATCTATTTTCATTAACAAAGACACCATTGATTTACCATTAATGGATGATTGGCAGGAAATTTCAAGTTTCAATAAGGCCATAAAGCTTCTAAACTCGACTTCTGTTCAGTCTGAGTATCCTTTGGCCCTTTATGTTAAAAAGCCGGGTGGAGATATTTTTCTTAAAGATGAAAATCAAACCAAAATTAATACTGACTACATCAAGGTTTGGACCCTGACTCCAGAGTTGAACAAGAAAATAAATGATTCAATTAAAGTTTTAGTGATGAAATCATTAGAAAAAAAATTCTCTAACATACAATGGGATTTTAAAATCGATGAGTATATTAAAACTCACCCAAATATATTTAAAGAAGATTATCCCGTTACAATAATAATGTTGGATAAAAAAATCATCAATCAAAAATTAATAGTAACTATGTTTAATGTAGCAAATGGGGTAGCATCAGTTTCAACTTTGAGTTTCATATTTATTAAAGATATGATGATTAACATAGCAACGTATATTCCATATGAAAACTATAAAACTATCGAAAAAGCACATCTCGTTAATAACGAATTTTTAAGTTTTTTGGAGAGCATAAATTAAACCTATCTTTTCCACAAAAGACTGCCGTCCCCAAAACTTAAAAAACGGTAATCATTTGACAAAGCGTGATCATATCTGCCTTACCTGTTCCCATTCGCTTTTTACTGATTTAATAACCAATCTATAACATTTATCTTTTGCACGCCATCAATATTGACGCTATCATAGTCTAATGTAAGTAAAAATTTTGGATAATTATCACGAATGTTTCTAAATGCCGAAATCTCTCGATTAAATGTTTTTTCGTCATTAACACTATGAGCTACCTGATAATATTCCCTTTCATTACTGGGTTTTTGCACGATAAAATCAATCTCCTTGTCGTTGTTTTTTCCAACATAAATTTTTCCACCGCGTCTTAGTAATTCAAAATAAACAACATTCTCCAATTTTCGACCTAAATCCGAATCGTATTTATTGGTTGTAGTTATATTTTTCAACCCTAAATCCACTAGATAATATTTTTGATTAGTGGTTAATAATTCCTTTCCTTTTATATCGAAACGTGGGGCAGGATAAATAATATATGAGTTAGTCAAAAATTCCAAGTACTTGATAATCGTGTTATGAGAAATAGATTTTGATGGTTTTTTACTAAGTTCTGCAGCAATATTGGTTGGGGAGATGTACGATCCAACACAATCAAAAACAAAACTAATGACACGGTGCAAGTTATTCAAATTACGCAATTTATTACGCTGTGCGATATCTTTTATAATTACTGTATCATAAATGGATTGCAAATAATCGTTTACTAAAGTTTGATCGCTTTGCGCTAGTGTTACTGCTCCGGGAAAACTACTCGTATTTATGTATTGGCGAAATAACCTATCGGTATTTTTCTCTTCTTTGTTTGCTTCGACGTATTCTGCAAATGAATAAGGCTGAACGTTTATGGCAATGTATCTGCCTGTAAGCAAAGTAGCGAGTTCACTAGAAAGCAAATAAGCATTGGAACCTGTCACATATAAATCTATGTTTTTCTTGGAATAAAGCGCATTAATTAGTTTTTCAAAATTAGTTACCAACTGAACTTCATCCAGAAAAATATATGTTTTTTTTTCTGATAAACGCGATTTTATAATCTCGTCATAGAGCGCGGTCCATTCTGTAAGGTGCAAATTTTCACGTTCTTCAAAATTCAAAAAAAATATATCTCCTTGTGCTATTCCACTCTCTATTAAGTCATTTTTAAAAGCCTCCAACAAAGTAGACTTTCCACTCCGTCTAATACCTGTGACCACTTTTATTAGGTCATGGTCTTTTAACTGATGAAGCTTCTGCAAATAAATTTCTCGCCGAATCAAAATAGTAATTGTTTTATAAATGAAGTTCAAATATACGAATGTTAATGACGAAAAAATATATTTTCTTCATTTTTCGTCATTAAGAAGGGATTGAGATTATCTGATGTTTATTGATTTCGTGCTCGATTTGGGGGATAAATCGTTGAAATGATTATCATATTACCACGATTCAATCCCATGGATGCAACCCATATTATGGGTTTATAACCACACAATCCCCAAACCATTTCAATGGTTTACTCAAGCCTCTAAAACAATTTCTCATCATAAATTCTCTCCAACTAAATATACGAATAAACAATCAAAATAATGATTATAAAATAATCTTTTTAAGACGTAACTTCAATAGAAAAAAAATTAAAAATGTCAAAATCGTATTCAAAAATTTGGGTTCATGCCGTTTGGTCAACAAAAAACAGAATACCTCTAATTCATTCAAAAATGGAACAAAAATTATTTAGTTTTCTAAAAGAGGAATTGAAAAAAATGGGTTGTATGGTGAGTATTGTCAATGGAATGCCGGACCATGTTCATTGTTTATTTGGAATCAATCCTCAAATATCAATCACGGATATTATTAAACAGATTAAAGGGAGCAGCTCTCATTTTGTAAACAGCAATAATTCAACTCCCGAAAAATTTAGTTGGCAGCGAGGGTTTGGTGCGTTTGGTGTTTCACATTCCGCAGTGGATAATGTGTACCGTTACATTCGCGACCAAAAACAACATCACAATAATAAAACATTTGAATCGGAATACATTAAATTCATACAATTGCATGGGTTTGAGGATGTAAAAATGGATAATGATTAAATCGTTGAAATGATATTGAAATCCCATTAACCACCTCCTAGGTGTCGGATTAATCCGACACCTAGGAGAATAACCACACATCCCCCAACCATTTCAATGGTTTCCCAAACCCCACAAAACAAAAAACCACCCCGAGTGAGGTGGTTTTAAAAATTTTTGATAGTGAATTAATTCTTCTTCAACTCTTTAATTGCCGTTTTCATTTCCTCCAATTCCCTTTTCAATTGTTCTATTTGCGCTTGTTGCTCTTGAACAGCATTTACGAGAATTTTATTCAAAGCACTTTCGTCAAATTGTCGTTTGTCAGAAAGACCGCTAGGGCCATTTGAATCGTCATATATATTAACCATATAAGGTGCAACTTGCTCAACATCTTGTGCTATGAAACCTACAAAGGTTTTGTTTACATCTGTATAACCTGACTTTTCATTGTATTTAAACGTTACTGGGTTCAATTTCATTAATACATCCAATCCATCATTAAATTGATTTATGTCATGCTTAACTCGCTTATCTGAAAACGTAGCCCAAGAGCCTCCACCAGCTTTGGATGCATTACCGTTTACACTTAAAAGAGCGTCGGGTGTGCCTGTACCAATTCCAATATTACCATTTGAATTCCAAACTTGTCGAATTGCACCACCAATTGAAAAAGAAAATGCATTAACCCCATTTAAACCATTACTGCTTGTTAAAAATGCAGCATCACTACCAGAACCATCTCCTCTTTGAAATGTCAATATACTTGTATTAGTTGTTGAGTTCCCTGAATTAGTTAAAAAAAGCACATTCCCAGAACTCCTAGAAATCCAAGTGGTCCCTCCAAAATCTCTATAAAACGAACCGGCATTATCAACAATATGAAATTTCCCATCTGGCGCGTTTGTCCCAATTCCAACCTTTCCATCAGCTGTTACAACAAAAGAACTATCAGAGCCAGAAACGTCGTTATTAACGTGAAATTGTTGAGTGGGCATAGATCGCCCAACTCCAACATTTCCATTAGAAAGAACCTTGAAAGGAATTGCATCAGGAGTCCCATCTAAATTTTTATCTGTAACAACCATTAATCCATCATCAAAATGGTTTCCGCGTATTTGCATTATTAAATTACTTTGTAACGGTGCTTTTATTAACCCACCTGAGTGTGAGTTTAAAGTAGCTAAAGGTGAAAGTAGAGTGCCATTATCCCAAGAAAGCTCCATTGATGCTTGACCTCCAATTCCAAATTTCGATAAACCAACAACTTCTAAATTTGAAGCAGGACTACTCGTCCCAATGCCAAGATTTCCAGAAGAAGTAACTCTCATTCTTTCTATATTATTCGTTTTAATCGCCCAATCTTGCGCATCGGTGGTTCCAATAAAATTAGTTGTTGGGTTTGTTCCTGTATTTCCAGTTAAACTCCAAGCATTTTGCGAACCAGGAGTTCCTTGTTGGCCAGTTAAACTATTCAAAAAATCTTGTTCCGTTCCAGTGTTTCCTTGTGATAACCAAATGTCATAAGCACTTGGTCCGTTTGTTCCATTTGTTCCATTTTGTCCTGCTGGTCCTTGTTGTCCCATTAAACCAATTAAAACTCCTGTTGTGTAGATACTTCCATTAAAATAATTAAAAGTCAAGGTGCCATCTCCATTATCAGTTACTCCTGTGATGCCATTTCCTGCTTGATTGGCATAATCTGAAGAATCAGCGTGACCGCTGTTGGTTGCATAATCCGCTGAGTTAGCCTCATCCGCATACAAAGCATAAGGTACGCTCCATAACTTCTGATACGATGAAACCGTGGAATTGTATTCTGTTAAGGTTATGCTAACACGCAAATACGGATCTCCCAAACTCCAATCAATTTGGTTAAATAATCCCGGACTGTTAGATGTTGGAGTTCCTGTTCCAATCACCGTGTTCAACAAACCATATTGGTCGGTGGTATCGGTATGTGTTTCTTCATAAATCACTGGACCGTTGTTTCCTTCTTCCAACGTAAATTTCACCAGAACTTGTTTCGTATTAGCAGGAATTTGTCCTGCACTGTTTACACCCACTTGTTGATTTCCATATGGTGCATAAACCATCGCTTGATAATTAATCCCTTGTGGAGGTGCTTGTTGCGCAAAAAGACTAACTGTAAATACAATAGTAAATAAACTAAAAATGACGTTTTTCATAATTCTATGTTTAAGCATTTATTTAAAGGTTAAAAGACAATCCCAACAGGGCTTTATGTCCAATGTTTTTTGATTTTTCTCCTTGGTCTTGATTTTCAATTTGATTCAAGCCAATGTTAAATCGGTATTCGAAATTCAGATACAGAGATTCTGTGACTTTGAAACGACTATTGAGTAGCAAGCCCGTGTTTAAGTCCCATGTTTTAATTGCATCCAATTGGTTTAAGTCGTATCGTGTATTTCCAACGGTTTGTTCGCCTTTCAACAAGTATTCATATCCAACAATAACCCCAGGAGAAAGTGAAATAGTCTCTTTATTCAGAGCTTTGTACAAATATGTTGCTCCTACTCCTAGATAATTTAATTTCCAATCTAAGGGTGCATCTAAAAAGCTAGATGTTGCACCCAACTCGCTATATTGAATTTCAGGTCTCAATAGGTGTTTTGAACCAAAGCCCAATCCTATACTTAAATTGTAAGTATTTCCCGAACGATAACTTAAATTTTCGTCTTTATTTCCATTGGCATCTGTATACAAGAAGCTAGAAAATGTTTTTCCGGCATTGAAATTTACTTGCTGAACAAGTTTTCCGTCTTGCGCTTTTGAGCCAAAACTCAACGCAAATAGGGAAAGAGAAAAAATGATTTTTTTCATAATTTATTAATGAATTACGGAGATTTTAAAGGATGAAATGCGTTTTCCGCTCGTGATTTGTAAATGATACAAACCCGTGGCAGGTTGTTCAATCGAAACTTGGGTTAATTGATTTCCATCACCAATATTTTTTAGAATTTCTCTACCGTTTTGATCTGACAATACATAGTTAAAGGTTTCATTTGCTTCTAAATCCACTTGAAAAGAAAATTGACCGTTGTTCGGATTTGGAAAGATAGCAGCATTCAAATCATTGCGCTCAATTTCATAATAATACGGTTGGTGAAATCCCTGTCGAAGTGCCGAACCATTTTCGCTTTTCACAAAAGAAGTTGCGCTTGGTTGACCGGCTGTTTGTTGAATTGTAACTGTTCCATTTCCCATCGTAGAACCGATTGAGCCGATAGTGGAACGCACGATTTGTTGGGAGAAGGATGAAAAAGAGCCTAGTAAGAAAAGGGTGAGGAGTAAACTATTTCGCATATCGTAAAAATTATGTTATAAAGATATTAATTTATTCTAGAATGATCTAACTGGCATAATTGAAGTTTCAGTCGATTTATTTCCCCCTGATGCTATGCTACTTGAGGGTGTATTCTTCCTTTGCTATTCTTTTCTTTTTCCATTCTTCTTTGGTCAGGAGTATTGCTCCTTCATTATTTTATTTTCTGGAACAAAGTTAAACCCTATTTGGATCAGAAATTTCAGACAGAGAAGGATAATGAGGAGATGAAGAAGGTGATAAGTGAGTTGAAAAAAATTATTTAATTGGTTACTCACGAAATTTGTGTGTAAAAAGTCGGAATGACAGGATTCGAGCCTGCGACCACACGCCCCCCAGACGTGTACGCTACCGGACTGCGCTACATCCCGATGATACAAAGTTAATCAACCTATCTTTTCCACAAAAGACTGCCGTCCCCAAAACTTAAAAAACGGTAATCATTTGACAAAGCGTGATCATATATGCGTTTCCAATCCTCTCCAACAAACCCATGAATCAACAGGAGCAAGGTAGACTCCGGCTGATGGAAATTAGTCAGAATACCATCAACGGAACGAATGGTATAGCCAGGAGCAATTAACAATTGCGTTGGTAACACAAGATTTTCTACATCCTTATCATACATCCAATGCACCAAAGCGTTTAAGGCGGTATTGCACGGAGTATCTTGCGGGAGTTCGTAGGCATCCCATTGGGTGATTTTAAGTCCTTCCAGGTTGTCAGTTGGTTGGGTAAGCACTTTAACACCCATCCAATACAATGTTTCTAAGGTGCGCAGCGATGTTGTACCCACGCACACTTTGGCTCCACGATGTTCTAAGAAATTTAAAATAAAAGATTTAGAAACATCGATGTATTCTGCGTGCATCTCATGATCTCCCAGTGTCGATGACTTCACGGGCATGAATGTTCCCGCACCCACGTGTAGTGTGACGAAATGGGTATGAATATTTGTTGCTTTGAGACGATTCAGTAAGTTTTCCGTAAAATGTAGACCTGCTGTTGGTGCAGCCACCGAACCGTCGTGTTGTGCATACACCGTTTGATAACCCAGGTGATCGTGGGGAGTTACTTGACGTTTTATGTAGGGCGGTAGCGGAATATTTCCGAAAATATGCAGTATTTCAGCGAAGCTAATGTTTCCCGCACTCCAGTCGAAGCACAGTAGGGATGGACTTCCCGTTATTTCTGTTTTTTTCACTTTGAGCGTAATGTCACCCTTTGTCAGCGTCAAGACTTCGTCTTTCCATTTTTTAGCACCTCCGATCAGGCATTTCCAAAAAACACTACCCTTTTGCTGCATCCCTGTCACCACATCTGCATAGCGCGTATCGGGTTCCAAACAAAACACCTCAATTTTTGCCCCGCTGGATTTTTCAAATAAGAGCCGTGCTTCTACTACTTTGGTGTTGTTGGCGATCAATAGGGTGTTTTCAGGTAGCTGTTCGTTCAGTTCCTTGTAATATTTATCTGTAATAAGGCCCTCTCGATAAACAAGTAATTTACTTGAGTCTCGCGGTTCTAAAGGAAAAAAAGCAATTTTATTTTCCGGAAGTTCGTAGCGAAAAGCATCCATCGAAAGCTTGCTGATTTTATCTTTCAACATAGCGTTTTCAAGAAAAAATTCCAAACTGCGTCCTCAGGGGGATTTGCCACAAACGTCATTTCCTCTTTCGTGGTTGGGTGAGTAAATGTCAATGACCTGGCGTGTAATCCTATGGAGGCATCCGAATTTGCTCTTTTCGCACCGTACTTTAAATCACCTTTTATGATACAGCCCATCTTACTCAATTGCACACGGATCTGATGATGCCTTCCGGTTTCGATTTTAACTTCCATCAAGTGGTAGTTGTCTGAGGAAGCCAAATGCCTGTAGTGCATCACGGCTCGTTTCGCACCAGCAACAGTTGCGTTGACAACATAGCTTTTGTTTTGCGCCTCATTTTTTTTGAGGTAATCTGTAAGTGTACCCTTTAGTTCTTGAGGTATCTGCTCTACGATTGCCCAGTAGGTTTTATTGGTTTCTTTGTCGCGGAATTGGCCATTAAGACGTTCCAATGCTTTGCTTGTTTTCGCAAAAACTACCACACCACTTGTAGGCCGATCCAAGCGATGAACTACGCCACAAAACACGTTGCCAGGCTTTTGGTATTTATCCTTAAGAAATCTTTTAATGAGCTCCGGAAGTGGCTCGTCACCTGTTTTGTCGCCTTGCACAATTTCCGAGGGGAGTTTGTTAACCACCAGGACATGATTGTCCTCAAATAGTATGCGTTTAGCCAAAGAATCCATTACCAGGATTTTAATATCCACCTCATTTTAAGTGGGATAAGCAAGGCGTTAACCCCAACAATTACCAAAAGCGTGAGCAGGGCATATTCCAAGTACTTAAACGAGGTAAATAAGTAATCTTGCGCAGGATTACTGCTATCTATATAACTTTTAAAGATGAGGTAAACGCTCAAGAAAATACTCGTAACTATCACCAATTTGATGGCAATATATTTCACCACAGTTTTTAAGGATCGGTCCTTAGTATTTTCCATTAACGTATTGCGTGTAGCGGCTAGCTCGGAGATAAAATAAAATATGGCTACGGTGTAAAGCAACCAACTCGGTAAGCTACCAAGTCCTTCCCCTTGCGCATATGAGTGTAAACCCACCAACATAAAGTTTACCCCAAAAAACGTGAATAGGATAGCGGAATATCCCCAAAGAGAAAATGTGTTGTATATAAACTTTGTATTGGTTTGTGGGATAAATCGCAGGTGCAAAAGAATTGCATAAACGAGCACTGAAACCAGTGCCCACGTTTCTTTCGGATCCCAACCCCAATACCTTCCCCACGATTCATTGGCCCATACACCCCCTAAAAAGGTTCCGATGGTTAACATGAATAAACCGATGGTGATTGTCATATCCGAGACATAGGTTAATTCGCTGATATTGATATCTAGAATGGTTTTATTCTTCTGTCGTTTGAAAATAAATAGAAGGGTATTTATTAACCCTAAAATGGCTCCTAGACCAAGGAAGCCGTAACTTCCGGTAATTATGGCCACGTGAATCATCAACCAATAGGATTGAAGAACAGGAACAAGTGGAGTGATTTCCGGATCCATGAGGTTCTGTTCTGTTACGAATAACATAAAAAAGGCTAGAAGTGCAGTCGCCGGCAATACTGCGGCATTTTTTCGAGAGAATGCGATGCCTGCTATCATCGTAACCCACGCGATAAATACCAATGCCTCGTAGCCATTGCTCCAAGGTGCATGCCCTGAAATTGCCCAACGCATGCCTATTCCAGCTCCGTGGTACAAAAACATTGCAATAATAAGCCAAAAGAATACCTTAACAATTACATTTAATATGCGGTATAATTTCCCATCAGGACGGATAAATAATTGCCAAAAAAACAAGATCAGCATAAGGAAGCCACAGAGAGCGTAGCCATAGCCTGTGTTTTTGAAAATCTGCATTTTATTGTAGCGAATCTCAGCATCTACCATGGTCTCTGAAGGCACCACATCTTTTCCAATGCTGCGCTGGCGAGCAATAATTTTTTCAAGTAAAGCGTCTGCTTTTGTAAAGTCGCCAGTACGAGCAGCCTCATCTGTTGTAATGAGTACATACCTGAGAATCGAAATGCTGGTTTCTACATCGGCAGGAGACAAATTGACGAATTTCTCCAGGAAATTCTTGTAGTTCCCGAGCAGTTCTTCAGCATGTTTATAGTTACCTGACTGCTGGGCTTTCTGAATCGGAGAAAAGTGTAAAATATCAATAAATAATGTGGGCGGTGGCATCGCGAGGATCTCGTTGATATTTTTACTTGGGTACAAGGCATTGTACATTTCAGCAAAAAGAAGATAATTTGAGGTATCGTTTGCTTGTTGAAAATCCTCTAAATTAACATGGAAAAAAGCTGTATCCAGAACATAGGGATTTACAATTCCTTCGTACATGCGTTTCGGTTGTAACCACCTATTTTGTTTGTCTTTATCCAGTGGCGCCATCCTGAAATAATTCCATGAAAAAATTCCCTTCACGACCTCAAATTTTTCATTCAGTTTGATGAGTTTTTTATCGAATTCGCTGCGCTGTGACTCCAACTTTATATGCGCTTTTTCATAGGCCTCCATCCACTTGAATTGCCCATTTTCTGCGGTTAATTCACTCAAAGAAGCATATTCATTGAGCTTGAGCCGTTCTCTTACCGCGGTCGGCACTTGAATAATATTTTGCTTCGCCCAATGCTGTTGGTATAAGTGCATGCTGAAAATAACCTGCACTGGATTTTTTCCATCGAAGGAGGTGCCACGGTAAATTTTTCTAAGCAGGCGATCTGCTATGGTGTGAAAAGGAATGATGCGTCCCGTTGGGGTAAATTGATGTTGTTCGTGGTTGTATTTGATTTCTTGAATAAGCAATTTCGCTAGTTTATCAGAATGATCTTCACTGACAACTTGGTGATAAGCAGAGAAATCTACTAAATCAGGTGAGCTGTGGTCATTGATTTGAGCAATACTGACTTGTTGGAAGCAAAGAATACCTAACAATATCGGGATTCCTGATAAATTTTTTCTTCTTTCTTGGAGCCCTTTCAACTTCTGATTCAATAGGCGAAAACGTCCTACTGAGGCAAATAGGGAAAGAATCATGGCAATGCTCATCATGAGATATCCAAAATACGTAATGTTAGTACCCCAAAAGTCACTATTTACCTGCAAAACAGTTGCTTCTTCGTTTTCAGGGGTAGATGGATCATCTAACTTATAACTGGACTGAAAAAAGCGGTACCCGTCGTAATCCATGACATTGTTCATGAAAATACGTTGGTCAAATTTTTCTCCGCTCCTTGGGTCCTTGACCTGCACAACACTAGCAAAAGACGAGGGAGCTTGAGAACCCGGATAATGATCTAGTTGAAAGTCTTTACATGTAATGGTAAAAGGGAGAGTTTTTCGAATTGCTCCGTATTCCAGTTGTAGTATCATTTCTCCTAACTCAAACTTTTCAGGGGTAGGGACATTACCCATTCCTCCTTCTAATTGCACCTCCTTTTGTTTACCGTCGTAGGTAACAGAAACTGTTAAGTAATCGAGTCCTTCTTTTAAGTTTCCCGTCGGCACAAGTCCTCTTCTTGAATTTGCGAGTATGCGGTTGAAAACGAACTGATCATTTCCCACCTTGTAAAGTGTTCGCGTAGTAAAAGGATACCAAATATTTACTGGGATCTTTTTAATTTTTGTCGAGTCCTGAATGCCTGTTTTTTGTTCTTCTTGCTTGAGTTCAGACATCTTAACAACTTCAATAGGGACTGCACTTTTTATCATTAAAGAATCACCGAACGATTTAATTTCAATTCCCGGGGCTTCTAATGGCGTGTTTAGGGTAATAGGGACGTCGCTAACACTTAAAACCTCTTCTTTAAAAAGTGCGTTAGACTTTCTTCCGTTGGTGAATAATTCAATACCAAATTCTTTTATGGAGGCGTTGGACTCGATGGCTTTTGTGCATTTCGCTTTAAAATCTACATAGGATATTGTAAGTGGCTTTCCTTCGAATTCGTAGGATAAGTCAAAATCATTATTCGTAATGATGGAGAGCAATTTTTTTTCTTCTATAAATGTAGCAGCTGATTCTTTTTTCTTAGGATTCTGAATATTAATTAAAAGATGAGGATCTCCACTGTAGATGTAATTTATTTCAGATCCCTCAGGCACTACCATAATACCTTCAAAACCTATCTTTCTCGTTATGCCGGCACCTATCAAGATAAAGATAAATGATAGGTGAAATGTCAACATGGCAATTTTCTCGCGTTGCCACATTTTGTACCTAGTGATATTCGATATCAAGGACATTCCCAAGTAGACTAATAAAATTTCAAACCACCAATGATTGTACACCAAAATTTTTGCAGCCTGAATGCCATAGAGCGATTCAATAAACGTGGCTATGGCGATTGCGGCTAAAAAAACAAACAATGCCAACGCCATGAGGCGCATTGAAAAGAACTCTTTTAAAATGGTATTAATAATTGTGAAATTCATGGCCACAAAAATAAGCAATCATCACAAGAATAATTAAAAAAAAGGACTATTTAACGATTAATAACGAACGTAGGAAGTTACTTTAATGGAAATAACTAAATTACAAACTCACCTTTGATTAATTCTAGTAAATATTTGGTGAATAAGTTAATGTTTAGGATATAACAAGCGCAGATTCAATTACAAAATCGCGTGCCTCAATAGGGGCGAATACGTTGATTCATTAGAAATATTCAAGAAATAGATCCCTGATTTTAACTCTTGATTAATATTGAACAGGTTAATTCCTTCTTTTACTTCAATGGCGATTTGTTCGATTAATTTACCCGAGGCATTATGAATATTTAACATACTATTTCCATAAAAAGCTTTGTTGTTCACAATAAGCTGAAATGAACTCCCTGATGGATTGGGATAACTTGAGATATATCCTGCTGTTTTTTCATGGCAACTTACATTTATCGGATCGTATAATTTTTCGGTTCCATCCACGTCTACTTGACGCAATCGAAAATAATTGTCTCCCTCAATTCCATAATTATCAGTGCACTCGTAGGTAATCAATTCATTCGAATTTCCGGCAGATTGTATCGTGGTGTGCAAGAGCCAGTTTTGACCATCTCTAGATTTCTCCACATCGAAATACGCACTGTTATATTCTGATGCCGTTTGCCATGATAAATTTATGATACTCTGGTCACAATGCCCGTTAAGTGAGACGAGCTCAATAGGCAAAGGTATCTGATCATCACCCCCTGCTCCGAATTCACTGAATGAATTGAGACCCGACCAAGATACGGTTCTAGTAGAATAACTAACCGAATTGCTTCCAATTTTAGAACAATTTGTAAAAAGTGAATTTGTTGGGGCATACCACGTCCCATTGCTAACTTTGAGGGGTATTAAATCTAAAAAAGGATCCCCAACTAATTCATTTATAGAGCCGTAGGTGTAGCTTATGTCATATGAAGGAGAGGTAATGCCTGATGCCTCCACGAACCAAGACCGATTTAATTTTCTGCCTAAATTACTATTCACTCCTGTTACACTAGTATTTTTTGTCCTAACGGCGATGCTTGCATTAGACAGTGTGCCGCTTATCAACTTTACAGTAACAGGTGTGTAGACACTACTTGTACCTATGGGAAACACATAGGTAGTGTTGGAGGTGGAATTTACCCTACGAATAAGTTGCGCAGGTGTTGTACCGTCAATTGCAATGATGTAAGCATTAACACTAGCACCGCTAATATCCCCATTTGATGACGTAGTTCCAATAGTTAAGGTACTTGCGCCCATGTTAATTTTTCCCGAAGTCAACGTCAATAAGTTAAAAACTGACAAATTATTCTCAACGGAAAGGGTTCCAGAACTACCAACATTTGAGGTCAAACGATAGAGCGATAAACTTGGAATATTGCTTGTGTTAATTGTTGAAAAGGTGTTCGTATATTCGATGGTGGATGTTGCTCCTAAGGTTCTAGTTCCCGTCATTGCGAAGTGGCCGTAGAAGGTAGCAGCTTTTAAAATTGTTTTTCCGTTCATTGTAAGAGTGCCAGAACCAGTAAATTGGTTGGATGAATTATCGAATGACAGTAAACCGTTCACAACCACAGCACCACCTGGGCCATTCACATCGTTGGTCGAAAAATTTGATTTGAGAGTGATGCCTGAGGTATTATCCAGCGTAAGGGTCGCTAATTGCGAGCCTCTTATCATATTGAATGTTCCGGTTCCCGAAATAGTTTGTGCTGAAGTACCATTTAGTGTTATATCAAGACTATACTTATTATTTGCACCATCTGTAGTGATGGTTCCGTTATTCTGAAAAGCACCTTTAATAACAAGTGTGTTTAATCCATTTGATGGCCAGTTGGCTTGTCTAAGAAATGCTCCTGATTCGATAACGAAATTTTCATTGACTGTCAAGAGTGTACCATTTCCGCTCGGGGGAGAAAAATTTGCCCCAGTTTCAACTGTCAAGGATTTAACATTTGCATTTCTAAAATAAAGCAAATTTGAGGCACTGAAGTCTCCTTGGTAGACACTTACGTACACATCAGCGCTTCCATCAGTCGGTGGTACAACTCCGCATACCCAAGTGTTTGTGCTATTCCAATCTAATTGTCCTGTAAGCGTGGATTTTGTTCGGTATACCAAAGGAGAAAAAAAAGTGGCTTTTAAATTATTGGTAAGGGCGGTATTAGTTACGAGGCCATTCACTAAACCCGTACCACCTGATCGTGTTATGGTTGACGTTTGATTTACTGAAGCTCTAATTTGTAGCCCAGAAATCGTTAGTTGATCCGATTTATTGTTTCCCGAGCAGTTATAGTTAATTGAGATTTGACTCGACGATATCGTAGAGGTAACAATTTGTAGATTTCGATTATTAGTAACACTCACTGATCCGGTATTCTGTAAAAATTCAAAATTTGCAGGAAGTGAAAAAACTAAGGTCAAATTCGATCCTGTGGAAAAATCTGCGTTGTTATTTTCTGTAATTACAATGTTACCCATGGCTAAATAGGAACTTGGTGTAACACAGGATTCAATGGTTAACGCAGGGCGTGTTATATTAACTTGTGCAAAACTTTCAGCAACTTGCAAAACAAGGACTGCTAGTAAGATTTTTAACATAATCTGGAAATGGTTAATCAATTTCGGACTCAAAAGTATATAAAGATTTAGTAAGAATTTTCTTCTTAACACTTATTTAATGTTTCTTAAGTGCTCGTCTATCACCTTAGTCTTGTTATGATTTGAACTCAGTGCAACTATTTAATATATTTTCGATCTGTAAAGTCACTTTCAAACTTTTCAATTTAATTCAAGCGATTATGCTTACAAGAGCCTAAGTGTTTTTACTTAGATAGTAAAACGAAATGAAGTTTTATTTCCCTTTTCACAACTATTTCGTGCAATTTTATCATCTTTACGACAAACTAATATTTTTGACTATGTATGGACTGGTAAATATAGCCATAAAAGATCTTGTGGTCACTAACCATGGGGAAGAGGTTTGGAAGGAGATTTGTCGACTTTCAGATTTTGAGGATATGGATTTTATAGGGATGAATCCATACCCAGATAAAATAACCTATGACCTCGTTAAGAATGCTTCAATTGTTTTAAAAGCTGATGCAGCCGATATTTTAGAGGCTTTTGGGGAATACTGGATACTCTATACTGCGGATGAAGGTTATGGAGATTTAATGGATTTGACCGGCTCTTCTTTTGTTGAGTTTTTGGGAAATCTTGACATGTTGCATTACCGGATCAACAATATTATGCCTCAACTTGCAGCGCCGCAATTCTCTACGCGAAACCAAAAAGAAAATTCTGTAGAATTGGAGTATCGCTCGCACCGTGAAGGTTTAGTGCCCATGTTGTATGGCCTAATCAGGGGTTTGGGTAAGCGTTTCAATATGGTGGTAACTACAGAACAAATACAAATAAAAAATGAGCAAAACGGTTGCCATGTCTTTTTGATTAGGTGGTAAAACATGCAATCAAATCAACTACCTTCTGATGAAAAAAATAGACTAAAAGCCCTACAGAGCTATAATGTCTTAGATTCGTTAGCGGAAAATGAATTTGATGACATCACAGTCCTTGCTTCTCAAATTTGCGGCACTAAGATAGCCTTGATTAGTCTAATAGATGAAAAGCGTCAATGGTTCAAATCAAAAGTGGGATTAGGAGTAGATGAAACTCCAAGAGAATTAGCATTTTGTAATCATGCCATTCAAGATCAAAGTAATCCATTTATTGTTGAAGATTCTCGAATTGACGAGCGTTTTAAAAATAATCCCCTAGTAACTGGAGATCCCCACGTTATTTTTTATGCTGGTATCCCGTTGATTTCTGAGGATAACTATGCATTAGGAACCTTGTGTGTCATTGATGATACGCCTAAATCTTTAAGTGATTGGCAACTAACAAGTTTGAAGACGCTTTCAAAAAGTGTGATGAACTTGCTTGAATTACGAAAGAAAAATGCAGAATTAGCGCGTGAAAGAGCGTATTTAGTTGATTCTCTAGAATTCTGTA
>CAMDLY010000025.1 GCA_945902115.1 Lishizhenia tianjinensis | reverse complement strand
GTCAATGGACACAACTTGAGCTACTACGAATTGGCAGAAGAACCAGTTTCTGGAAATCTTTACACCAGTGAAACGGATTATTTTTCATTCGGTAAAGTGCATATTTTCGATGCTAATAATAATGAATTAAGTAATTTCAATGTAGGTATATCCCCAGGAACTATCGTTTTTGATGTGAGACCAACTTCCTCCGGAATTCAAGAGCAGAAAATAGAACTTACTGTATTTCCAAATCCAGTGCAACATATGTTGACAGTGAAAAATCCTAATCAACTTTTGATCACCTTACGATCAATCGAAGGTGCTAAGGTAATGGGAACTCACAACGAAGTGTTGGATATGTCAGGACTTAAGTCGGGTTTATACACCGTTGAGTTAAATGGCGTGACCAAAAGAGTTGTAAAAAACTAATTCAAAACAAAACATATAATCAGGACGGTTGATTCTTAGGTGAGTCAACCGTTTTTTTTGTATTTATAATTTATTCGCTAAATACTTTAGTGCCCTCAGAACAGTTTTGACAAATATCTATTTCTTTTCTTTTAGAAAATACTGCCTTCCTAAAATTGCGGTACTTGTTGCTTTTCCATATTTCTTCAAATCCCTGCCGATTGAGGTCTCCGATAACATGTTTGGCATCTTTATCAAAACAACACGGCACTACTAACCCATTCCACGTAAAAACAGCTCCCGACCACATCCTCCAGCAATGATTACCCTGATCACCCTTAAGTTTGTACTGGCCATTTTTATCCAACTCATAGCGCGAATACTGCTCTTGTTCGGGCATCAAGGGGTTCCCCATTTTATAATCATAGAGTTGTGCTGTTTTAATACGCACCTCGTCAATATTTAATTCTTTTGCCAAGGTAAAAACGGCTGGTATTTCGTGTTCATTTGGTTTAACGGCCAAAAACTGGAAGATTAGATGTGGCGTATTTATGTTTAATTCTTTTTTTGCAGACACTAAAAATTTACTTCCCTCAATTACTTTATCCAATTGCCCATTCACCCTGTATTGTTCATAGGTCGCTTGCGTGAGGCCGTCTATAGAAATTATAAGTCGATCCAATCCAGAGGTAACGATTTCTTTCGCTTTATCCTTCGTGATAAAATGTGCATTCGTCGAAGTAGAAGTGTAAATATTATTCTTCTTTGCCTCCCTCACTAATTCCAAAAATTGAGGATGAAGAAAAGGCTCCCCTTGAAAATAATAATTAATATAAAAAACATGGTGTTTAACCTGTCTTAAAATCTCCTTGTGAAAGATTAAATCCATTTTTCCCGTGGCACGGGTAAATTGTTTCAGCCCACTTGGACATTCTGGACAACCGAGATTACAGGCGGTTGTGGGCTCTATACTCAATGAAATAGGTTTTCCCAAATGAGTAACAACACCAAAGATACGGGTGTACCAAAAACTTAATTTCAACAAACCTGCATTCAATAATCGAATAACAGTTAATCGTCTTATAATAGCTAAATCTGCTTTCTTCATCGTGCCTAAAACAAAGATAATCGCATTTGCGAAAGAACTCTATGAATTGAATAATGTATTGTTTTCAACATATGAAGTTCCGCACATATTATTCTTCTATATTTGTTTATCAATTAATAATTAGGATGCAAATCATTCTCGACCACAAGCAAATTCAGCAAAAAATCACTCGCTTAGGACACCAGATTCTAGAAAATTGTTTTGAAGAAAATCAAATATTTATTGGTGGTATATCAGGAAATGGATTCATTTTGGCTCAGAATTTAAGTGAGATTATTAAATTACACGGGGGCCTTGATGTGGTATTGTTCGAAATAACAGTCAACAAAGAAGAACCCTGGAGCGACGTAATCACCTTATCCATTGATCAGTCGAAACTTAAAAAAGGATATATCGTCTTGGTTGACGATGTTGTAAATTCTGGAAAAACCATGCAATATGCACTGATGAAATTTTTAGAACAAGCGACAAAGGCCATAAAAACGGTAGCTCTCGTGGACAGAGAACACAGGAGGTTTCCGATAAAAACAGATTATGTCGGACTAGGTCTATCCACTACTTTAAAAGATCGTGTCGAGGTTGATTTAACTGCAGAAAAAACCAAAGCTTACCTTGTATGAATCGTGTTACGGAAAATAATTCTAGGTACAACGACTTAGAGAAAATGTCGACTCTTGAATTAGTGTCTAATATCAATAAGGAAGATCAAACAGTCGCTCAAGCGATTGCCCTCGAAATACCAAAAATAGAAGCTTTCATTGATGCTGCCTATGAAAAAATGCTAGCTGGAGGAAGACTTTTTTATTTGGGGGCTGGTACCAGTGGAAGACTTGGTATAGTAGATGCAAGTGAATGTCCCCCAACATTTGGGGTCCCTCAAGGTATGGTTGTCGGCATCATTGCAGGAGGTGATCAAGCCATAAGAAAAGCTGTAGAATTCGCTGAAGATAATACCACTCAAGGTTGGAAAGATCTGGAAGAATACCAAGTAAACGATAAGGATATTGTAGTAGGAATTGCCGCATCAGGGACAACTCCATATGTATTGGGAGCAATAGCGGAGGCGAATAAAAGAGGTATGGTTACTGGAGGAATTACCTGTAACCCTGGAACTTCACTAGCTACTTCTGCCAAATTTCCCATGGTACCTCTTGTTGGGCCAGAATTTGTAACAGGTAGCACACGGATGAAATCTGGAACAGCACAAAAACTAGTTCTAAACATGATTTCCACCGCTCTCATGATAAAACTTGGTCGAGTGAAAGGAAACCGTATGGTCGATATGCAATTGAGTAACAACAAATTAGTAGACAGAGGTACTCGAATGGTTGCTGAAGAATTAGGAATAGATTATGGAAAAGCTGCTGGACTATTAAAACAAAATGGCTCAGTAAGGAAAGCAGTAGAATTTTATAAAGCTAGCAGGTAATGACGAATTTCGATCCAAACGGTGTAGGTATTGCCAACGGGAATATTTTTGGTTTTCCCTGCTCTGAGGAGCAAGCTGACATAATGATAATTCCCATACCTTGGGATGCAACAGCGAGTTACGGCAAAGGTACGGCACAAGGACCTAGGGCTATATTGGAGGCATCTACGCAATTAGATTTTTTTCACCCTGAGCTAACTCAGTCATTTAATACCAAAGTTTTCATGTCTCCTATTTCGGAGGAATGGGAGGAGATTAATGGCTATTTATCGGAAAAAGGGAAAGCCTACATTCATTGTATCGAAACAGAAGGCGAAGAAGCGGCACGGAATAAATATCATGAAGTATTAGAGGAGATTAACCACGCACACTGTGCATTGAAGGATAATTTAAAGGAAAAATGTAGTAAACTCATACAGGAAGGTAAAATCGCTGCTGTCCTGGGTGGTGAACACTCCACTCCTCTTGGATTGATTGAAGCATTGAATGAGAAATACCAGAACTTTGGTATTTTACAAATTGATGCCCACGCCGATTTACGCGATGCCTATGAGGGATTTGATCAATCACACGCCAGTATAATGTTTAATGTCCTTAAACGATGTGAACATCTGTCTAAATTGGTTCAGGTCGGGATACGAGATGTTTCTGATAAAGAAGTTCAGCTTTCTGAAAGTGATAACAGGATTACTACCTTCTACGACTGGGATATCAAAAATGCCGGATTCCGCGGTAAAAACTGGGACCAACAGGTTAAAGAAATTATCTCACATTTACCAGAATATATTTATATATCCTTCGATATCGACGGCTTAAAGCCTGAATTATGTCCAAACACGGGTACACCTGTGGCAGGTGGCTTTGAACTTCAAGAAATACGTTACCTTCTTTTCCAATTGGTCGACGCAGGAAAGAAAATTATCGGTTTTGACCTTAATGAGGTGGCGCCAGGAGTTTCCGGTGACTGGGATGCAAATGTCGGAGCAAGAGTACTATGGGAATTAGTTTGTGCTACTGAAAAAAGTAGAAGACAATGCTGAGTAAATTCAAGTCCTTTATTGTAGCCTACCATTTTTGGATTTCAGGAACCCTGCTGATCTGTTGCACAGCATTCTTTTTATTCAAAATTGCAGGATTTTGGATGTTTCCATACATAAACTATACACTAAATATCAGCGGATGTATTTTGTTATTTCTATTTACCCTGTTAATTAGTCAAAAACCCAGGTGGCTTATGTACATCTATTATTCTTTTTGCCTTTTAAGTATAATCGTAAATAGCATAGCAACTGCCTCTTCCGAAAATTTTTCTTCGTGGAATTCATACATGACTTTGCCCGTTTTAGCCTATTTATTCATCTTGCTTTATCATTTGTCATCAAGAAAAGAACGCGCAAAAAAACAACTTCTGGTTATCCTGCTATCCCTCATTTTTGGCTTATTTATTTTAAGCAATTTTATACATGGCCTCACCATTAAAGTGCTGTTTTCCTTGACTATTCTTGGGTTTTTGATGCTATTTTATCTCTCAAAAAACCAATCATCGGAGAAAAGAACCATAACCGATAATGCGTGACTTCCAGTAAGTGGATTGTTCAATAGAAATTATTTGTATTCCTTTCGAGCTGCTAGCATGTAGCATCGCTTTTTCACCTTTTGGCTTGTTAACCAAAATACCTACATGGTTGACTTCTCCCCCATTCGAGAAAAATACGAAATCCCCCATGTGCGCATCGTATTCATCGATTTTTTTTATTGCTTCATATTGTTCAACTGCTCGTCGCGGAATGGGAATATTAAATTTATTAAACACAAAAGCCGTATAACCACTGCAATCAAAACCGGAAGGATCGTTACCTCCAAAAACATAAGGCACTCCGAGGAAATCGTCGGCAAATTGAATTATCCCTTTTCTTTTTTCAGCCTCAGAACCCGTCCAAATAAAATCCACTAGGACCTCATTGGTTGTGAATTCTACATCCAAATCTTGAAAGAAACTATTCATTAGTCCCTTAATCGTAGATACTTCCTGCTCTCGTTTTTGACGTTTTAAATCAGCTAACCATGTATCTAAGGAAATTTTCAACTCCCTTATTTCCGTGGCGTGAGAAAGTAAAATTTTCTTCCCTTTTGCATCTTTTTTAATTTTCATCAATTGCTCAAAGGAGGAAGCTAAGGTGTTTGGTCTCCTTTTTCTCCAAAATTCATTTTGAACTAATTGAAGTGATGATATTGATTTGTAATAAAGTGGCAGTTTGGAAAAATCGTACTCTGGATTATCCATCAACCTTAAAGACTTTCTATATACCAACGAATAATGTCCTTGGTCATACAATTGCTCTAGTTTATCGAATTTTGGATGTTGTGAAAAACCGATAAGAGGAATACATAACAGCACAAATAAGCTTAGCGATGAAGCTTTAAAATAATTCCTAGTTAGTGTATTTCTTTCCTTTATCATAGACAATAGCCGATTTATTTAGCAGCAAGGTCAATACTTTGTTTCCAAATATAGCATACTCAGCATCCACTTGATTGGTCATATTCACAACCCTTCCGTCGATAAATGCGTCAACTCCACCAAGTACATTTCTAAATGCTAACACATTGTTCTTAATCTGAAAATCTTTAGGACTATAATTCGCAACTTCTACTTTGGTTTCATTTGCATAAACAAACATATACGAATTTTCCATCCACATAACTATATCGTCTTTTGCCATCCATTTACTAGCGCCGAAATTACTCAATGCCGTTTTGACTCCTTTGCTATAGTGCCATAAGTTGCCGTTGATGTCTTCATAAACCACAAATCCTCTAGCTGACATGAATTTTTGGACTGGCAGGGATTCGACATCTTTCATTTCTCCGTCTTCAAAAACCACAAATGTTTGCGTAAATGGATCATTGAAACAAAAAATATCGCATCCTACGCTAAAAGTAATATTACCATTCGCGTCGGTACCCGGAAATCCCTGAAATTCTTGATTAAACATACCAATCTCATAGTTTTTCCCTTTCCAAAAAACATTGTATGTCTGACTAGCATCTTTGTATATTACTAAGTTATCACCAATAAATTTTGGCATTTCCAATTTATCGAAAATATTGGCAAGCATGATAGTTTGTTTGTTCCAAAAAACATTCGTTGAGCGAGTTCTACCATCCAAAAATACCACCAAGGAATCTTTTACTGAGAAGTCTGAAGCAAAGCTTGTGAGGTTGTAGTTCTTTCCCGACTCACAGGCTTTCAAACTACCCGCAATTGTATACGCCAAAAGGTGATCTGATACCTCGTATTCCGCATTCAATAGCGTGATATCTCGTCTTTCTTTACCATCATATAAGCGGAGATTTCCCCTAATATCCAAATAAGCGGCTAATTCATCTCCCGTTTTAAGGTTTGATATCGGCTGAATTTCAATTTGCCGAAAGAAGCCATTTTCAAAACTCGACATAAAATTATTAAAGTCCATGAATGGAACTATTCCTTGGGAGAAAGAGCCGTTCAAAAACGAAATGATGAAAACTACAGAAAAAATATTTTTCATGGATTTCAAATATAACCAATTTTCAGACCAAAAGTAAATGTGATGTATTATCACACTAAACATACTTTTAAATTGCATTTTTCACTATTTTAGCCGACCCAAATTTAAATTATGAGAAAATTATTGTTGTTGGGAATGACCTTATCTATCTCCTCATGGATGCTAGCTCAACAAAAAATAAACTATGTTGAGTATGACTTGCCAAATGGAATTCACGTCATTCTCCATGAAGAACACGCCACACCGATAGTGGCAGTTTCCGTATTGTATCACGTCGGTTCGAAAAATGAAATTTCAGATAGAACGGGCTTTGCTCACTTTTTTGAACACCTTTTGTTCGAAGGTTCAGTAAATATTGAACGCGGTGAGTACAGTAAGCTAGTCGAGAAAAATGGCGGCACGCTGAATGCCAACACTTCTCAAGACAGAACTTTTTATTATGAGATTTTACCTTCTAACCAATTAGAGCTAGGTCTTTGGTTAGAAAGTGAACGCATGCTTCATGCTAAAGTGGATATTAAAGGTATTGAAACACAAAGAAGTGTGGTTAAAGAAGAAAAAAGGCAACGTGTTGATAATCAACCGTACGGATCCTTTTTCACGGAAATGTTTAAACGTGTCTTCCCTGTTCATCCCTACAATTGGGCGCCCATCGGCAGTATGGAACATTTAGATGCTGCGCAAGAAGATGACTACGTGAACTTCTATAAAAACTATTATGTACCCTGTAATGCTACTTTATCCATTGCGGGAGACCTAAACATTGAGCAAACAAAAAAATGGATTGATAAATATTTTGGCTCTATGCCAAAAGGAGAGGCTGTAAATTTATATCGAGATTTCATCAACTTAGATGAAGATTCATTCCAAAAACGTTATGCCATTTCGAAATCCAAATTTTATCAAAAGGATTTCTTAAAGTCTACTGATTCTGAGGCAAAGAAATTAATTGCTGCTTACTCAGCTAAACAGATAGTTATTAAACGCACTTCTAAAGATAATTCTACCTTGAAGGCTATGACTAAAGATGTAATTGAGGATAATATTGAATTACCTGGAATTTTTATGGGCTACAAATTTCCTGAACAAACGAACCCAGATGCCTATGCGTTGGAAATGATGAATGAGGTGCTATCAGGAGGAAGTAGTTCAAGAATAAACAAAACTATTGTCGAGAAAAAACAAATGGCCTCTTTTGCATTTTCGTTCAATTATAGTTTGGAGGACGCAGGTATCGGTATTTTTGCAGCCATAGCATCAAAAGATATTGCGTTGGATGACATACAAAAAGAATTTGATATTCAGATCGAAACTATTAAGCAAGAACTGATCTCAGAAGAGGAATTTCAAAAAATTCGAAATAAAGTTGAAAACAACCTCGTCTCTGCAAATTCCAGCATCGCAGGGATTGCTGAAAACTTGGCAGACAGTCATGTTTATTTTGGCAATGCCAACAGGGTAAACTCCTTAATGGAAAATTATATGAAAGTTACCAGAGAAGATATTCAGCGCGTGGCGAAGAAATACCTTACACAGGATGCGCGTGTTATATTACATTATGTTCCCAAAGCGAAATAAAAAGATATAGAGCATGAAAAATCAAGTCATTATAGCGTCGATTCTCCTGAGTGGAATCTCTTTCGGTCAAATTGACCGTTCTGTTCGGCCAACTCCCGCACAAGCGAAAAAAATAGAATTAAAAGATTCTGAGGTTTTTACAACCGCGAATGGAATAACAGTTATTCTTTCTGAAAATCATAAGTTACCGAGAGTATCTTTTGACTTAAGTATGGGTTCTGATTCAAAAATCGAAGGTGAAAAGGCAGGATTATCTGATATGGTAGGAGCTTTGATAATGTCAGGCACTAGCAACAGAACTAAAGATGAATTAGATAAAGAAATTGACTTTATCGGGGCATCCTTATCCGCTGACCGTAATGCTATTTCGCTTTCTTGTTTGACAAAGCACATGGACAAAGGTTTAACCTTAATGAAAGACGTATTGTTGAACACAAGTTTTCCGGAAAGTGAGTTCGCTCGCATCAAAAAACAAAATGAAGACGCATTGCTTTCTGCTAAATCTGATGCGGGGACCATGGCTCAAAATGCTACGGTGAAAGTTAACTTCCCGGGTCACCCTTATAGCGACGTAATGAATGAAACAACGTTAAAGAACATTTCTAGAGAAGACGTTATCAATTATTACAAATCGAACTTCACACCAGATGGCGCTTATTTAGTTGTAGTTGGTGATATAAATAGAGCGCAGGCAGAAGAGATGGCGTCAAAATACCTCGGAGATTGGAAAGGCGGTAAAAAATATGTAGCGACCTTTCCCGAAGCAGCCATGCCAGAGGGGAATCAAGTGACTTTTGTGAAAAAACGTGGAGCCGTACAAAGCGTAGTATACGTCACATTCCCTGTTAACATGAAAACGGGAGATGTAAACCAATTACCCAGTACCGTCCTGAACGGTATTCTTGGTGGAGGTGGTTTCGGTACTCGTTTGATGCAAAATTTGAGAGAGGATAAAGCATATACTTATGGTTGCTATTCCTCGATGAATATTACAGAGTATGGCTCATGGATGTCTGCAGGGGGTAACTTTAGAAATGCTGTTACCGACTCTGCGATAACGCAAATCTTAAAAGAATTTGAACTCATAACTACCGAGATTGTAAAAGATGAAGAAATCAATTTAACAAAAGCATCACAGGCGGGTGGATTTGCGCGTTCCTTAGAAAGTCCTTCAACAATTGCGCGATTTGCGCTGAATACGATCAGGTATAATCTGCCGAAGGACTATTATCAGAATTATTTACAAAAATTAGAAGCAGTGAGCAAAGATGACATCTTGTCAATGTCGAAAAAGTATTTTACAGCATCTAACTGCAATATCATTGTTGTTGGCAATGAAGAAATATTGGATAAAATTAAACAGTTTGACAGTGATGGGAAGGTCACTATTTTAGATGAATTTGGAAATACCTATATCGATATTACTCCTGCAGATATTAGTAAAGAACAACTAATATCTAACTATCTTCTGGCGGTGACAAAGTCGGCTTCGATGAAAGAACTTAACAAAAAACTGAAAAAGATAAAATCAGTAGAGCGCGTCTCTGAAATGTCCGGAAGTCAAATGCCTATGACACTAAAATTCTTCAACTATTATATCGCCCCTACAACCGAGGCAACGGCCCTCGAATTCCAAGGAAATAAAATGCCGCTGACCTTCTTCGATGGTAAATCAGGGTATACAAGTGCCCCAATGGCTAGTAAAAAAGATATGACTGCAGAGGAAATAGCTAAAAAGAAAAAAGATGCCGGTTTGTTTCAAGAAATGAATTATATTACTCACAAGGTGAATTATTCGCTTGAAGGCATCCAAAATGAAAATGACGTTGAATATTACGTGATAAAGATCGTAGATGGCGAGACAGAAAGTTATGACTATTACAACAGAAAAACCTTCATGAAAGAAAAAAGCCTAACAATTACAAAAGAAGGAGATAAAACCAATGAGTCTACGCAAGTTTACAGTGACTTTAAGGAAGTCAATGGCATTTTATTCCCGCACACTTTATCCATGAACATGGGACCAATGATACTTTCTGGTCAAGTAACGAAGGTTGAGGTGAATGGTAAACCGGATATGAAAATATTCAAAAAATAATTTCGGTAATCGAAAGATTTAAGGCTGTCATCTATGGCAGCCTTTTTAGTTAAATCCAATTTTAGTAGTATTTTTATTTTATGAAAGAAATTATACTTTTTATCACATGTCTGCTAGTTTTTAATGCGAATGGAAAAACAAGATTTGTTCGGGTAGTTTTCAGTGGTGATGCTTCCACCACTGCCACCGTTATTTGGGATCAAAAGCGAGGACAGTTTATGGGATTCTACATAGATACCGTTGAACCCATCAAAAATCGATACCGCAAAGAAATCCAATTGACATCAAAAAACAATTGGAAAGGCATGTCAAACTGCCTTGTGGAGCTTAAAAACTTACGACCAAATACCAAATACTATTTTACAATTAAAGATTCAGAAGGCTTTGGGAGAACTTATTATTTTTCTACTGCACCAAATGTTCCTGAGGAGAGACTTTCATTGATTGGAGGAGGAGATTCGAGAGATAACAGGCCTGTGCGCGTCAAGGCTAATAAAATGGTGGCAAAATTGAAAGCACATGCTGTTTTATTCAACGGGGATTTCATAAATTTAGATTTGAACCAACAATGGATAAATTGGTTTGAAGATTGGGAGTACACCGTTGATACTGACGGAAGAATTACCCCTTTAGTCGTGTCGAGAGGTAATCATGAGAAAACCAATAAAGTAATGGTGAGATTATTCAATGTGCCTCATCCGAAACTATATTATCATACTACTCTCGGAGGAAATCTCTTAAATCTGATCTCTCTAAATTCTGAAATTCTAAAGATCGGGGGACAAAAAGTTTTTTTGAGAAACACCTTAGAGGAACACAAAGATTTCTTTTGGCAATTGCCACAATACCATCGTCCTATTCGGGCTCACGTTTCATTTAAAAAAGAGATGCAAACACAATATAGGAATTTTGTACCTCTCTTTGAGCAATATAGAAATGTTCGTTTGTGTCTTGAAAATGACTCACATACAACAAAAATAACTTGGCCGATTCTTAGTTCAAAAGAGAAAGATGCTGATGAAGGATTTAAAAGAAATGATGAAAAAGGTATCGTTTATGCCGGAGAAGGTTGCTGGGGAGCTCCGCTAAGAGACGCTGATGATTGTAAATCTTGGACGCGAGATGCAGGAAAAGTAAATCAGTTCAATTGGATATTTATTTCGAAAGAAAAGATTGAATTACGAACGGTAAAATACGAAAATGTTGAAAAAATCACTTCTTTAACTGAAGCAACTCGTTTTACAATTCCCGAGTTCATCGACCTCTTCGGACCAAAAAATGGGACACTGGTTGAAATTTTCCCTCAAAAGGAAAAATAATTTCCAATTTGTTGATAAAAGATATATGAATGCGTTAATCTAATTCCTTATCTTTGAATTATGCCTGAATTCGTAGTTTCCGCACGTAAATATCGTCCTCAAACATTCGATACAGTAGTTGGTCAAAAAACCATTACTGGCACTTTAAGGAACGCTATAAAAAATGACCATTTAGCGCAAGCATTCTTATTTTGTGGTTCGCGAGGCGTCGGTAAAACAACTACGGCTAGAATTCTAGCGAAAACTATTAATTGTTTCAATCGCACGGAAAATATTGAAGCATGCGACACCTGCGAATCTTGTTTATCCTTTAATTCAGGAGCTTCTTTGAATGTTTATGAGTTAGATGCCGCTTCGAATAATTCAGTAGACGATATTCGAAATTTAATCGATCAAGTGAGGGTAGCGCCGCAGTTAGGTAGCCATAAAATTTTCATCATAGATGAGACTCATATGTTGTCCTCTAGTGCGTTTAATGCATTTCTTAAAACACTAGAAGAGCCACCGAAGCATGTCATTTTTATCCTAGCCACTACGGAGAAACACAAAATTATACCGACTATTCTCTCTCGCTGTCAGATTTTTGATTTTAACAGAATCAAAGTTCAAGATATCGCTGAGCACCTTGCCGGGATTGCCACTAAAGAAGGAGTATCCGCAGATCCAGAGGCTTTGCATCTTATTGCCATGAAGGCAGACGGAGCACTGCGCGATGCATTAAGTATTTTTGATCAAATGGTTACCTTCAGCGGAAATAATCTGACCTACAAAAGCATTTCGGAGAACCTCAACATACTCGATTATGAGTATTATTTTAAAATTATTGAAGCTGCTGAGAAGGAGGATATACCTCAAGCACTTTTAACTTTTCACGATATCATTGAAAAAGGATTTGATGGACATAATTTTATAATAGGCTTAGCCGACCACTATCGGAATTTATTGGTTTGTAAAGATGCTAGAACTAGTGGTCTTTTGGAGGTTCCTGAAACAATTCAACGAAAGTTTGAAGAGCAAGCAAAAATTGTTGACAGCATGGCTATCATGAGAGCATTGAATGTGCTGAGTAAAGCGGATGTACAGTATAAATCTTCGAAAAACCCTCGACTCTTGATAGAAGTTTCTCTCATGCAGCTGTGTTCATTAAAACAAGAGCAAGAAAAAAAAAATTCCTAACGGATCGAATTGAGATTTTACCGTCACCAGCTGATTCTTTAAGAAAATCGTCAGTGGTAAAAAAAATGAATGAGGCATCCGTTAAGCCCGAAATAAAATCTACCCCTGAAATAGAACAACGCATTCTCACAGCGCCCACCGGTAATACTTCCCATAACCATATATCGATAAAAAAAGTTCTCGAGGACCATAAAAGCAAAGAAGATCGAGTCGCAGAAAAAGATTTACCAAGAGATTTTATCGTATTAGACCAGTTTAAGATGTATTGGAGGCAATTTGCTTATCAATTGAAAGATGATGGGATGGAAACTTTTCATCATGCCCTAATAAAAAGAGATCCCCTTGTATTAAGTGAAGAGTTATATGCAATCGTGGTGGACAACCAAGTACAAGTGGATTATATTCAGCCGCTGTTAGGAGATTTTATTGCGTTCTTGCGTCAAAAAGTCAATAATTACTCACTAGACATTAAACTTCAAATTACAGATACGTCGGACGAAAAAGTAAAATACCTTACGGGGAAAGATAAATTTTCCGCAATGGCGAGGAAAAATCCAAATCTTCACGTCTTGAAATCCTTGTTTAATTTGGATATCGATTTTTGATATGCTCAAGGATATTGTATTTTTACCCGAATCTCAAGAACATGAAATACGTTCTTTTCTTACTGATTATGAGAAAGGACTAAATACATATATTTTTCAAACTTCCGGATCAACTGGGCCTCCAAAACATCTGTCATTTAGTAAAAACCAATTAATAGTTTCAGCCAAAAACACAATTAAGTTCTTTAAATTACATGAAAGAAATACTTTTTATTTATGTTTAAACATTAATACAGTAGCAGCCAAAATGATGCTGATAAGGGCCCTCGTATGCGGCGCTAAGGTAGTCTGTGGGCCCGTGACAAAAAAAATTAAACTTCCCGAAACATTTAATATAGACTTCATTTCATTGGTTCCCATCCAACTTGAATACCTGTTATCCACGAGCGATTTACCGTTAAAAAATATCATTTTTTTACTCGGCGGCGCTCCTATTAGCAGAGATTTAGCAGAAGTTATATGGCAAAAAGAAATCACTTGTTATCAATCTTTTGGCATGACTGAAACTCTCTCTCACGTGGCTTTAAGACAAATAGCTAACCCTGAGTTGCCCTATACAGCACTTGACGGAATTCATTTTGAATCAAACAACGGAAAATTAATTATTCATTACCCACAGTTACAAAACAAACCCATTGAAACTAATGACGAAATTGAGTTGGTGAACGATTCGCAATTTTATTGGAAGGGTCGCCTAGATTTTGTGGTAAATTCAGGAGGAACGAAAATACATCCCATAGAAATTGAAAAAAGAATTCATGAACATGTTGGCCTGACCAGTATTGTTTTTGGCATTCCTGACAAAATACTCGGCGAACAATTGGTTATTGCCATACTTGGGGACGAAACACAAGCTATTTCGAAGAAAAAATTTAAGTTTTTGGAATCTCACCAAATCCCAAAAAAATTTCAATGGGTAAAGACCTTTCATTATTTAGCCAATGAGAAAATAGATAGAATTACCACTATTAACGAATGTCAATATCATGAGTGGAGAGAGATTCTATAAATTACTTGGTTTAACTCCTGAAGCAAGTGAAGAAGAAATAAAAGCGTCATATAAACATCTGGCAAAAATTTACCATCCCGATAAAAACCCCTCCCCTAAAGCTGGAGAAAAATTCCAACAAATTCAGGAAGCTTATACTTATGTATTACAACAAGTTCGAAAAAAAACCAATGAAAAGGTAGAATTGCATGAGGGAAATAATGATGAAGAAACAACTGTTGAAGAATGGACAGCCTATCGTCAAAAAGCCCGAAATCGTTACCGAGCGAAAAAACAAAAACAAGAAAAAGACTTAGATAATTGGTACATTAAACTAAGAACAGGTTGGAATAGAAAGTTATTCATAAGCATCGTTGTTCTCTCTTGCTCTATTAATTTATTGTTTTTTGTAGATTTTTTACTGCCAAAAAAAATTGAACTAGACAGGGTAACGAGATTTTCAGAAGTTATGTACAAGAGTATGGATAATCATAGAGTTAGTGTCGTTGAAACAGAAAATGGCCGAGAATTATGGTTGAATCATTTTAACAATGCGTATTTTTTGAAACATCCTTTCGCACAAATTAAAACTACGGCGATATTTAGACACCCAATCGAAATATTGGTGGAGAGTGATTATAGAATTTATCATGTACCTGTTCATTTTAATTTTTATTGGGCGCAACTACTTATTCAGTCTATACTGCTTATTCCATTAATTTTTCTCTTTTACAAAAAA
Source organism: Lishizhenia tianjinensis (assembly GCA_945902115.1). Lineage (GTDB taxonomy): Bacteria > Bacteroidota > Bacteroidia > Flavobacteriales_D > Crocinitomicaceae > UBA952. Next base: position 18,563 of record CAMDLY010000025.1, on the reverse strand, counting down.
AATGATGCCTACTTTATCATGGGACACCACGCCTCTGTTTACCTGGTAGGGGGGATAATAATTTATTTTCTACTTACAGAAAACCGTTTGCTTCATATGATTACTATGGGTTACTATTAAATTAAATATGACAAAAAAAGAGAAGGCGCAATTTATTATTGATTCCCTAGAACAGATTTACCCCGAGACACCAGTTCCTTTGACCCACTCGGATGCCTATACCTTATTGATTGCCGTGTTATTGAGCGCACAATGCACCGATGAACGGGTTAATAAAATCACCCCTCACCTATTCCGTAAAGCATCTTCACCACAAGAAATGATAAAATTAAGTGTTGAAGAAATTCGCGAAATCATTAAGCCTTGTGGGCTATCTCCTAAAAAATCTCAAGCCATATGGAGGCTTTCACAAATTCTACTAGATAAATACGCAGGTGAGGTACCCTGTAGTTTTGATGCTTTAGAAGAACTTCCGGGTGTAGGTCACAAAACAGCTTCTGTTGTCATGGCTCAAGTGTTCGGTATTCCCGCATTTCCTGTGGACACCCATATTCATCGATTACTCATAAGATGGGGAATTACAAAGGGGAAGAACGTAGAACAAACTGAAGCCGATGCTAAAAAAATATTCCCAAAAGAATTATGGAATAAACTACATCTGCAAATTATATTTTATGGACGCTCACATTCTCCAGCGCGCTCACCCAAAAAAAATATCGATTTCATCACAGTGGCAATTGGAACTAAAAAGGCACAGCTCGAATTGAAGGATAGTTAAGATACTAACAACCTGTTGATAAAGCCTTTTAACATCTTTTTATAAACAATGGCAGCACATTATTTCGTTAGGAATATGCAATCCGTATATTTGTTTCATGGAGAATCAAGACAACAATAGAAAACCAATATCAAGAATTAAATCACCTTCTGTTTTAACAGGTGACCTCGGAAAAATACCTCCTCAGGCTATTGATGTTGAGCAAGTTGTACTTGGAGCTATGATGTTGGAGAAAAATGCAGTAAACGATACGATCGATGTGCTTCATCACAATAGTTTTTACGATCCTAAGCATCAATATATTTACAAAGCTATTCGAGAATTATTTGCGGCCACTAGTCCAATTGACTTGGTAACGGTTACCTCTCGCCTACAAAAGAATGGTGAATTAGAGGCTGCCGGTGGAGCCTCTTACATATCGTCCCTAACAAATCGTGTGGCTTCCTCAGCGCACATTCAATTCCATGCAAGAATAATTGCTGAAAAATTCATTAAACGTGAATTAATCCGTGTGAGTAGCGAAATAATTCGCGATGCATATGATGAGACACATGATGTTTTTGATTTATTGAATAGTGCCGAATCAGGTCTTTTTCAAATTGCTGAAAATAATATGAGTAAGCAGGTGGCTTCGATGCAAACTGTAGTAAGGGAAGCAATCCAAGAAATAGAAAAAGCTTCTCAAAATAGTGATGGAATTTCTGGAGTGCCCAGCGGGTTCTTTGAATTGGATAAAATCACCTCAGGTTGGCAACGCTCTGACATGGTCGTCATAGCAGCCAGACCAGGTATGGGGAAAACAGCTTTTGTACTCTCTTTGGCGCGTAATACCGCCGTAGATTACGGCATGGGAGTAGCTATATTCACCTTGGAAATGTCATCCGTTCAGTTGGTGAAACGACTGATCGCTAGTGAGTCAAGAATAAGTGCAGAAAAACTTCGTAAAGGGGATTTAAAAGATTATGAATTCCAGCAATTACATACAAGAATTAATAAGTTAGCTACGGCTCCCATATTTATTGATGATACCCCGGCAATAACTATCTTTGACTTTAGGGCAAAATGCAGAAGATTAAAAGCACAGCATAATATAGAACTGATTATAATCGACTATTTACAATTAATGTCGGCAAAAGACGGGAAAGGAGGGGGAAATAGAGAACAAGAAATTTCTACAATCTCGAGATCAATCAAAGAAATAGCGAAAGAACTTAATATTCCAATTATTGCTCTTGCTCAATTAAGTCGTTCTGTAGAACAACGCGGCGGGGATAAACGACCACAGCTTTCGGATTTAAGAGAGTCCGGTGCAATTGAACAAGATGCGGATATTGTCTCCTTCATCTACCGTCCAGAATACTACGGTCTGATCAAAGATGACGACGGTAATGCAAATCAAGGAATTGGGGAAATCATCATAGCGAAACACCGAAATGGGGCATTAGATAGAGTAAAACTTCGTTTTGTTCCAGAGTATGCTCGATTTGAAAACTTAAATGAAATGCCTGATTTAGATTTAGCTGCACCCTTAAAAATAAATTCAGGTTTTGATAATGAATCTATGACCTATACTGTGAAAAGTAAAATGGATGTGGATAATGATTCTGGCGAGGATTTTGATAAGTCAACGATCACTGAAACTCCTTTCTAATCCCATGAAGTATATTCTTTTCTCGTTCGTTTGTGTTTTCTGCATGTTTACTGCGCGCAGCACTCAGATTTTAGTCCCGATGGACCAGCAGCAAAAGAATCACCTGAAAGCCTATGGAATAGCCTATTGGACACTTGAAAATCAGTTAGTGATCGAATGGCTCTTAAATTACCGCGGAGGATCATTCTTAATGCCAAATATACGAGCGATTGAAGAAGAGCTAATAATCAGAAATGTAAGTTATGAGGTATTAACTGATGGGCAAGCCAATGCAATACGTAATCAATTAGCAGACCCTGAGGTTAATATGGAGATTGTCCAACTGGAAAAAGCACCAAAAATAGCTGTATACACTCCTCCAAATAAACAACCTTGGGATGATGCTGTAACTCTTGTATTGGAGTATGCAGAAATTAAATACGATAAAATATACGATTCCGCAATCGTAATGGGTATACTACCAAAATATGACTGGTTACACTTACACCACGAGGATTTTACCGGTCAATATGGTAAATTTTATTCCTCTGCACGCCACCAAGCATGGTATCAAGAGCAAGTAGAAATCGCAGAAAGAGATGCTAAAATGCTGGGGTATAGTAAGGTTTCACAAATGAAATTAGCTGTTGCACAAGGGCTTAAAAACTTTGTGCTTGGTGGAGGTTTTCTTTTTACTATGTGCAGTGGTACGGACAGCTATGATATTGCACTCGCTGCAGAGGGTGTTGATATTTGTGAGTCTGTATTTGATGGTGATCCCTCAGACCCTAAAGCACAGCAAAAATTAGACTTCAATCAAACATTTGCATTCAAAGATTTTCAGCTAATCAAAGATCCAATGATTTATGAGTATTCTGATATTGATGCCACCGACCTACGCACTAGCCGAGTGATTTCGGAAGCTATTGACCAATTTACCCTTTTCGACTTTTCAGCTAAATGGGATGTTGTACCTACCATGCTAACGCAATGTCATACAGATGTAATTCAAGGTTTCATGGGGCAAACCACTGATTTCAGAAAAGAATTCATAAAACCCAATGTATTGGTATTGGGAGAAAATAAGTCTGCCGGGACAGCTAAATACATACACGGGGAGTTAGGCCAAGGAACCTGGACCTTTTATGGAGGACACGATCCTGAGGATTACCAACATTTTGTTGGAGACCCGGTAACAGATTTAAACTTACACCCAAATTCACCAGGTTATCGATTGATTTTAAATAACATACTTTTTCCTGCTGCTAAAAAGAAAAAAAGAAAAACATAGATTTTTACCTTTTACGTTTGTCAATTAAAATCTTTTACCTATTATTGCCATGTAAACGCCAAACAGCGTATTAAATTCTCCCACATCTTCTTACAAAAAATTAAATGGATCGAAAAGCCTTAGAGGAAAAAAAACTTGCAGACATTAGAGTTATTGCCAACACGATTGGACTTGAAAATTACGAAAATTATAAAAAAGAAGAGCTCATCTCACTCATATTGGGTAATGTTAACTCAGAAGAATCAAATTCGGATACAATAGTTTCCGAACATGTTGAAAATTCCTTAACAGAAACCACAAAAGGTAAAAGACCAAGAAAATCTATTAAAGAAAATGAAGAGCCTCTTCAGGAAAAATCATTTGATCTTTTCGAAGCGGCGGAAACACGATCAGAAGAGCCAGAGGAATTGGAAACTTCCAACACAATTACTACTACTGAAAATTTAGAAATTGAAACAGGTGAAATTGCTGATTCAGAAAATAAAGTTATCACTGAAAATGATCGTAAACCGTTCAAAAAAGAGTTTCACAAACCACAGCGTACAGAGGAGTCACAAATTGTTCAGAAGATCGAAGAAAATTACGATTTAGTCGGGATTGTCTCCGCAGAGGGAGTCCTAGAAGTAATCCAAGACGGTTACGGCTTTCTTAGATCCTCCGATTATAATTATCTGCCGTCACCTGATGATATATACGTCTCTCAAAATCAAATTAAATTGTTTGGTTTGAAGACAGGAGATACCGTAAAAGGAACCATTCGTCCTCCCAAAGAAGGAGAAAAGTATTTTCCACTCGTGAAAGTTGAATCTATAAACGGTAGAGACCCTTCTTACATTCGTGATCGTGTGCCGTTTCAATACCTCACACCATTATTTCCAGACGAGAAATTTAAATTGACTGGGCATAAACAAGAAACATTATCCACAAGGGTTATGGACTTATTTGCGCCAATAGGTAAAGGACAGAGGGGAATGATAGTGGCGCAACCGAAGACGGGAAAGACCATGCTACTAAAAGATGTCGCCAATGCCATTGCGGCGAATCATCCAGAAACATACCTTATTGTATTGCTAATCGACGAAAGACCCGAAGAAGTTACAGATATGGCGAGGAGTGTGAAAGCTGAGGTTATTGCGTCAACCTTTGATGAACCGGCAGAACGCCATGTCAAAGTGGCTAATATGGTGTTGGAAAAAGCGAAAAGAATGGTAGAATGCGGACACGATGTATGCATTTTATTAGATTCTATCACACGTTTGGCGAGAGCCTACAATACAGTGTCACCAGCATCAGGAAAAGTATTATCAGGTGGAGTCGATGCTAATGCATTACACAAACCTAAACGTTTCTTTGGTTCCGCAAGAAAAATCGAAAATGGAGGTTCATTGTCAATCTTGGCTACAGCATTAACCGAGACAGGGTCGAAAATGGATGAAGTAATTTTCGAGGAATTCAAAGGTACTGGTAACATGGAGCTTCAATTGGATAGAAAAATTTCAAATCGTAGAATTTATCCAGCTATTGATATTACCGCCTCAGGAACAAGAAGAGAAGATTTATTAGTTGGAAAAGATGTGCTGCAAAGGATTTGGCTGCTTCGTAAATTCATTGCAGATATGAATCCTGTCGAAGCCATGGAATTCATGAAAAATCATATGGAGAATACCCTCTCTAATGAGGAGTTTTTGGTGTCAATGAATAGCTAATGAAACTTCCGGTTAAAATTGGTTTAAGTTCCGCATTGGTTTTTATAGCCTTAAAGTTAATTGCACTTTCACTTGGATTTTCTTTGTACGATATAAAACCGTTTGTCTTTATAAACATGTTTCTAGTAACGGGATCAATTGCTTTTTCTCTTTATCAGATTAAGAGACACGAAGATGATAGCAACTTTTTGAATGATGTAAAAAATGGAATGACCGCAGGAATACCGTATACAATTGTAGTTGGAGTATTCCTTTATTTTTATTACCAGTCAATATTTCCTGACTACACCCAAAGTAAATTAGACTATATAGAACAGGAGCTGAATAACCCCGATAAAATCAATGAGATTAAAAGTTCAAACAGTGATCTTTCTAATAAATCAACTAGTGAAATCAAAACGCTCATGATGTCGAATACAGAAATGATGTATAGCGCCAAATTCACTATGGTCATTACTTTATTGGGACTAACCATTTTTAGTGCAATCAATTCGCTAATCATCTCCTTGATTTACCGGCGTATCGTTTTTAGGAATTAAGGAATAACTCCAGCTAACCTAAGAGCATTTTCGGTAATCTCAATCCTTTTAAGTGCAAAATTCTCAACTTTTTGGTAATCTTGCGTTAATAATATAGTCGTAAAAAGAAATGTTTTCTTACCCTTTTCTGCATACCCCACATACCATCCGATATCTTGTTTTTGATCATATCCCCAACCTGTTTTTGCATAAATTTTTACATCCGAAATGGATTTTGTGAACATAATATCTTTCATGTCATTGTACACCTTTGACTTTAAACCAAGCGTTTTTTTATGTAGTTTGTACAAAAATTCAAGCTGTTCAATGGGGCTTATTTTCAATATGCCATTCAACCAAAATTGATCAATACTGTCTCCTACTTGTTGATTCCCATAAGTAAATTTTCTCAAATATTCAGACATACGCTCCTTCCCTATTTTTTTCGCTAATCTCTGATAAAACCATAACGTGGAATTCCTAAAGGCATCCTTTAATGACTGATCTTTATTCCAATTTTCATTCTGTCTAACTATTCCATCCCATACCCATTTTTCCTCAGGAGAATGTAATATTGCTGTTTGTAAGGCAATTAGGGAATTTGGAATTTTAAATGTAGAAGCTGGAGAATATGACTCATTAAGCAATAATGAATTATAAACATACCATTTTTCTAACTGGCAATCGAAAATAGCTACTGATACGCCCAGCTGATCAGATTCCCAACTACTCATTGGTAAAATAACTTTAGGCTGACTGATAAAGTTTGGCTTTGTTGATTGACATGAGTTCAAGTAAAACAACCATAAGATTAATGTGTAACGCATAATTCTTCACCTAATTTATCATAATCTATACCATCGAAATTTCCTGATGACATCATCAGTAAAACAGATTCATCCATTGAAAATTGTTTTATGAACTTAAATACCTCGTCGGTTGAGGTGACAACTGTTACTTTTCCACCAAAGCCATCCAATACTTGTTCCTTGGTAATCGGTTCAAGTTTTTTATGTTCTACGACTTTAGGATTGAAATAAACTAATGCATGATCAGCTCTCGACATTGCACCCTCATAATGTGATAAGAATTCTTTTTTTAGCGAAGAAAACGTGTGTAATTCCATGCAAGCAATTAAGGTTCTCTTTGGATATTGATGTTTCACAGCTGTTGTGGTAGCCTTGAGTTTTGATGGCGAATGAGCAAAATCCTTGAACATTGTAAAAGATGTGCCTTCTGCCACTTTTTGCAAGCGCTTACCTGCACCTGTGAAATCCTCCATAGCCAGTAAAAAATCGTGGTTCTGAATACCCATAGACTCTGCAAGTTTCATCGCACCTATCAAATTCTGCAAATTATGCGGGCCAAAAATTTCCAATGAATAAGAACTTCCCTCCCATTCTAATTGCGTACCATTTTCTTTTGGCGCAAATACGGGCGTATTGTAAGCGATGGTCGTTAATTGCCTTCTGAATTTTACCCCCAATTTAGCAACTTCTGAATCCTCTAAATTATAGATCAAGGTACCGTTGGGTTCAATCAGTGTACAAAACGTTTCAAATTGCTCGACATAATTTTCAAAAGTTGGAAATACATTGATATGATCCCAAGCGATTCCGCTGATGATCGCAACATGGGGCTTATATAAATGGAATTTTGGTCTGCGATCAATTGGCGAACTCAAGTATTCATCTCCTTCTAATACCATGTATTTGGACTCATCACTCAATTTAACCATACAGTCGTATCCTTCTAATTGAGCTCCGACCATGTAATCAACATTTATGCTTAACTTGTTTACAGCATGCAGCAACATCGAAGTTATAGTTGTTTTTCCATGGCTTCCACCAATAACAATCCTGATTTTATTCTTGCTTTGTTCATATAAATACTCAGGGTATGAAAATATTTTAATTCCAAGTTCATTTGCTCTGAGTAATTCAGGGTTATCGGCACGTGCATGCATCCCTAGTATGACAGCGTCAATATCGCTGGAAATTCTGGTGGAATCCCAACCTAGATTTTCAGGTAATATTCCTTGCTTTGCTAACCTAGATCTCGAAGGCTCAAAAATTTCGTCATCCGAACCAGTTACTTGGGCGCCTTTTCTGCTTAAAGCTATCGCTAAATTGTGCATGGCACTACCACCAATTGCTATAAAATGTACGATCATCTCCGATTAATTTCAAACGAAAATAATACCTTCTTTTAATTCAATGCAACACGGAGAAATAAGTTACGCACAACAGCCGTTTGACAGCTACTTTTTAAAGGGTGACCTCCCATTGGATTCGTTTTGCCATTCGAATTCGGTTATTGAAAACCCATTTCGTGTATATGAGGATTTACCTTGCTCATTTTTAGTTTGTTCGTAGACAACACCAAAACCATCTTTGTCGATGACAATTCTCCGAATAATCACAGTTTCTACAAATCCTTCGTCATTTTTGAGTTCGTAAACCTCCTCATATGTGGTATCATTTGAATAGATATTTCCATTTGCGTCTGCTAGAAAATTAGGCTTATTTTTCAATACTTGTTTATCAGACGCTATTTTTTGTTGATCGTACATACGCTGCTCCTCTCTCATTCTGCTATCTGTATTCGTCAAATAAACTGAGGCTTCTACATCATTTTTTGCTTTTTCCATATCAGCCTGTCTCAGTCGTTGCTTCTCAATATCCTCCAATCTTTGTACCTGAGATTCATCAATGTGCTCATCTACCAATTCTTTTTGACGCGACTGGATTTCTGCATTGCGCTCACTTTCCTTTTTATCATAAACTTCCTTATCTATTTGTAATTGCTGTAATACTGTCGCTTGAGAATATGTTTGCTTTAAACTGGAAGAATCTAACTGGTATTTCGCATACTCGTTTTGATTTCTAGCATCTTCCATTTGATATTGACGAAGCTCTGCTAGGGTGTCCTCAACTAAGGTTAGCTCATCTTTTTCATCTTGCCATTTTTTAACCTCTTTCGCATCATCTTCCGAACGAGCTTCATTTAATTTTTTATTCATTGAATTTTCATAACTCACATCGTTCACACCGTTTTCCATTTGTTCTTGTCTGGAAGCGGTTTTGGAGTTTTTTGTTTTATCTAACTTATCAAAAGCATCCTTTGCGTTACTCGGTGATTTTTGACCTGGAGCGCTCAAAACGGTTTTGTTTTGTATTTGCGTATTATTTAATGCAACTTGATTATTTTTAGGATTAATAATGTTATCTAAGGAATCAATTGATTTTTTTATTTGCGAGATTTCTGATGCAAGTGTGAATTTACTATTTGCCGTGGAGGTTGAAAAAACAGTTTGCAACGCAGCCATAGCACCTGCATTATTTTTTGAGGACTTTACCATTTTATAAGCAGCATCCATATCTTTATAATATTGCTGTAACTTGGAAATTTGATCTTTTAGTAAAATAACATCCGGATCATTTGCACGGCTTTTCATTGGGAATGAATTTAAGGCATTACTTGCCAATGCTAAACCAGCACGGCCAGAAGAAATTTTATCTTTTGCAATTTTCAATTGGCTATTGAAGGCAAGATCCTCTGCATCTTTTTTAGAATTCACGGTTTGCATCCCAGAATTTATGGAAGTAATGTAAGTTGAAAATTTATTCTGGTCATAAGCTTTCGCCACTAGGGATTGAGCTTTATTGAACTCAGTTAAGGCATCAGCGTATTTGCCTGCTTTAGAAAGCTGGTCTGCTTGCGTTAATGTCGTTTTAATTTGAGCCTCAATGCTCACATCATTCTGAGCTTGCAAAGTACTGTCTGCAGAACTCAACTTAGCAGTGCTATTTTTTGCTTTGTCATAAGCCATTTCAACTTGCTTATTAAGATTCGCCTCTTTTCCCTCTGGGAAAGCAATGAACTTCTCTTGGTTCCAAGTAAATTTTTCCGCGTAATCTGATTTGGCAAATGACAAATCCACATTTGGACGTACTTCATATAAAACAAAAATTAATTCCTCCACTACCTGTAGCGTAGTGTTTTTGACATTTTTTATTTGAAGTGTCCCCATATCTACCAAGACCTTTTTGGAAACATATTTTGGTCTTGAAGCCATGAGCTCGAATGGGATTGACGTTTTGATTTTTCCAGTTACAATGTAACTACCATTCGATTCGGATACAGCCTTCGCAATGGTTTTACCATTTTGTACTACATAAATAGTGGCACCAAATAAATTTTCATTGGTTAAGTAATTGCGAATATACCCCTGAAAAGATACATTTACCCAGTCCTGTGCGCGCGAAATTTGAGAACTAAAAATAACCAAGAAAAATAATAAATATCTCATGTTAAAATCGTTTAACCTATTATAGTGAATTACACTAAATTTGTTACGAATTTCGCAAAAAAACACGAACAAAAAAAATGCTGCGTATAGATCAATTAAGCTATTGGGAGAAACAATCTTATTTCGAAAGTATAGATTTTGTAATAATCGGAGCAGGCATTGTTGGATTGTCCACAGCCATATACCTCAACGAACGCTTCCAAAATGCAAAAATATTGATCTTAGAAAGGGGTTATTTACCCTCGGGTGCCAGCACGAAAAATGCAGGATTTGCCTGTTTTGGCAGCCCTACCGAATTGAGAGATGATTTAGAAAAAATGTCGGAGGACAAAGTTTGGGAAACCGTTAGCCTTCGTTACAGGGGTTTACAAAGGCTTTTCAGCTTGGTAGAAGAAAATAGAATAAATTACACACCATGCGGTTCTTGGGATTTGATACAAAACAGTGACCCCTTATTAGAAAAAAGTTTCATTTGCTATTTAAACGAACAAACGTTTAAAATAACCGGAAAAAAAGAGGTTTATGCTGAGGATAAAAATTGTCTTCAAATTGCAAAATTTAAAGGCTTTTCTTCTGCTTACATCAATAGAATTGAGGGAAGTATTAACACGGAACTACTTATTCAAGAACTATATAAGACGGTTATTTCAAAGAACATTCGAGTACTCTTTGGTATAGCAGCAAATCACATTCACAACTATTCTTCAGGTGTTACTCTTGACACATCAATTGGAGAAGTTTCAGCTGCTAATGTATTCATTTGCACGAATGGATTTGCAAAGCAGTTTTTAGATTCGGAAGATATAGAGCCTGCGAGAGCACAAGTATTAATCACCAAACCAATACAAGATCTTAAAGTGCAAGGTACATTTCATGTTGACAAAGGCTATACCTATTTTAGAAATATAGATAACCGAATCTTACTTGGTGGTGGTAGAAATTTGAGTTTCAAAGAGGAAAATTCTACACAATTTGAAAATACCGCGGTAATTCAAAACTATTTGACAACACTACTCCGAAATAAACTTGTGCCTCATCAAGACGTTGAGATAGATTATTTTTGGTCTGGTATAATGGGCATTGGCAAAGAAAAAGGACCAATCGTTAAAAAAGTGAACAATAATGTATATTGTGGTGTTAGAATGGGCGGAATGGGTGTTGCTATTGGTGCTGAGGTCGGCTATTTACTTGCTAATACGATTTGAATGAGTCAAAAAAATAAAGAAAATAAGGAGTTTATAAATCCGATTGATCCTGATAAAATTACACTCAATCCTCATTCACTAGAATACGGTCACCATGCAGGCAGTGCATTAATTAAACCGGAAGATCAAGGAAAATTGACAAGCCGAGCTTTAAACGCAATGGAGCACCAAACCGATATGCAACTTGGTCAAATCTACGAGCAAATGCAATTATTGGCTGAACAAGCCAAGAGACTTCAAGACCGAAAGCAAATTTCTGAATTTATATACCAAACAGAAATCCGTTTTGAACCATTCATAAACCACACCTACCATTTATACAAAAGAGACCAAGGAAATCACCTGCTCTCTATGGTGGGGCCGACGCAATGGGGGAAATCTGGCCAACATCTAAAATTCATTGCCACTGTTAAGCTTTTAGCTGATCACACATGGGATATAATAGAAAAAAGTGAGGACTTTCTAACTAACGTATAAAGAACCATTCCATATCCGAAGATAATTCTGAATTAAATACGTATCCATCTAGTTTATATCTTTTTAAATCGTCATCTGATTGAATATTATTCTCGATAACGTAGCGCGCCATCGTACCACGAGCGTTTTTTGCATACATCATTACCATCTGATAATTTCCATCTTTATATTCTTTAAAGTGTGGCGTAATAACTCGATATTTCAGTTTATTAAAATCAAAAACCTTTGTGTATTCTTTAGACGCTAAATTTATGAGCACATCTTCTTTACTGACTAATTTTTCAAAATAAGTGCCTAATTTCTCTTCCCAAAAGGAGTACAGGTTACTAAAATTGGAAGATGGTGAAAACCGAAGACCCATTTCTAGACGATAAGGATAAATTAAATCAAAAGGTCGAAGGATACCATATAACCCTGATAAAATAAACAAATTCTGTTGAAGTTTAACGTGTAATCTCGCATCTAACGTATCAAAATCAAAAGCCTTAAAAGCCTCTCCAGCATACATTTGTATGGCATGATACGCAGTTGGCTCATCAGAGCTTTTTTTCCATTGTTTATACCTTATTGAATTTAGTAAGGCCATGTCATGAGAAATACCCATTAAGGAGGACAGTTCCTCGATACTTTTTGTCTTTAAATTATCGATCAAGGATTTTGCTTCAGACATAAAATGCGGCACCGTTACAATTTGATTACGAAAAGGTATAGAATGTATGTTTTTTGTCGGTGCGAGTAAAACTTTATAACTCATGTCTTGTTATTTAATGACTAAATTAATCTATTTCATATTGATTTTTTTTAATTTCATCAACCAAAATCTAACACTATGACAAAACTTTTCCTCTTCTTACTGGGAATTACTTTTTTTACCCTAACTGTAAACGCTCAACAATCAGAATTTCTAGGAAATATCTCTCCAACTACGAGTTATATGGTACCTGCTCCAACTGAATGGCTGCAGCCAAAGAATCAAATCATCAAACCTAACTTCAAAGGCAGAGAACTTATTGAGGTTGACAATTCCAATACGCATTTACCGGACTGGGCTTGGCAGCAACACGAAGCCACAGAGAAAATTGCCTCTGCCACAAAACTTTGGGATGTGCAAGGTCTTGGTTCCAATTTGTCTCCACCGGACCCATCGGGTGAAGCCGACAGCTTGTATTACATTCAGGCAACAAATTCAGGTGGTGGTTCCTCCTACCGCATAATGAATAAAACGACAGGAGCCACTGTAGGAAATACCGCCTATACCTTGTCAAATCTCGGTGGACAGGCAGGAGCTGGAGATCCGATAGTTTTATATTATAAACCAGCAAAGAAGTGGTTTTTAACTGAATTTTCCTCTTCAGGTAATAAGTTAATCGTTCATGTCTCACAAACCAGTAATCCACAAGGAGCCTACTGGACTTATATGTTCACTTGTACGTCATTTCCTGATTATCCTAAATGGAGTTTTAGCCAATCTTCAGATGCATTTTTAGTAACAACCAACCAAGGTGGCCCTCCTACTACCTATGCTATGAAATTATCCACTTTACTAACTGGAGGAACGTCACCGTTCATAAAAATAGCCATAGGTTATTCACTTAATGGATTTGGCTTTCAATCAATCACGCCTGTAGATGTGGAAGGAGACAATCTCGCACCAACAGGAATGAAACCACTTTTCGTTCGACACAGAGATGATGAATCACATTCAAATGGATCTCCAGACAGTGGAACTAATGACTGGATTGAACTTTGGGAAATGACTATCAATTGGACAAATAGTACCGCTACAGTGTCGAAAATACAAGATATTTCTATCGCTGAAATTGATTCTAAATTGTGTGGATTAACGAGTTTCGCCTGTATTAAGCAACCTGGAACAAGTAATACACTCGATCCACTCCGAGAAACGGTTATGTACAAAGCCCCCATGAGAATATTTGATACGCATCAGGCTATGGTTTTATGTCTTTCCACCGACGTAGATGGTGCAGACCGATCAGGAGTTCGTTGGATAGAGTTGCGTCGCGCGTCTGGCGTGACTACTCCGACATGGGTAAAGTATCAAGAAGGCACATACGCTCCAGGAACTGGCACAAGTAGATGGATGCCCGCCATCAATATTGATAAGTGGGGTAATATCATCATGGCCTATTCAACTTCCTCTAATACTACTGGCGATTTTCCGTCGTTAAAAATGACAGGAAGAAAATCTTGTGATCCGTTGAACACGATGACAATGACGGAAACAACTCTCATTGCCGGAACAGGTTCTAAAACCGGAGACACGCGTTGGGGAGATTATCACCACATGTGTATTGACGACTTTGATGGAGAGACATTTTACTACACGGGTGTTTATTACGCAGGTGGAACAAAAACACGAAATATTGCGATAAAAATGGATGCAGAAAATTTAGATGCAGCTCTAGTTGGACTTTTTCAAGTTACAAATGGGGACATTTGTGGAACATCAGCTCAAATTGGAGTTATCGTTGAAAATCGTGGTACAACGCCAATTACTTCAGGGATATTCTCATGGCAAATTGGAACAGGAAATGCAACGAATGTCAACTATTCTTCCTCTCAATTGAATTCCGTTGGAAGCAGAGATACAATTTTTGTTTTTGTAAATGGTCTAAATGCGGGTGCAAATTCAGTAAATGTATCGCTTGTGTCAGCTAATGGTTCAGCAGATGACAATGCATGCAATGACTCGAGAAGTGTAAGTATTTCAGTAAGTGGCGCTCAAAGTTTTACAACTGCTTCAAACGTAATTACTCAGCCCTCTTGTACGGCGAATATCGGCTCTATTCAATTACAAACAAATGGCGGTTCAGCTCCTTTTACTTATTCAATAAACAGTGGAGCAGTTCAAGCAGATTCTACTTTTTCAAATTTAGCACCTGGAAGTTACACATACACAATCACCGATAATACTGGATGTTCAATTACTGATGTGTTTAATTTAACAACTCCCTATTCAATTTCATCCAATTTTGCGCAAACTGGTACAATTAATTGTTTCGGAGAGTCAACTGCCGAAATTTCAATTTCAGCTAGTGGTGGACAAGGAGCTTATGAATACTCAATTGATGGAATTACTTTTCAATCTGGTTCCGTTTTTTCTAATATAGCAGCAGGTGAATATCAAGTAATTTCTAAGGATGAAAATAGCTGTTTAAGTGAAATTACGGTTGAAATTACTCAACCAAATCAATTAGTTTTGAATGCAATTCCAACGATGATCAGTTGTTTTGGAGAAAATGATGGTTCTGTTTTGGTTTCTGTATCCGGAGGTACACCAAGTTACGTAAATATAATCAATAGTACTTCGGGATTATTTACGGGATTGGCGCAAGGTTCTTATGAGGTGACAACTACTGATGCAAATGGTTGTACACAGAGTTTTTCTACTTCTATTACAGAACCAACCGCAGTTAATATCTCTGCCGTTCCAGCTTCAGCAACTAATGGAACTAATAATGGATCAATAACAATGTCTGGGTCAGGAGGTTTATCGCCCTATAGTTACAGTATTAATGGGACAAATTATTATTCTGGGTCTTTATTTTTAAATTTAGCAGCAGGAACATACACATGTTATGTAAAAGATGCGAATGGTTGTATTAACACAATAACAGTTACAGTGGATCAAGTGGCTAGCTTGGCAGATGAAAATTCATTAGCTGTCAATCTCTATCCGAATCCAAACAATGGAATTTTTGAAATTGAATCATCCGGATTAACAGGCGATAAATTAAACTGTAAATTATTCAATATTCAAGGCCAACTTGTTTCTGAATTTAATTTATCCGTAGTCGATGGGAAGGTTTCTCAAACCTTAGAAATGAGTAAAAAGTTGGCCTCAGGAACTTATTATTTAGGGATTTATCAAAACAATAAAGCACAGATAAAACAATTCGTTAAGGAATAAAATATATGTCCACTTACGAAAGGCTGTCAAGTTTGGCAGCCTTTTTTATTTATTAACTTCTATAATAAGTCTAGGTCGATTTCCATTGAATAGATAACTATATATAAAGACCTAACTCCTCTTCCAGATATATGCAGTGAATTAAAAACCCACAGCTCACTAAAAAGCATTAAAAGGTAGAGGATATTTACTTCGGTCTCGAACTATCAAAACTTAGCTAAATAGCTAGTAAAATTCGATAATATGGAAACAAAAAAGGAAGTGTTGAAGCACTTCCTTTTTTGTTTAATTTTCGATTCAATCAATTACTTTTTGACTATTATTTTTTTGGTAAGGTCAATTAAAAGTGGTGTAGCAATCATCAATGATGAATAAGTTCCTACTACAATACCTACTAGGAGAGCAAAAATAAACCCTTTGATTGCTGTTCCTCCGAAAAGGAAAATGATAATTAATACAAGCACTGTTGTAAACGATGTATTTATTGTCCTTGACAAAGTAGAGTTCAATGCATCATTTAGTTCTACTTTGAAATCCGCATCCTTTTTCCAAGATAAATTTTCTCGAATTCTATCAAACACAACCACGGTATCATTGATTGAGTAACCAACTACTGTAAGAAACGCAGCAATTAATGATTGATCTAAATCCATATTAAATGGAAAAATACCATTGAATAATGAGAAAATTCCAACAACAATTATGACATCATGAAATAGTGCAACAATAGCGCTAAATGAATATTGCCAGGTGCCAAATCGAATAAAAATATACAAGAAAATCAACGCCAAAGCAATAGACATAGAAAGCACTGCGCTACTTTTAATTTGTCCAGCTACATTGGAAGATACGAATCTATCATTTTCATAGTTTACTGTGGCTTTTCCTACCTCAGCTTTAGAAAGGGCTAATCCTTCTTCAAGAGCTTTATTGACTTTTGCTTCACTCTCTGAGTCTGATAATAAATAATTAGTAGTCACATCTACAACATTGCCAGATTCCTTTGTTTTAACCTCTATTGATGCCCCAGGCATTGTCTTTGCCAAGTTCGTTTTAATAGACTCAATATGCTGAGATGCAGATTTTTCAAAAGTAACAGGTACTGTACGTCCACCAGAAAACTCAACTGACTGATTGAGACCTTTAGTAAACATTAAAATAATTGAACCTAAAACAAGAATTGAAGAAACCAAGTAGGCATATTTTCGCTTGTCAATAAAATTAAAGTTGATGTTCTTGAATGCATTTTTAGTTAACTGAGAAGAAAACGAAATCCCTTGTTTTCTTTTCATCATCCATTCAAAAATTAAACGAGAAATAATAATTGCAGAAAAGACAGAAGAAAAAATACCAATAATAAGCGTCGTTGCAAATGACTCAATTGGCCCTGTACCAAATATTTTTAGGACAATTGCCGTTAGCAAGGTAGTGACGTTTGAGTCTATAATGGACGATAAAGCTTTACTGAAACCTGTTTCGATAGCTGCTTCTTGATCTTTCCCATTCGCCAACTCTTCCCTAACCCTTTCGAAAATTAACACATTGGCATCTACTGCCATTCCTATGGTTAAAACAATACCCGCGATACCTGCTAAGGTTAGTACGGCACTAAATGAAGCTAGTGTACCAAAAATAAAGACCATGTTAAAGAACAAAGCTATATCCGCTACTAAACCAGCCTTTCCGTAATAAAAATACATATAGGCAAAAACAACCAACAAAGCCACTCCAAAAGAAATTAGACCAGATCTCGTATTTTCTTCACCGATTGTTGGACCTACCTTTGTTTTCTCTACAATTATACAAGGAACCGGTAAAGAACCGCCGTTTAACAATCCTGATAAGTCTTTAGCCTCTTCAAAAGAAAAATTACCTGATATCTGTGAGTTCTTGCTAAGTTCTTCATTAACAACTGGAGCACTATAAACCACATTATCCATTGAAATCGCTACAGGTTTTCCAATATTCTTTTTTGTCATTTTAGACCAATTTCTAGCACCTTCATCAGTCATTTCCAAATCAACGGTAATTTTTCCAGTCTGAGCGTCATATCCTTGTGATGCTTTTCCTACATCTTTACCACTGACCTCCGCCTCTCGTTCCTTTGGAACTTCGACAGCATAGAGAAAAAATCCTTCCTTTCCTGTGTCACCTATTTTCTCTGGCTTTGCCGACCACATTAATTTCAAATCTGTTGAGAATGATCTCGAAACATCATTTCGTTTCAGCAAGGTCTCTGCAAAATATTTATCTTTTTGAGAAACATAGCCAATAGGACCACCCATATTTTCGATTTTCAAATAATCGAATAATCCCTTATTAGCACCTTTGGTCTTGTCTAAATTCAAGGTGTCTTCAGTCTCCAATTCAGCAATAGATTTTTCTTTCAATCTTGATACCCTATCCGCCTCTTCAAATTGTTTTCCTAAATCAGGTTTCGCATAAAGAGCGTAAAACTCAAGGTTTGCTGTAGACTTTAACTTTTCGGACACAGTCGCCTCGTCTTGAACACCAGGGAGCTCAATATAAATTCTATTATTCTTAGAATCTTTTTGAATGTTCGGTTGCGCTACACCGAATTGATTAATCCTTTTCTCTAAGATTGTTTCCACCCTGTCAATGGAATTGTCGATAACCTCCTCAAAATAAGATATAATTTCAGTGTCACTTTGTCCTTTGAATTTAGATCCTGCAAAAAGCTTATTCAATGGTTTG
>CAMDLY010000024.1 GCA_945902115.1 Lishizhenia tianjinensis | reverse complement strand
ACAAATGTTCGCACAACTCAAGCAGCTCGTACAAGTTTACCACAAGCATTGAAAGTTGCTTTTGGTGGTGGAACTGTAATGGGTTTAGGTGTTGCTGGTTTAGCTGTTTTAGGTTTAACAACTTTCTTTATTTTATTCTTCCACTTCTTTATGGGTGGAGATTGGGCAAATGGTGGAACTGATAAAATGACAATTGTTCTTGAAACATTAGCAGGTTTCTCTCTAGGAGCTGAATCTATTGCATTGTTCGCTCGTGTTGGTGGTGGTATTTATACAAAAGCTGCAGACGTCGGAGCAGATCTAGTAGGAAAAGTAGAAGCTGGAATTCCAGAAGATGATCCTCGAAACCCTGCAACTATTGCAGATAACGTAGGAGATAATGTTGGAGACGTTGCTGGAATGGGTGCCGATTTATTTGGTTCTTATGTTGCAACCGTATTAGCTGCCATGGTTCTTGGTAACTATGTTATCAAAGATATGGGAGGAGTAATAAATGATGCTTTTGGAGGAATTGGTCCAATTTTATTACCGATGTCGATTGCTGGCTTTGGAATTCTTTTCTCAATTATTGGAACAATGCTTGTTAAAATTACAAGTAATGATGCAAAAGAAGCGCAAGTTCAAAAAGCACTAAACATTGGAAACTGGGAATCTATTGTTCTTACAGCTATTGCTTGTTTCGTATTGGTAAGATATATGTTACCAGAATCTATGTCAATGAATTTCTTTGGTGAAGGCGTGAAAGAAATTTCATCATTAAGAGTGTTTTATGCAACTTTAGTAGGTTTAGTAGTTGGTGGAGCTATATCTTCAGTAACTGAGTATTATACTGGACTAGGTACGAAACCAGTATTGAAAATTGTACAAAAATCTTCTACTGGTGCAGGAACTAACGTGATAGCGGGTCTAGCAACTGGAATGATTTCTACTTTCCCAACGGTAATCTTATTTGCAGCTGCCATCTGGGGCTCTTATGAATTAGCAGGATTTTATGGGGTAGCTTTAGCAGCTTCAGCAATGATGGCAACAACAGCTATGCAATTAGCAATTGACGCTTTCGGACCAATTTCGGATAACGCAGGTGGTATTGCGGAAATGAGCGAGCTCCCTAAAGAAGTTCGTCAACGAACAGACATACTAGATTCTGTAGGAAACACAACGGCGGCAACAGGAAAAGGCTTTGCTATCGCTTCGGCTGCCTTGACATCATTAGCACTTTTTGCTGCCTATGTTACCTTCACTGGTATTGATGGAATAAATATATTCAAAGCTCCTGTTTTAGCTATGTTATTCATTGGGGGAATGATTCCAGTTGTTTTCTCTGCATTAGCGATGAATTCAGTTGGTAAAGCGGCAATGGACATGGTATACGAAGTTCGTCGGCAGTTCAAAGAAATTCCGGGTATTATGGAAGGAACTGGTAAGCCAGAATACGGAAAATGTGTGGAAATATCCACCAAAGCTGCTTTACGTGAAATGATGTTGCCGGGTGTTTTAACCATTGGGTTTCCAATAGCCATAGTTCTTTTAGGTAAACTAGTTTACGGAGATAACAATCAATTAATTGCTGAAATGCTTGGTGGTTACATGGCAGGCGTTACTGTATCGGGTGTTCTTTGGGCTGTATTTCAAAACAATGCAGGCGGTGCTTGGGATAACGCGAAGAAATCATTTGAAGCAGGAGTTGAAATTAACGGCGAAATGACTTACAAAGGATCAGATGCCCATAAAGCGGCAGTCACAGGGGATACAGTTGGTGATCCTTTCAAAGATACCTCAGGTCCCTCCATGAATATTCTAATTAAACTTACCTGTTTAATAGGCTTGGTAATTGCCCCAATATTGGGTAGTGGTCATGCGGTAGAAGACAAGAATGTGTCTACTCCTAAAACTGTTGTAAATACAACATCAGGTTCCAACATGAAATGTGATATGTCAAAATGCGCTGATATGTCCAAAGAGGAATGTGCATTGATGTGTGAAACTTTGAAATGTTCCCCAGAGGAAAAAGCGAGTTGCATGAAATATTACGATAAAGACGATAAGTGGATTGGTAAAACCGCACAGGAAGAAAAAGGCGATTGTTGTGCAAAACACTAAATATGAAAAGGCAGAAGAAACTGCCTTTTTTTTGTAATCAACTTTTAACTATTCAGCTAGTAAATTGCCTAGACTTGATTTGAAGTTATAAATCCTATACCCGTTGAATCAATAACCAATCTTTTCAAAAATAATATACTATAGGATTACAATAAATCATTGAAGAATGAGAATTTCTGATAAAAACAAGGATTTCTTCGATCTAGTTTACGAGGTAGTAAAACTAATTCCTTTTGGCAGAGTTACAAGCTATGGCGCAATTGCCAATTACCTTGGGGCAACAAGATCTTCTCGATTGGTAGGTTGGGCAATGAATGCATCACATGCAACAAAGCAGATACCCGCTCATCGTGTGGTAAACAGGATTGGTTTATTAACTGGGAAGATGCACTTTTCCAGCCCAACGGAGATGGAGGAATTACTCATTGCTGAAGGAATAGAAATAGTTGACAACAAAATTGTAAACTTCGATAGGGTATTTTGGAGTCCTTCCAAAGAAATACCTATTGATTGAATGTTTTACATTTACCAAACTCCCCTTCCATTTGATATACCGAATTTTCCTCTAAATATTGAAACAGTTGAGTACCAGTTTCGTCTCCCTCACTGATAAAGTACTGATAAATATTTCCCGAAACTCCGGACTTACAGGAAAGCCATATTAAGTCCTTCTTTTTTTCTTTTTTAATTATTTTATAAAATTGACTGTCTTCAATATTACCTTCGCTATCAATTAAATTATGGACCATAAAACCATCTTTCAGAGAAAAATTAAAGAATTGATTCACCGCAATTGTTGATATTAACTCTTTCGTTTCCATATCAATTTGATTTAAATTTTTTACCGAAAAACTGTATTGTGCATAAATTATATGCATTGAGAACAAAAAACAACAACTAGTGAACAGTTTCATAATTTTAGAATTTAGAATTATACTTTTGAGAACTTTGAAACAAACGCGAACACCTATTTTCGTTACATTTGCCAACAAAGCGAAAAATTATGAAATTCGGTACTAAAGCCATACACGCTGGAGTCCATCCAGACGAATCCACAGGAGCTATTATGACTCCAATATACCAAACGTCCACATACGTTCAGGATGGCGTTGGAAATCATAAAGGATACGAATATTCACGAACTCAAAATCCAACTAGGCATGCCCTAGAGAAGAATATAGCTGCGATTGAAAACGGGAAATATGGTGCCTGTTTTGCTTCTGGTCTTGCCGCAATCGATTGCATCATTAAAATATTAAATCCTGGTGACGAGGTGATTTCGACCAACGATTTATATGGTGGATCTTACCGGATTTTCAAAACTATATTTGAAAAGTATGGCATCGTTTTTCACTTCGTAGATATGCAAAAAGTATCGTCAGTAGAAGCTGCGGTTACAAAAAATACTAAGTTAATATGGGTCGAAACACCAACAAATCCCATGATGAATATTGTTGATATAGCGGCAATGTCAACTGTTGCGAAACGCTCAGGTGCAATACTCGCTGTAGACAATACGTTCGCTACTCCTTTTTTACAAAATCCATTGGACCTTGGTGCAGATATTGTTATGCATTCTGTTACTAAGTATCTCGGTGGTCATTCAGACGTTGTTATGGGGGCATTAGTCACTTCAAATGATGAATTAGCCAAAGAAATTTACCGAATTCAAAATTCATCCGGCGCTGTAACAGCACCAATGGATTCCTTTTTAGTACTAAGAGGTATTAAGACATTGCACTTAAGGGTACAACGTCATTGCGAAAATGGTGAAAAAATTGCTCATTTCTTAGAAAATCATCCAAAAATCGAAAATGTATATTGGCCGGGATTTGAGACTCATCCAAATCATGAAGTAGCTAAAAAACAAATGAGAGGTTTCGGAGGTATGATTTCTTTTACATTAAAAGGTAACCAGTTGCAAGATGCGCTAGATACCGTTAAAAAAATGAAGATTTTCGCTTTGGCCGAGTCCTTGGGTGGTGTAGAATCATTAATTGGGCATCCAGCCACCATGACACATGCCTCGATTCCAAAAGATGTCAGAGAAAAAAGTGGAGTCGTTGATTCATTAATTCGCTTAAGTGTGGGAATAGAAGACGCTGATGACTTAATCGATGATTTAAAAAATGCTTTAAGCTAAAGTGTCTCTAGCATTTTAAAAAACTGTTCCTTCTTCACCGGAGAAAGAGGGATAGATGCTCCATCCTTCATTATGACAGATCCTCCATCTTGTTTATCGTACCGGTCAACATAATTTAGGTTAACTAAATGTGATTGTTGCACCCTAAAAAATTGAAACGGCGAGAGAAGAATATCAAAATCTTTTAATGTTCTCGATACTAAAATTTTTTTCCCAGACTTAAGATAGAAAAATGTATAATTTTTATCAGATTCACATCTTATGATTTCTTCTATATCTACCACATAATTGCTTTCTTGCGTTTTTAATACAAGCTTTCTTTTATTTGCGGGCGAAATATTGTGTTGTAGCGCTTGAAAAATAGAGTCATCTGACTTTTCACTCAACCTTATCAAAGCACTATTCAAACTTTCTTTCAACTCGTCAGCATCTATAGGTTTCAAAATATAATCTATCGCACTAAACTTAATAGCTTGAATAGCATATTCTTGAAAAGCTGTGACGAAAATGACTGAAAAAGTTATATTATCAATTGATTTTAGCACATCAAATCCATTACCGTCTGGCATCTGAATATCTAAATAAACCAAATCTGGCTTAATTCGGTTAATGGCTTCAATGCCACTTTGCACATTTTGACCATCGTCATAAACCTCAACATCAAAGCCAAAAGAATCAATCATGCGTTTGATCAAGTCTCTTGTAGGTTTTTCATCGTCAATAATTAGAATTTTTTTCATGGCTCTGAATTTCACGTTTAAATTACTTCAAATTTTAGTGGTAACAAAATCCTTACTCTAGTTCCTCTGCCATTGGGAAATAAATCCGTAATATCGGCCAATCCATTCACTTTGTACTTACGGTTTAGTATATCTATGCGTTCTTTCGTTATGTCGATCGCCATACTTTTGTGTTCTTTAATTTTATTGGTTTTAGCGGATTTTTTTCTACCAACGCCATTGTCTTCAATCAACACTTCAAGCAGATCATCTCGTTTGGTAATTGTAACGTTAATTTTGCCCCCTTCAATACTGTGCAACTGACCATGTTCAATAGCATTTTCCACAAAAGGCTGAGCTATCATAGGAGGGATCATAGCTTTTGCAAAAAGAAGTTCTTCATCAAAGTTCAGCTCATAGTCAAACCTGTCTTCGAACCTCATTTTTTGGGTATTGAGGTATTTATCTAGAATTTCATATTCTAATTCTAAAGAAATCATTTCTTTAGGTGAATTTTCAAGTATTAGTCGCATTAACCTTGAAAAATTAACGAGAAACTTTGAAGATTTATCTGGATCATTGGCATAGATATAACTCTGTATAACCGACATGGCGTTAAATACGAAATGAGGATTCATTTGAGACCTTAAAAGTGTTTGAGACATTTCGGCCTCACGTTGTAATTGTCTGGAACGAACTGCTCTCAATCGAATAAATAAAATCAAAAGAACCATAATAATTACCACAATTAAAGAAATTCCAATAATAAGCTGACGATCCTTTAGAAAAGAAATTCTTTCCTTCTCCTTTTGTCCTTCTAACAGATTTGCTTGCTGTTCAGAAATCAATTTTTCCCTTTCCTCTCTTAAATCACCCTCAGTAAGTTGCTCCACCGCGCGCGCAAATTGCTGTTTATCATTACTTCTTGTTACTTCGATGTACTCATTTTGATACTTGAGTGCTTCGGTAAGATTATTTCTTTTCAATTGTAATTCTGCAAGGAATAAGTATGTTTCACCTAACATTAAGTTTACCGTTTTAAAAGGGGGGAAAGCCTTATCAAGGTGAATCTTTGCTGATTTCAAATCCTTAATTTCTAAATAATTTATTGCCAATATTTTGTGAATTAGGTATTTCAGTTTTTCCTCTTCCATACCAACCAATAAATTCTCAGCCTCTTCTAATTCTTTAATTGATTTTTTAAATTCCTTTTCGTTTCTAAAATGAACCGCCATCACGATTCTAACCAAGGATTTACTCAATTGATCCTCAAATTTGTTTAATCTCTGGCTTAACGATAAAAGTACTGGGAAATCAACTGTTTTTCCTTGCGAATAATTGTTCTGAATTTCAAAAATAATAGCCGTTAATTCTCCTCTTTGATCACTTATTTTTTTGAAATATGTTCGAGCTCTTTCTAAATACTGGCTTACCTGATTATAATTCTGTAATTCAAGTGAAATCAATGCAATTTCAAAATAGCCATATGCCCTAAAATAATTATTATTGAACTCAATGGCAAACTGAATCATTTGTAATTTTTTCTTTACCGCCTCAACATAATACTCAAAATAATGATAAACTTTACCTTGGTACCTCATGGCTTCCATGAGTCTAGTTTTATCAGATAATCGTTTGGCTTCCGCGGTTGATAAAGAGGCATAAAATATTGCAGAATCCGCATTGGAATGTATCAAATAAACGAACGATAAATCTTTGTATGATCGGTAGATTTTATTTATGTCTCTTGAGTATTTTGACTTCTTTAATCGATTTGAAGCCAATGACAAAGCTTCCACTTTTTTAGATTTTTCACGTGTAATAAACCACAAATAGAGCGCTTCCTCTCTCTCGTTTAAAGACCGTAAATTTGGTGTAATCAGCTCAGTAATGAGCTTAATACTCTGTTTTGTATTCCCAATATGCAAATACCCTTCCGCGAGCGCACATGTCTTTATTCTCTGGGTATTTTTATCTAATTGATTGGAGGGAATTACTTCTATATCTTTTAATAAAAGTAGGTGTAATTCAGCATTACTATATTTATAAAATTCCAATTTACTATCCAGTTCTCTAACAACTTCATTGGGTTTTTTATCCTTATAGGTTTTTTTGATACTATCATAGGATTGCTGAGCAACAAAGCACCATGGGCCAATAAGAAATGAAAAAATAAGGATGCGAACATTGAGACTCATGGTTTCTAATTTAATTAAAAAAACCTCAAAATTCGATGATTTTAGATTTTTGCAATTTTTTTAATGCGTATTCAAGTGTCTTATAATCTGAATCGTCATTAAAAGCTTGAACAGAATAACGAATAAAAAACTTATCCTTCAATTGTGTTACCGGGATTTCAATTTGGTAGTCATTTAACAAAATATGTTTCAATTTTATGGGGTCGTTTGTTCGAATTGGTATGGAAAACATTTGACCTATAAAATTATGATTAATCGGGCACAAGGGATCAAATCCAAATTCATCTTGCAAATTCAAGGCCCACTCCAACGCAGTGTTCTTATTGAATAATGAAACATCCTTCCACTTGTTATTTTCCATAAAATGAATACAAAATGGCACCGTTAAAAAAGCACTAAAATCGCGAGTACCGCAGGTTTGATGATAGTCGATGAAACGTGAATGGGAAGGAAAATCACTTTGATAACCCCAACTAATTAGGAGAGGGTCTATCCAACTTTGTTGAGAATTATGCACATATAAAAACGAAGCTCCCTTTGGTGCCATCATCCATTTGTGACACGCTCCAGTATAAATATCTGCCTGTAAATACTGTAAATCCAACGAAAGTTGTCCCGGCACATGTGCTCCGTCAACTATAGTAATTAATCCTCTTTTCTTAGCTTCAATACAAATATCATGAACTGGCAAGATCAGAGCCGTGGAACTGGTTATTTCACTTAAGAAAATAGCTTTTGTATTTTTTGTATACCCCTGAAAAAACGCATCTACTATTTCTTCTTTGGTGGAAATTGGTAACGGGATTTCCTGCTGTATGAATTTAGCTCCTTTTTGATTGCAATAATAATTCCATGTTCTGTTTAAGGCCCCATATTCAAGATTGGTGGATAGAATTTCATCTCCAATTGACATAGGAAATGATTTGGCTATGGTGTTTATCGCATACGAGGGATTAATTACAAATACCAAATCGTCTGGGCCACAATTTACATAAGTTGCTAATGCTTCCCTCGCCTGGTTGAGCTCTTTAATACCTTTTTCAACTATGAAAGAGACTGGTTGTCTTTCAAGTTCTAATTGCTTTTGCTGATAAAAGGAGAAGATTTCCTTAGGGCAAGAACCGAAAGAACCGAAATTTAAGAAGGTTATATCTTTTTGAACAAGAAATTCAAAGGAATCGTTCATTGTGGTTTTCCAATGATGAATATTACAGGTATTTTATTCAGCTCGTAGGCATGCTCTCTCCACTCCAAAACAGATTTAGACTGTATATTTTGATTCGGCATGGAAATATTACTCGCAATACATAAGTGGGTATTATCCCCCAACTCATTCAGCAAATCATCCAAAACATTCATATTACGAAAAGGTGTATCCATGAAAATATGTGTGCTACCTGATCTTTTGGTATCCATTTCAAAATCTCTGATATGTTTTATCCTATCTTTTCTCTCTTTTGGCAGATACCCATGAAAGGTAAATTTCTGCCCCGAGAATCCACTGGCCATAAGTGAAAGAAAAATAGAAGATGGCCCAACCATTGGATAGACATATATTGACTGGGTATGAGCGAGGCTTACAAGCTCTGCACCCGGATCAGCAATGCCCGGACAACCCGCTTCTGAAATAATTCCAATGTCTTCCCCTTTCAAAAGAATAAGCAACATTTCCATCAACTGAGCTTCTTTTGTTTGTTTTGATAATAAAAGAAATGTTGAGTCGTCAATAGGAAATGAACGATCCATTTTCCTTAATAAACGTCTAGCAGATTTTACATCTTCTACAGCAAACGTCCGAATTTGATTCACTCTTTCAATTACACCCTGAGGAATAATATCAACAACAGATTCTCCACCCAAGGTATTGGGAATTAAAAATAAACTTCCTTTATTTTTCACTTTTTAATTTATTTAGGATATGTTCAAGTGCTTCGTCTAATAGCTCATACACTTGCTTAAAATCATCTTCTGTTCCATAATACGGATCAGGAACTTCTAAATTGCTTGAAGGCTTCCAATCGTTCAACAATAAACGAACTTTATTTCGGTGTGATTCATTTTGCGCAATACGCGCGACATTAGCATAGTTGCTTTTGTCCATGACATATATGATATCATATTTTTCAAAGTCTGACTGAGAAAATTGCCTTGCTTTTAAGTCACTTATGTCTGTGCCATAGATTGCGGCTGTGGAAATCATCCGACTATCAGGAGGGCTACCAATGTGGTAATTAGCAGTACCACAGGAGTCGACATGCCAAGTTAAAGAGTGATTATAAATCTTCTTTCTTAGCAATCCTTCTGCCAATGGGGATCTACAAATATTCCCCAAACAGACCATTAAGATGTGCATTTTTATTGAATCGTCAGCTTTTTCTCCAATTCCTCTAGGTAATGGCGAAATTGCTTATCCGTTTCTGAAAGGTTAACAACTGTCCTACATGCATGTAAGACCGTAGCATGATCTTTTCCTCCACAATGAGCACCAATATTTGCTAATGAAGACTTTGTCATTTTCTTAGAAAAATACATTGAGATTTGTCTAGCTTGTACCACCTCTCGCTTGCGCGTTTTTGATTTGAGCATCTCTATCGGTAAGTCAAAATAATCACAAACTACTTTTTGAATGTATTCAATTGAAACTTCTCTTGCAGTATTTCGAACGAATTTATCGACCATCTGCTTTGCTAAATCCAATGTTATAGCTTTTTTATTCAAAGATGCTTGTGCTAATAACGTATTTAACGCACCTTCAATTTCTCGAACGTTGGTATTTATTGAATATGCTAGATATTCTACTACTTCCCTCGGAAGTTCAATTCCGCTTCCGTACATTTTCTTCTCAAGAATAGCAATTCTTGTTTCCAAGTCCGGTGTGCCTAAGTCTGCCGAAAGCCCCCATTTGAACCTTGACAATAAGCGTTGTTCCATTCCTTGCATCTCTACAGGTGCTTTGTCTGAAGTCAAAACAATTTGTTTCCCGTTCTGATGTAAGTGATTGAATATAGAAAAGAAAACATCTTGAGTTCTCTCTTTTCCTGCAAAGAATTGTACATCATCAATAAGTAACACATCTACCATTTGATAGAAATGAACAAAGTCATTTGTTGTATGATTTTTTATTGCATCAATAAATTGATGAGCAAATTTCTCAGACTGAACATATAAAACCGTCTTATTGGGATAGTTCTCTTTAATTGATATTCCTATTGAATGTGCTAAATGAGTTTTACCTAAACCAACCCCACCATAAATTAATAGAGGATTGAATGCTGTTCCGCCGGGTTTAGATGAGACTGCATAACCTGAAGCTCGCGCTAACCTATTACATTCCCCTTCCACAAAATTTTCAAAAGTAAAAGCGGGAATAAGATTAGATTCTATGTTAACTTTTTTAAGGCCTGGGATAATAAATGGGTTACGAATTTGTTTTTCATTTCCGTTGATTGGCATTGAAACAGGCTCGTTGCGCAATGAATTCGTATTGTTGGCAGGTATTTTAACGGTATAGGGACTAGATGATTTGACATTATTTTCCATAATAATACTATACTCAAGGCTTCCCTCAGCACCCAATTCTTTCTTTACTACTTTTCTCAATAGTGTAATGTAATGTTCTTCTAACCATTCATAAAAGAAATGCGAAGGAACTTGAATAGTGAGAACATTATTTTCCAACTTTATTGGAACGATTGGTTCAAACCAAGTTTTAAAAGCTTGAAGAGGAACATTGTCTTTGATTACTTTCGAACAAGACTCCCAAGCACTTTCGTGACTTTTACTCATATTAAATTTAATTTATTTATGGTTGTAATTCGAAAGGATCAATAGAAATCACTTAATTTCTTTGTCATTATTTCAGATGACAAATATTTGAATAAAAAAGTTATAAAAAAAGTAGTTTACCCCTTGACTTTTTAATCTTTTTTACATGTATAGATTTTTTCTCATTTTTTTAAACCGTCCTCGAATTCTAAGCAATATATATATAAATTACTTAACTTAGAATGAACTCGACAAAATAAAAAATGGATTATACATATTCTTTCTTATTCACCATACGCATTCGCTACAGCGAAACAGATCAGATGGGTTACTGTTACTACGGAAACTATGCTCAGTATTTAGAAGTCGGTCGAGTTGAGGCAATTAGGAATTTAGGAGTCGTCTACAAAGAATTGGAGAAAAAAGGAATTTTATTACCCGTATCTGAATTTTCGATTCGTTATAAGTCCCCTGCTTTTTATGATGATGAATTAACTATCATCACTAAAATTGATCGCATAACAGGTGCTCGAATATATTTTAGTTATGTGATTACCTGTGAAGATAAAATTATTGCACAAGCTGAAACAACTTTAGTGTTCTTAGATAAATTAAGCGAAAGACCTATGCAATGTCCTGATTTTTTTCACGAAAAACTAAAGAAATATGCTAAGTAAATACGAGAATTTCTGTTTTTTAAACGAAAAATCTATTCTTGAAACACAAGCTTACTCTCAGAGAATCGGCGAAACAAGGATTGGAGATGTTCTTTCATACATTCCAGAAGCAAGAATTCAATTGCTAGGAATTTGTGAGTCAATTGGTCCAAGAGTGAATAATGGATTTAGTGGCGCAGAAAATGGCTTTCCTGCTTTTTTGGAACAATTTAGCCAAACACAGGTGCATGACAGTTTTGATACTAATATTGTAAGTCTCCTTGGTTGCATTACACAAACTAATAAAAATACTCAGGTATCAAGTGAACTAGTCGAAGAACTTGACGAATTCGTATATCAAGTTTTACTTCAAAAACTAAGGGATAATCAAATTCCTTTGGTTATAGGAGGGGGCCATAATAATGCTTTACCTTTAATTCGTTGGGCAAATTCAAAAAAAACAGAATTTGCTGTCGTCAATATAGATCCGCATGCAGACACTAGAAATCCTGATTCTCGACACAGTGGTAATTCTTTTTCATTTGCCTTAAAAGAGGGTTTTTTAACTCATTACCATGTGCTGGGATTGCATGAGGCGTATAACAACTCGTACATTCGAAAACACCTAAGTGATCGTAATATTTTTCATACATTTTTTGAAGACTATTTATTTAATATTCGATTTATCGATAAAGATGTTCAAGGAATTTCAACTTCCCTGAATGACATACCCTGCGGATTGGAACTCGATATGGATTGCATTGCATACTTCCCGAGCTCTGCCATTTCACCTTCGGGGTGGTCATTGAACGAGTTACGACAAATACTTTATTATTTAGCAAAATCAATACAGAATATTTCATATTTACATCTGCCTGAGTCTGCACCAATGACAGCAGCGGACCATAAATTAACCGGTAAAGCCCTCAGCTATTTGGTACGAGACTTTATCTCTCATTTGAAAGTTTAACCGATGAAAAATTTAACGCTCATCAGAGACTTCTTCCCTTTTCGACTGCTTTCAGCTCATGTGAAATATAACTTTTTTGGCCTTATCTATTGGGTTTTATTATTTGGCATTGTTTCCGGAAATTTAGCATCTTTTTTCGGCGTGCCCTTTCTTTTTTATGCTCCTGAATATCACGGACAATTATCCTTTTTTAGTTTTTTTTTATTAGGAATTGCTCTTGGTGGTTTTTTTATGACTTTTCAAGCATACAGCTATGCCAAATTAGGACCGAGATTTCCTTTTTTACTTGTAGTTTCCACCCCTTTTTTTAAATTTATTCTGAATAACTCTATTCTTCCCATTAGTTTTCTAATTTATTTCACTTATAAAACATGTACTTTTCTTGCGAACGAGGAGCTTCTAGAATTCGGTGAAATTTTTAATAAGATTTTCGGATTATACACTGGGATCACGAGTTTTACGTTGATTGCTCTTTTATATTTTTTTAGAATTAGAAGAAACGTTGATATAAACGACGATGAGCCTGATGTTAGCACTCCTCCATTTCAAAATTTCAAAAGACAACATAATAAGTGGTATAACTACTTCCGAGTTGAACCAAAAAACCCCATCTATTATATTGGTCGGAAAATGAGAATTTACAAAAGCAGATCTACAGGCCATCTCGATATAGAAGTGGTGGAACAGATTTATGCTGAAAATAGGATAAATGTTTTTTTATTCGAATGCATAACACTTTTTGCTTTTTTAGGGATGGGGTTTTTTCGTGACTACGAGTTCCTTGAAATGCCTGCCGCGATGTCTATTGTCACATTGCTTTCTCTAATAAACATGTTTTTCAATGCTCTCGCTACTTGGTTTCATAGATGGGCATATTTTGTTATTGTAGCAGGTTTCACATTGGCCATTTACTTAAGTTTGAATAGTTCATTTTTTCAGTATAACAGCTATCTTTTAGGGTTAGATTATGCTAACAATCTTAGACAAGCTTATTCTATTGCTGCTCTAAAAGAACACTACCGAGACTCAACTGGGAGGAGATTATCAGAAAATAACTTATTAGGAATATTGAATAATTGGAAGGGTCGGCAAAATTCTGCAAAACCTAAATTAGTTATCATAGCTACTTCTGGCGGTGGGTCTAGAAGTACCTTTTGGACTTTCGAGGTAATGAAACATTGTGATCTTCAATTGAACAACGAATTCTCCAAAAAAGTGCAATTAATTACTGGCGCATCAGGTGGGATGATGGGTGCTGCATTTTATCGAAGCCTATTGTTACAAGATGCACAAAATAGAAAAATATCTAGGTTTGAAGACCGTTATAAAAAGGCAATATCGAGCGATTTTCTAAATAAATTATCCTTCTCCATATCTAGTAGTGATATTTTTATGCGCCTAAAGTCTTTTAACTATAAAGGGAAATCATATCCTTTAGAACGAGGAATTGCATTTGAGGAGCAACTTAACAAGAACTTAGAGTATGTATTTGATAAGCCCTTGAGCTATTACGAATATTTTGAAAAGCAAGCGCAAATACCCCTCATGATTTTCAGTCCTATAATTGTGGAAGATGGAAGGCGATGCCTTACTTCGAGTCAGTCACTGCAATGCCTTCTTCCAAATACCCAAGACGCCAATTACGAGTTTTTGGATTATCGTTCCTTTTTTAAAAAGCAGGATGTGACAAAAGTTAGGTTTACGTCAGTGATCAGAGCCAATGCTTCGTTTCCCTACATAATGCCAATGATTTCATTACCAACAGAACCGGAAATGCATTTAATGGATGCTGGAATAAGAGACAATTACGGAATAAAAACAAGTCTATTATATCTCCATCATTTTAAAAATTGGATACTAGAAAACACATCAGGCGTAATAATTGTGGAAGTTCGCGACACAAAACGCATTTTAGATGATGAACGTTTTCAACCTCTCTCACTACTTGATAAATTAATCCTGCCATTTTCTAATTTGAATGTCAACTTCACAAAACATCAGGATTATGACATCGAATTAATGGAGAATTTATTTCGTGGCAATCTGCCATTTACCTTGGATCGTGTAACTTTTAATCTTACCAGTGAAAGTAAAAAGAGAGTTTCTCTATCATGGACCCTAACCAACAAAGAAAAGCGCATGGTGAGTGATGCACTCTATGATTCCTACAACAAAGAATCTATGCGTAAACTAAAGGCACTACTTCAAAACTGAAACGTTTATTACCGTAGCCACTAAACTAGCATTACATCCATCTGGCGTAAGGGCTTTACTGGGAACAAGATCAAAGTTAATTTTTAAGCCGTTTTTTTGAAATTTTGTTTCAAGATTTAGTGCGTAAACCATTTTTCCAAGATATTCTGGATTCTCATTAGTTAGTATTTCTATATTAACCCGGCAAGACGTCCCAGTGAATCGGACCACCCCAGTAAAAGGTTCCTTCTTTTTTACCTGTGTAACTTCTTTTTTAGAAGCACACGATATAGCTAAACTCGCGACAATAAAAAGTAGGATATTTTTCATGTTTTATTTCAAATATAAAAAAAGGAGCTCAAATGAGCTCCTTAATAAATCAACCTGTAGCAAAAGTTAATCTTGATAATGAATGGTTTTAACGATAATAATATAGTAAGGTTACAATCAAATTAACATTTTATCCTTGATAAACTTCTTAGTATATAAAGTTTATATTGATACAACCCGCATATTTTTGTACCAATGATTGGGACAGTTCAAATTCAAGCTTTAGTTAAATTAATAGATGATCCAGACGACCAGGTATACGCTCATGTTAAAGAGGAAATAAAAAAATGTGGTACTGAAGTCATTCCATTCTTGGAGCATTCTTGGGAGCACGATTATTATGGGTTAGTCTTTCAAAACCGCATTGAGCATTTAATACATGAAATTCAGTTTACAGAAATTCAGCGATTACTAAAAAATTGGGTTAACAGTTCTGAAAAGGACCTTCTTGAAGGTGCCATTCTCCTAGCTAAATACCAATATCCAGGCATAGATGAAATAAAATCAAAGGAGGTCATACATAATCTGAGGAGAGATATATGGTTAGAGCTGAACGACAATCAAACATCTTATGAAAAGGTTAAGATTTTCAATCGTGTATTTTTTGATATGTACAAGTTTAGTGGAGACAGTAAAAATTATCACTCCCCTGTAAATTCCTTTATAAATACTGTTTTAGAAAGCAAAAAAGGAAATCCACTAAGTTTATGTTTGATTTATAGCATAGTAGCTCAATCCCTTGATTTACCTATTTATGGAGTAAACTTGCCTAATCATTTCGTTTTAGCGTATATGGATGAGTTCCACTCCAACCATTTCGGAGAATTACAGAATGAATTTGGCGTTCTCTTTTACATCAATGCATTTTCGAGAGGAAGCATTTTCGACGTTAAAGAAATAGAACAATTCTTAAGCGGCCTGAATATTGAACAACGTCGCGAATATTTTGAGCCTTGCTCCAATACATCCATAATTAAAAGGATGTTAACAAATTTGATTTACTCATTCCAACAGGTTGGTAACAGCGAAAAAGTCGAAGAATTGACGATATTAAAATCGCTTATAAACTAGCTCTCAATTAACCAACTTTCTCTAACCTCTTTTAAGGATGTCACCAGTGGGTTAAAATAACGTATCCCTGTATTTTTACGAATTAGAGAATAAGGCAACAATATTACTTCGTCATCCTTGTAGGAAAGGACATTCATTCTATTAAAAAAATCTACCTCAAGTATATTGCCTAATTCTTTTATCGCACGCACCGAGCTGTCAATAGAACATCCTGAGGCTTGTTCCAATGACTCATCGGCTGCCAAAATAATTAACTGATTAAATAATATCGTTGTCGCAGAGTGCAGTTTTTTACCATGAGCTGTCCATGACGAATTAAAACTCGTAAGGTGTCGATTAGCCAGATCAATTTCAGCGTCAGTAAGCTTTCTATCGGCAATATAATGCCAAACCCTACTTTCGTTGTTTAAGCCTTCAAAAAGATTATAAGTCGGTAGCATTTGCTATGAGTTCAGCAATATCCATTACTTTAATTTCTGCTTCTTTATCAGCATTTTTGATTCCATCAGTCATCATTGTATTACAAAATGGACATCCAGTAGCAATGATATTAGCATTGGTTTCTAATGCATCTTCAGTCCTTTCAATGTTGATTTCTTTATTACCTTTTTCTGCCTCTTTAAACATTTGAGCTCCCCCCGCTCCACAGCATAATCCGTTGGTTTTACAACGTTTCATTTCTACTAGTTCCGCATCTAATTTTTCTATCAGACTGCGCGGTGCTTCGTAAACATCATTTGCTCTTCCCAAGTAACAAGGGTCGTGAAAAGTGATTTTTTTTCCTTTAAAAGATTGGTTTCCTTCCAAAGTAAGCTTACCCGTTAAAATCAAATCCTGGATTAACTGGGTATGGTGCAAAACTTCGTAGTTTCCACCTAACTCGGGGTATTCATTTTTTAATGTATTGAAACAATGCGGACAGCCAGTAACAATTTTCTTGATTTCATAACCATTCAAAACCTGAATATTCATCATAGCTTGCATTTGAAAGGTAAATTCGTTACCCGCCCTTTTTGCAGGGTCTCCGGAGCAATTTTCCTCCGTTCCGAGAACGGCAAAATTAACTTTACAGTGATTGAGAATCTTCACTAAGGCCTTAGTTATTTTTTTTGCTCGGTCATCAAAACTACCGGAACACCCCACCCAAAATAAAATATCTGGTGATTTTCCCTCTGCCAATAAACTTGCCATTGTTGGAACTTTCATGCTCATAATTTAATCTTCAAAAACTTGAATATTCGACGCTCTTTCTGTAAGCTGAGTAAATTTCCCAGTATATCTTGTCGCACGAACAATGTGATTATCTATCCAATGATAATTCCCTCCTCTCGGCTTGCCCATTAAAATTCCATGATATTTAAACCCGTGCATATCTAACCAGTTCTCAGTAACCTCGCGATGTTCCTCTAGTCGAGAAGTAAAAAAAGTGATAACATGGCCCTCATCGTGCCAACTGTTAATTATCTCCAATGCGTCAGGATATAATGCTGCTGTGGCCATTCTCTCTGGTTCTTCATTTGGGATATCATCAGAAATAGTTCCATCGATATCAATCAAATAATTTTTTATATCCTCCGAGAGAACGGGTGAAATATGTTTCCCCTCCTCTTTTAGGTTAAGTAGTGTTATCTGTGCATTAGTCTTCATTTGCCCAATTTAATCTGTCAGAAGGTGAAAATTGCCAAGGAGCTCCGTTATTTTCTATATTCGTTAACATACCTGTTAATTCTGTAGGCATTTTGGACTCTTCCATTACGAGGTATCGTCTTAAATCTATGATAATGGATAGTGGGTCGATGTTTATAGGGCACTCTTGAACACATGCGTTACATGAAGTACAAGCCCAAATTTCCTCCTCAGTAATATAATCTCCAATCAGACTTTTTCCATCCTCGTAATCATTTCCATTTTTTCGTTTTAACTCACCTATTTCTACCAATCTATCTCTGGTATCCATCATGATTTTCCTTGGAGAGAGTTTTTTACCGGTTATATTAGCCGGGCACGAAGATGTGCATCTACCACACTCGGTGCAAGTATAAGCATCCAATAAATTTTTCCAAGTAAGATCTGTCACATCTTTTGCTCCAAACCGAGAAGGAGAAACGTCACTTACAGGGGTTGCATATGGGTCTGCTGAAGGGTCCAACATAAGTTTCACCTCATTGGTCACAGCTGCCATATTTGATAATTTACCTTTTTTCTCGAGGTTAGAATAATAGGTATTTGGGAAAGCAAGAAAGATATGGAAATGTTTTGAATAGGGAAGGTAATTCATAAACGTTAGGACCATAAGAAAATGCCCCCACCAACCTACAGATTCCAATACGTGTAATGTATCTTGAGGCATCCCGTTAAATACCGTAGCACCAACAAAAGACGAAATTAAAAAACCATAGCTTTCCTCTTGCATGGCTTCATCGGCACCATTCATGGTGAAAATACATACAATCAACACAATCTCCATCAACAATATCAAGTTAGCGTCTCTAGTAGGCCAACCTTTAAGCTCCGCCATGGTAAATCTTGGAAGTTTAAGTAAATTTCTTCTGGCCAAAAATGCCACTGTACCGATAAAAGCTAATAAGGTTAGTATTTCAATAAAACTGATTGTAAAAGTGTAAAATCCTCCTAAAGCTGAACGAAAAACTCTATGTTCTCCAGACACTCCATCGGCGATAATTTCAATTAGTTCGATTTGCGTGATGACAAAAGCCACGTATAATGTAAGATGCAAAAATGCCGCTATAGGTTTCGTAAACATTTTCTTTTGTCCAAAAGCAACCAAGAGCATCGTTTTCCAACGATCCTTTGCATTACCGGACCTATCAACATCCCTACCAAGCAATATGTTATATCGTACTTTGCTTACATTGTAAGCAAACCAACCAAAACCAGAAAATAAGAGAATTGAGAAAATTATAATTTCAATCATTATAAAGTTGCTTAATCAGGTATACTGTCCAAAATTAATCTTAATTTTTTTTCTTCTTTCTTGGAAATCGGAACCCCTTTTGTTTTAGATCCTAACAGTGAAAAATTGATGTATCTTTCCGGATGTAATTGAAAATCCGAGACCAAATTCTGAAGTTCGTTATTCGATTCTACCAATTCCAAATATAGTTTTTCGTCGTGAATCAGCTTACCAAGGGTCCCATTGCCAGACTCAACATCATCTAGAACTAAATTCAATTTTTTAATTGTCGTTTGAGCATCCAGAATCACAGATTTGAAATTCGCGTTCACAAGGTCATCGGAAACCTTTTTGGTGTTTCCAAGAATTGCCGTTACTTGATCATTTGACTTCTTCAAATTATTGGTGATGTTTTCTACATTAGCCATAATTCTAGAAAATTGCAATTTCTCTTCAGCTACAAATAATTGCAATTCGTCGGCAACATTTCCAAGTTTTTGAATCGTTAATTTAACTTGCTTAAGGCTTCCTTCAATTTCTGTAGTCGCCGTTGAATCCCAAAAAGAAGACAAGGAATAAACCATTTTATCTACGGAGGCCATCATCGTTTGTAACTTGTTCGTAATAGGGTCTGTAAATGCTTTAACTTGAGAAACCATGTCTTTAGAAATTCGTCCGGGAATTTCAGACTCTGCGGAATAGTTGCCTTTTGTTAGGTTCTCCGGCAACAAAATAATTAGCCCTTTGGTTAATAAATCAATGTTTCCAATTTCAATAATACTGCCTTTTGGAATTTCAACTTCTTCATTTTGAATACTAAAGGTTATTCTCACTTGTTTTGAAGGTGGATTTCCAGGAACATATTCTATGTTCTTCACTTTTCCTACAGTCACTCCATTCAAGGTGACATTGCTTGAGACTGTTAGTTGGCCAGAATTTTGGAAATAGGCATAAAATTCTCGATCTCCACCGAAAATACTATTCCCCTTTAAAAAATTAACCCCTAAAATCAATAAGACAATCGCTAAAATAGCGACTACTGCTGCTTTTATTTCCTTTGAAAATCTCAACCTAATTCTTTTCTGCTAAATTAATAGCTTTTTCAATACTAATGCGTTCTCCATTTAAAAAAGCTACCACAAAAGCATTATTAAATCCGAGTTCAATTAATTCTGTCTTTTTTAACCTCGCGCTATTTAGGTCATTGGGAAATATTCCAATACAATATTTGTAAAATTTATCCTGGGTGTACTCGTAAACTTCAAAATTTTTAAAACGAGAAGAGTTTAAGGATATTTTTTTGTCTGAAGTCTCGACCTGAATTCGGAAGACTAGCCCCGAAGAGTCAGGAGTAATTGGAGTTGGTTTCGGTGTATCTTGAATGGGATTAACTTTCGGCGGGATTGTATTTTCTATTGTTTCTTTACCCATCATTTGATTATAGTAGCGTTCAAATGCGCTGAACATGGCTTTCGCCATTTCCACTTGACCTGATGTATTAGCCAATAACTTTTCCTCTGTGGGATTTGTTAGGAAGCCTGTTTCAATGAGCACACTGGGCATAGCTGTTTTATATAAAACATAAAATCCTGCCTCCTTAACTCCCCTATCAAATCTTCCCATTTTTTTAAACTCTTTTTGCAATTGTTCTGCAAAACGAATCGAATACTCTCTATATACAGTTCCCTGAAGCTGCATGGCAATCATTGCTTCAGGAGACATATCAAAACTTTTATATTTGGCACCTTTGTCATCTTCTAATTCAATGATTGCATTCTCTCGTTCCATAACTTTTTGTTGAGCCTCAGTTCTATGAAGTCCCAAAACATATGTCTCAGAACCATATGCTACGTTACTGCC
Organism: Lishizhenia tianjinensis; assembly: GCA_945902115.1. Taxonomy (GTDB): domain Bacteria; phylum Bacteroidota; class Bacteroidia; order Flavobacteriales_D; family Crocinitomicaceae; genus UBA952. Next base: position 12,885 of record CAMDLY010000024.1, on the reverse strand, counting down.
CGCATTTGCATGAATACAAATGAATAAATCTGCTTTTACGCTATTGGCAATATTCGCTCGTTCTAGCAATTCAACAAATACATCTTTATCTCGGGTGTAAACAACCTTGATTCCCGGATATTTATCTTTAATCATCGCTCCAAGCTTCAGAGCCATGGATAAACAAACTTCTTTTTCATTTGAAAATCCCCCGTGGCACCCTGGATCTTTTCCTCCATGACCAGCATCAATAACGATAGTTTTGATTGGATTAGTCTGAGAATGATGTGTTATCCCGAAAAAAAATAATGCAACAATGACTAGATTTACTCTAACACCCAATAACCTGTATAATTTATCGTTCTTCATTAAGTTAGTTAAATTTGATAGTTTTGTGGCACGTTACAAAATTAGTTCCAAAGGTTTGAATGTAATAAGTCGTTGTCGTGAATTTTTCTTCGTTGCATTGTTAATAATGCAGTTTTCAAACCAAGTTACTGCTCAGCAAGGAATCAATGACACATTAACAGTGAACGATGAAGTGGTAAAATCTATCGTGAAGTATAGCGCGAAAGATTCTATTTACAACGATATTGAAAAAAAACAGGTGCATCTGTACGGTCAGGCCAATGTTCAAATGGATGGGATTGAAATGAGCGCAGGCTACATTTGCATTGACCTAGAAAAAAATGAACTTCAAGCACGCTATTCCTTTGACAAAGACAGTAATAAAATTGAATTCCCGGTATTCACGGAGGGTAACGAAACCATTCAATGTGTTTCATTGAAGTATAATACAAAAACTAAAAAAGGCTTTCTGGAAGAATTATCGCTAAAACAAGAAGAGTTGTATTTCAGGATGGAGAAAGCAAAAAAACAAGCAGATGACGAATTACATCTTCGCCATGGCAAACTATCTACATGTGATTTACCAGAACCTCACTACCATTTTCAATTGTCAAAAGGAGTTATAGTTCCTGATGAACGTATTGTAACAGGACCTTTAAACCTACATATAAACGGTATCCCTACACCTTTAGGTTTACCTTTTGCGTTGATCCCCACAAAACAAAAAGAACAGGTGAAAGGCTTATTATTTCCTGAATTCGTCCCGTTGTCGGCATACGGATTTGGGGTCCAGAATCTTGGTTATTATATCCCAATAAATGACTTTTTACAAACGACACTTTATGCCAATTTATATAATCGAGGGAGTTGGGGTTTGAGGAATGAATTAGACTATTCCAAGAGGTATGGATACATTGGTAAATTATCTTTTGGTTTCCAACAATTCAGGCTTGGATTTCCAACGGAGAGTAATAAAAATAAATTCAGTCTAATTTGGTCTCACCGTCAAGACCCAAAAGCTTCACCTTATTGGAATTTTTCCTCTAGTGTTAACCTTATCTCTGATAATAACTCGAAAAATAACCTAGATCCCATAAACCCAGAATATTTCAGTAATAGTTTCAATTCAGATATCAATATGAGTCGTTTATTTCCAGGAAAGCCATTTACAATGGGACTTAAATGGTCTTTACGACAAAATTCTGTTGCGAAGAATATCGCACTCATTAGTCCAATTCTAAATGCGAACCTTACGCGTATCTTTCCATTTAAACGCCTACTACCTTTACCAAAAAATGAAGTAGCAAAAGCAATAACTAGAATTGGTCTCACCTACAATTTTGAAGGTCAAAATAGGTCGAGTTTCGCTGATTCATTGTTAAATCAGGCGGATTTTCAAAAGATAGGGCAACAATTTTTAAATGGTGTTTCACAGGCTATCTCTCTGCAAACATCCGTTGGCTTGTTTTCAAACACGTTAAAAATTAATCCGGTAATGAATTATGGCAATAAAATAAATTTTCAACAAACGAAAAAATTCTACGATCCAAACACAAATTCAACCAAAACAGATACGGTTCAAGTCCCAGGAATGGCTCACGAATTTAATTTGAATGTAACAGCAACTACACTTGTTTACAGTTACTATGAATTTCACGGGAAATCGAAGGCCAAATTGAGGCACTTACTCACTCCTTCGCTAGGTTATCGTTTCGTACCGAAACTAAATTCCTTGTTAGCAGATAGTATTGGTGTGAATCAATCTTTTGTGCAATATTCCCCTTATGAAAGAAGCATCTATAATGTAGGTAACACAGTTGGTGCATCCTTTCTAACCTTTGGATTTAATAATACCTTAGAACTTAAGGTGAAATCTGAAAAAGACACGATTTCAGGATTCAAAAAAATCCGATTGATTGACCAATTCTCCATAACTGGGAATTACGATTTTTTAAAAGATTCCATGCGGCTTTCAATAATCAGTATGAATTTGAGGATTAGTCCTAAAAATTGGTTGAATTTCGTTTCAAATGCATCTTTTAGCCCGTACTCTTGGAATAATACAGGGGCTAGTTTATCTTCATATGCATGGAGCAATAATCAGGGCTTAGGTAGATTTCTCACTGGTAATTTCACCACCTCTTTACTTTTAGCTCCAATTAAAAGTAGAAAAATGATGGAAGAGAAAGTTGAAGCTAGCACTCAGCAATGGAATAGCGCCTATGCCTATTTTTCCTTGCACCCGGAACAAGCTATTTATTTCGATATTCCATGGAAATTGAGTATTTCTCATATATATTCATTGCTAGCCAATCAAAATATCTCTTCAAGTAATATCAAAACATACAACCAAATTCAAACCATTTCTTTCAGTGGAGACGTAAGTTTTACTAAAACTTGGAACTTAAGTGGAAATGTAAATCTTAACTTGATGAATGGATCCCTAACGAACGCATTTTTCACGTTGAATAGAAACTTACATTGTTGGGCCTTAAGTTTCTACTTGGTACCAATAGGTGGAAACAAGAGTTTTCTTTTAAGCATAAGAAATACCTCTAGTTTATTCAAAGATGCTAAATTCGACTTTAGAAACCCACCCGTTTTCCTTTAATTAATTATCATAGAGTAGCATTTTTGGACCAACCACAAGACTAATGCTGCACATTCGTCGGCTTTCATCATCAAGTTTCTTACTAGGCTTATAATTTGGTGGAGTGTCCTCTCCCCTTCCGAAGACCTCAAGACTAACCTTAACGTTGTACTTTTCCATCAAGGACTTCATTTGGATGTCAAATTCTTTTGCTACTGCACTAGCGCGATCTTTCGATAGTTTCATATTCTGATCTTTTCGCTCTGATTCATTCTTACTTCCTTGAGTATCGGCATAGCCGTTAATAACTAAAATCGTTTGAAATTCACTTTCACTAAAAATATGCTCATTGTGATGATTAAGATAATTTTGCCATTTAATAATTTCCTTTTCCATTCCATTAACCATGTTCAACACTTGCTTTTTACCTTCTTTCGTTAAATTCGCACTGCCGGGTTCAAAAGAAATGTCAGAGCCAATTCTAAGCACATGTTGATTTGATTCTATTATCTCTGCGAGGGGATTAATCTGATTGTATATCAAATTATTCAATTCTTCAGATAATTTTAATGCTTTTTCGTGACCATTTGATGTGTAAGGCGATACAGCATTTAACTCATTAATTATTTCTTGAGTTCTGCTAAAAAGCTGTTGTAATTTCTTATCAATAGATGATACTCTTTGGGTCGAATCAATGTTGGATAATGTCTTTTGCTGAGTTTCTAGTACCCTTTTCGTAGCGTCAGCTTTTTCAATCGCCTCTGCCATGTCTTTTTCACGTTGAGCCCGATTTTTATTGTAAATATTCACCTCTTTTTCGCCTCTTTCACCGCGAAAAACAGTTGTGCTATAAACAGGCTTCCTCAACATTTTTGGAGAGCAAGAGAATATAGCAAAAAATAGAGCCAACAGAGATATATTTTTCATAGCGAATTAATTAAATTGAAATTAATTTGAACTGTTATTCTTTTGATTCAAATAAATACTGTGTGCTCCCAAATACAATATTTGTGAGGTAAAATAAATCCATGTCAGTAATACAAGGATTGTCCCTGTTAGTCCAGCATCTTTAAAAACGAAAAACTGCTGTAAATAGTATTTTGTAGCAAATTGACTGATGCATAGTATGAAAGAAGAAAAAATAGCGGATTTTACCACTTCCTTAAGGGTAACTTGCGCATCGTGCCCAAACCTATAAACACCTAAAAATACTAAAAAATATGACAACAATGAAAGAAAGGTCTCGAAAATAAAAAGTAGGGATTGAAATAATATACTTTCATCAATAAACCACATATCCAAGATAGAAATAATGAATAATTGGCTGAAATACACTATAATCATCAGCATCATAAATACCGCAATTGCCAGTATGGAAAGAATACGAAATTGAATGACTGATTTTATGAAATCGATACTTTTTCTCTTTTTAAAAGGGACTTTTAAAACGTCATTTAATCCTCTTTTTACTGAAGAAGTCATCGCCGACGTGGTAACAAAAATTGCGACGATACTTAATAACTCCATCCAAAGATTTGGCTTTGTATATTGCGTATTCACTAAAAACCCCATAATGGAGGTGGTGTCTTGAATACCTACTTGATTGATTAAAAAATTCTCGATGATAGCCTTTACGGTATCTTGACCGATAACTCTACCAAATATGGAAAGACTCACAAATACAATGGGTATTAAGGCAAATAAACTATAATAAGCTAATGCCGCTGCATGATTATTTTGATTTCTAAAATAATCACCAATTGTAGAAGAATATTTCTTAACTAAATTCAAATCGATAATTTTCTTTTTATTGTGATAAAATGAACATCACTTAAAGGCTCTGAGGCATATAATACAAAATTTTGTTGCTGATGTTGCATATACGATTGATAAAATCCTCCTATAAAAAATGCATGTTGAAAAGCTACTGGAATGCCAATATCCTTAGATATCTCGTATTCATCTGGTCTAAAATAAGATACTTCCTCAGTTGTTTTATATTCATTCACAGGGCCAAATAAGAGCGCAATGTCTTTGTTATTTAATTGATAATAAATTGCTTGAGGCTTCCTTTTCTTGGATAATCTCCCGTTTCTTAAAAAGGTAATATTATCACAGAGACCTAAAATATCTTGAGGGTCATGAGAAACAAGAACGATAGCTATATTTTCCTTTTGCCTTAATTTAAGTATTACTTCAGACAACCTCAGTTTCAATACAGAATCAAGGTGTCCGAAGGGTTCATCCAATAAAAGCACATCAGGTGCATGAGCAATTGCCCGAGCTATAGCCAAGCGTTGTTTTTCTCCTCCAGAGAGAAGCGATGCTCTGTTTTGGGCAACCTTTTGTAATTGAAACAGTTGAATCAATTCTTTTATTCTTCGTTCTCTCTTGGCGTATGGTAAACTGAGAATTGACTCTCTTATATTCTCCTCCGTTGTATGGTAGTTGTCTAATTTAAAATCTTGATTTACAATAGAAACATTTTTATATCCTGGTATGAGTAATTCATTTGCGCACGGCATGTTTTGGTCATTCCAGCTCAATTGCCCTGAAGTTGGAGATAATATACCTGCCATAATTTTAAGTAACGAGGATTTACCCGCCCCACTTTTTCCAACCAAACCCAAAAGCTCACCATTCTTGACCGTAAGATTCACATTTCTCAAAATGATCCGGTCGAATGACAAAGATATTTTATTGATTCGGTACATCAGAATATGAGATTTTTTGGGAATTCTTTACTCGAAATATAAATTCCCGGGAGAGGATTAGCAAAAGGCTCATTGTCATTTATGAAGAAGGAAATAACTATCTCATTGTTTTCCTTTTCTATTTTTAATGCGTTGAGAATGGATTCAGACACCCCGATTTCGCAGGCAGGGCTATTCTCTGATTGAATTTTTACCAAACGCATTGATCTGACTTCTTCACAAAAGGTATTTCCATCCGATAATGCCCCTTGCAAGGTATACGATGCATTTTCCTCTTCTAAAACTGAGACAACCTGAGAATTAATACTCAATTCATCCTCCCAAAGGTATTTTTTATTGTCAGCACTTTCTTTTCCATCGTGATTGTTTTCTGCAATTTCTTGAGAGTACAATTCATTCAATAGGTATACATGTATGGTACATTTCATTTTTTCTTTATTTCATTTTCTTTAAACGCCGAAGGCATTAAATCCGGCACTATTTTCAAAATCAAGGGAAGAAGTATAGCCCCACCTGGTAATAAAAATATTCCTATTGAAGGAACAGATTTCAATACATCCATAAATTGTGTTTTTACTTTTTCCTTTTCTTCCTTGCTAAGTTCTTGTTGGGTAGATTTTTTTATTAGTGCTAGTAGCTCTTTGCTCTCATTTAATTCATTTACAAATTTCTCCTTATTTCTGCCGAGAATTCTTATCCACCTATTCGAGAATCCTTTGTAAACCAGCTTAATTTGATTATCCTCTTTTATCTGATTTAATTGAACGTTGCTATCAAAAATAAAAGCATCATAAGTTAATCTGCACTCCTCTATTTCGAGACTAGACAGTTTGAATTGATTTCCTAATAATTGTGTTCTTTCCTCCTTTTCTTCCACATTAAAAGTATTGCCCTCCGTTAAAAAAAGAGCTAGCTTGAAAGTAATTTTGGCTAGTTGCTTATTTTCAAAATCGAAAGTGCCTAACGTATTTGTTTTGTTCATGTACCGCTCCAATTCCTGTTCAAACTTCCGTGGTAAGTCTGCGGAGGCCAGCAAGTGATCAATTATCTTTTGTTCCTTGGGATCAATTAACCCGTCTGCAAGTGCTGCTGCAACAATTCCTGTCAATACAGAAAATGCATAATTATCTCTTTTCTCCCTATATGAGAATGATTTTCCTTCCAAAAATTCAATGAAGAGCAATACATCTAAAAATAACAGGGCATTGGAAAGGTGATTTATCCAATAATTTGTTCCAAAAATTGAGGTATTTACTTTCACACGCATTGACAAAATTTTCTCCAACTCATGTGTCTGATTTCCCTTAAGCCATTTATCCACCCAACCACCATCTTTCCAAATTTTATAGAACTGACAGAGTGATTGGATAAAAGCATCCTTATTAAATTCTTCCCTGCTTCTTTGTAAATAGGCTAAAATAAGAGATTCAAAAAGGAGCAACTTTATTGACTCATCGCTCGTGTAATTTTCATTATTTAAATGATTCGTAAAAATGAAGGAATTCGCAACCCCGAATACCAAACCTGTTTTCGAAGAAACCAATTCGAGTAAATCCTCAAGGTCGTCGTTGTTTTCGTTTAATGATAAAGAAATAATTTCATTGTCTGCAAGCTCAAAATATTTGGCAATCCAATTTTTCGAACCTGGAGAAATTCTATTATTTAAGGGCATAGCGGATAGCTAAACCTCCACCCCAACCCATGCCGACGCTAGGACTCAAGGATACAATAGGCCCGGTATCCAAAGATATATTCAAGGGAAAATCTTGAAATGTATAATCAACTCCAATCACGCCATTTGCACTCAAAACAACTGAACCTGAACTAACACCAAGTATGGGACCAACTCCCAAATACCAATCCAGGCCTGTTGGCTCAGGTAGCGATTTTTGGTATTCAAGCATTGCAGAAATCAAAAGCGTATTGGAATATCCGCCTATAGTCCCTTCTACTGCCAAGCCAGAACTTAAAAAATGTTTGATGTCGATTCCTCCTAAAGAAGGATACCCCCCTTTAATACCAATTGCAGTGGAATACTGCTGAGACCATGAAACAGTGGTAATTGATGATAACAATAAACCGATTAGGAGTAACTTTTTCATATTTTCACTTTTTTATATAAAGTTAAAGCTTACCCGCCAAGGTAATTGCTTTTTTAGAAGTAAAAAATACACCTCCATTTGTTGAAAACACTTCAACCCTTAAGATATAGATTCCTATGCTCGCCTTTGTTTCATTATCATTAGTGCCATCCCAATAAAAGACACCTTCTGTACCCAAATACTCATTTGAGAAAAGTGTTCTAACCAATCTCCCTTGTTCGTCGTAAATTTGTGCCTTCGCAAGTAAGCCAGGCTCTGAAAGAGCATACGAAAGTTGCATAATATCTTCAAATCCATCGTTATCAGGAGAGAAAACCTCATTTGTTAGGGTAATTGTACCGTTTGAAACAGCCGGTAAGTATTGTGAATTTTTTCTCCCTGGGGTGGCAAATCCAAAGTCTTCGGCAGCAGAATGCCAATTAAATGAACTAGAAGCTTCACCATTTGGATCTATTCTCTCCAAACTGACTCCGTCTGTATTGTCTAATAACTTAAAATGCCATGCATCTAAATATGAAACATCGTCGATTATCTCTGAATTATACATCACATAAACTGTTCCTGAATCGTTGTTATAACTCGGTAATTCAGTGAATAAAAATTTACCCGGAATCGAAAAAGGATAATTCTCCTTCACAAAGTTGGAATCTTTTCCCAGGACAACATAATCATTTGGTTGAAGTAAATAATTGGAGCTAATTGTTTTGAAATTGTCGATTGTGTCGTTATCAAAATTTGCCATCTGCCAATCTTTTAAGTTGATAACTTTTTCTGATTTATTATAAAGTTCAATCCAATCTTGCCCTCCATTCAACGGATTTTGTAAAATCTCATTGATTATTATATCGCCCTTCTGCGGTTGTTCCGGTAAAATAAATTCTCCATTCCTGCCAATGCTGTTCATCCAACAATCTGCTATAGGATTTATAGTGTACGTGTAAAGTTGAGATGGAGTAATCGTTTCATTGAATTGAACGGTCATGAGTGTAGGGTATTCTCCCTGGATATATCTATTCTGCACCGTTAAACTTGGGGCAAAAGATAGAGAGCAAAGAACTAAAGAAAGTGAATCCATGCCTTCATCAAAATGAAATTCTAAAAAATTTGGAGATGAGGCTAATACTAAGTCAATTCCCGGTCCTTCCATATCAACGGCGACATTGTAAACAGAATTAATTATTCCAGGTGTACCCCCAAGCACTGCGTTAGAGGCAATCCAATTGTTTTGGTCCGAGCATGGATCGTTGGGATTAATGAGCTCCAAAGAATAACCCCCATCACTTTTTATCTCGTCTTGATACCAATCGTCTGAATAGCTTACTTTATCAATAATATTCCCGTTCCCATCCTTTAGGACAACATCATCACCTGCATTATTTAGACTTGGAAAACTAGTGACACCAGAAGCAGCTGAAGTAAATAATGGAATATTTGCTGTCGCTGTCAATAGTTGGTATTCGCCAGGAAGAATCCAAGTATCTCCAATAGTTCCATCCGATGACGCATCACCAATTTTCCAACCATTGAGGTTGAATATCTTGTTACTTTTATTGTAAATTTCTACAAACTCTACTTCTGGGAGTCCAATAATTGGCGAAGGGTCTGCAAAAATTTCACTCACTATCACATCTCCTTTAACGGCCGAATCAGCAATTAAATATTGAAACTGAAAGCTTTGAGAATTACTAGTGATATTTCCTGCCAAATCGCTAATTGAACTCGCTAGAAGAGTATACGTATTACCATTTTGAAGCGGGAAATTTGGAATTATATGAACCAATGCTGGATTTATTAAATCAATTGATGCTGATGCTGCACTCTGAAATGGTTGAATGTCATAATTATTTGTGTTTTCGCCACTCAAGGTGGTAATTGCCTCATTGAATAGCACATCAATTTGAAGTGCTGAAATTGCAGTTGCACTTACTAAAACTGGAGGTGTTAAATCAACTATTTCGTCACCCACATAGATATCATCATAATAAAATTTATTGGCATTGCTTAATGTGTAGATATTCAATATCCCAAATTGATTTCCCAATAGGGCGCTAGGGTCATTCGCTGTCCCTTGCAAGATAAAATTCTGACCTCCAGTTAAATCCGCATACAAACTCCAATTCCCGGAGTTATCGCGAACCACCTTTACATTAACATTAAAGCTATTTGCAATTTGGCCGTCTGCACCAGCACATAACTGTGTGGAAACGCCAGCCTGTAGTTTAAATAGTCGAATAGCGTCAATAGCATTTGCCTCTCCAAATTGGAGATAAAATCCATTTTGAGCAATGGATAAATCTGCATTATCAGCGGTTAAAAAAACTTTTCCATAGTTACTAGAAGAAGGTGAGAAGGTTTGTTTAACCCAAATGCGCCACTCTTTATTATTTAGGTCTTGAAGGTTGTGTGAAGTTGACAAATAAGACGTACCAGCCACCGTATTATTTAGTTGCAACTGTTGACTTGAGTTAACAATAAAATCGTTCGGAGTTCCTGACCAAGTAGGGTTATCGGAAAAATTTCCGTCATTAAAATCTTCAAATATCTGGGCATGCGTGTTAAAACTCAGAAGAAAGACAGCTAAAAAGAAGAAAAATACAAGAATAGATTTCATGTGTTTTCAAATATATTAATTTTACGCGCAGCGTAGAGAATAATCAATTAATAATAAGTTAAATATTTAATAAATGAAAGTAGCAGTCGTTGGTGCAACAGGGATGGTTGGTAATGTCATGTTGGAGGTTCTTCAGGAATTATGTTTTCCAGTTTCAACAATGATACCAGTCGCTTCTGAAAAATCCGTAGGTAAAACAATAGAGTTTTCAGGTTCAACTTATACTGTAGTTGGATTAGAAACTGCTATATCCATGAAACCAGACATTGCTATTTTTTCGGCAGGGGGTGATACCTCCTTGAAATGGGCACAAAAATTTGCTGATGCAGGTACTACTGTGATTGATAACTCATCAGCCTGGCGGATGGACCCAAGTAAGAAATTAATTGTGCCAGAAATAAATGGCCATCTGTTAACGAAAGATGATAAAATAATTGCGAATCCAAATTGTAGCACCATTCAATTAGTCATGGTTCTTTCTCCTTTACATAAAAAGTATGGGGTTAAGCGCGTGGTGGTTTCAACATATCAATCCATAACAGGAACTGGAGTAAATGCCGTCCAACAAATGGAAAATGAAAGAAACGGTGTAGAAGGAGAAATGGCATACAAATACCCAATAGATAAAAACTGTATTCCCCAATGCGATGCATTTACTGAAAATGGTTACACCAAGGAAGAAATGAAGTTGACTAACGAAACAAGAAAAATCCTAGATCCTAAAATCAATGTGACGGCTACAGCTGTTAGAGTTCCCGTTGTTGGAGGCCATTCTGAGGCAGTAAATATCGAGTTTAATAGTGCATTTGAATTATCTGAGCTAAGGTCTGTTCTCTCCGATACTCCAGGTATCACCATTCTCGATGACACGAACACCTTCTCCTATCCGATGCCGAAATACGCTCAGGGGAAGAATGATGTTTTTGTAGGACGTATCCGTAAAGACGAAAGTCAAGCAAACACTCTTAATCTTTGGATTGTCGCTGACAACCTTAGGAAAGGTGCAGCAACGAATGCCGTTCAAATTGCCAAACTATTAATTAGCTAGTATTTCACTATCCGTCTAATAATATTTATTCCATTCATTCTGACTATAAGAGAATAAACGCCCGGAGACAGTGGTTCTGCACTAATAAGTATCTCTGAAGCCTTAGGAGAGAATAGTAAAACCTCTTTACCGAGGTTATCAATTATGGAAATTCGTTCCATACTATAGTGGCCACTTTGCACATGTATGATATCCCAGGTCGGATTTGGAAACACTACCAAATTTAAATTGTCATTTTCAGTGATTGACAAACATGGATCAATTAAAACTTGAATTGTATCCGTATTCGAACAACCATTTAAAGTCACCACTAAAGAATAAGCACCCTCGCCAGTAACCGTTAGTAAAGGCGCTGTATTCCCAGTATTCCACAAATACTGTGCGCTTGGACCCGAAGAGGGCGATGAAAGCACAATTGGAAGGATGCTTTCACATACTAATGTATCCGCACCAAGATTTATACTTGGAATCGGATTAACAAAAATGGTAGCACTGTCAGCTAATGATGAACATCCATTCAGTGAATAAAATACTGAAAGAACAAGTGTAGAAGAAGGAGAACCTGATATCGTCTGCGTTGTTAAACCATTGGACCATTGGTAGGTCCCTCCTTGTGGAGACCCTACAGCCATAATCGAACCTGTTTGACCCTGACAAATAGTTGTATCATCAACTTGAACTGTTGGAATTGGGTTCACACTAACAGAAGTGGTAAAGGTCGTTGTTCCGCATCCCTGTAGCGTATACGTCACCGTATAGTTTGTTGTAGCTGTTGGTGACACCGTAATACTCGATCCTGTTCCTCCATTTGACCAATTGTATGTCCCTCCTGTTGGCGTACCCGTAGCTGTTAACGTGGCTGTTCCTCCTGCACATATTGTGGAAGTAGTTGCAGTAACTGCTGGAGAAGGTGAAACTGTTACCACAGCTGGTTGTGTGATGCTACAACCATTCACTGTATACGTCACCGTGTACGTTGTCGTTACCGTCGGGTTTACCGTAGTACTCGCTCCCATTGCTCCCGTTGACCAACTGTATGTGCCTCCTGCTGGGCTTGCGGTAGCCTGAATAGTTGCCGTACCTCCCGCGCATATCGTAGGATTCGAAACCGTAAGTAGCGGAGATGGTAATACTGTAACTACAGCTGATTGCGTGATGCTACAACCATTCACTGTATATGTCACCGTGTAGGTCGTCGTTGTGGTAGGTGTCACAGTAATTGATGCACTAGTGCTTCCATTAGACCACGTATAAACACCTCCAGAGGGCGTTCCTACTGCTGTTAAATTAGTGGGAGTTCCTACACAGACTGTTTGATTACCTGTAATCGTTACCACTGGCGATGGGGTAACCACTACTTGCGTAGTTGTAAGAGGTGATGAACAACCATTAACAGTATACGTCACCGTATAGTTTGTTGTAGCTGTTGGTGATACCGTAATACTCGATCCTGTTCCTCCATTTGACCAATTGTATGTTCCTCCTGTTGGCGT
>CAMDLY010000023.1 GCA_945902115.1 Lishizhenia tianjinensis | reverse complement strand
GCTATTTCTATAAAAGCTCTTCGATGATCCTATCCATGGTATACCCTTCCGCTTCTGCACGGTAATTTCTTACGAGACGATGTCTGAGTATTGCCTTGGCCACAGCTTTTACATCCGCGATATCTGGAGAATATTTTCCTTTTAATGCTGCATGACACTTGGCTCCAATCACTAAATACTGGGAAGCTCTTGGTCCCGCACCCCATGTAATATAATCTTTAGTTAGTGCTGATGCCAAGGGATTATTAATTCGGGTTTTAGACACTAAATTCACTGCATATTCCAATACATTATCAGCTACAGGAATTCTTCTTATTAGGTCCTGGTAGTAAATTATTTGTTCGCCGTCAAGCACTTTATTCAAAGTCGTTTTACTATCTGAAGTGGTGGTCTTCACAATGGCTAGCTCTTCAGCATAAGACGGATAATCCACCCAAACATTGAACATAAACCGATCTAATTGCGCTTCTGGAAGAGGGTATGTTCCCTCCTGCTCTATCGGATTTTGAGTAGCCAAAACAAAAAATGGGTTAGGTAATGTATAGGTAGTACCGGCTGTAGTAACTCTTCTTTCCTGCATAGCTTCTAACAATGCAGACTGAGTCTTAGGAGGAGTCCTATTGATCTCATCAGCTAAAATAACGTTGGAAAAAAGAGGACCTTTGATGAATCTAAATTGCTTTGTTTCATCCAATATCTCAGAACCTACTATATCAGAAGGCATCAAGTCGGGTGTAAATTGTATCCTATTGAAAGATAGTCCTAAAGTTTCAGCAATTGTATTCACCAATAAAGTTTTTGCCAAACCAGGAACACCCACTAAAAGACAATGAGAGCGAGAAAAAATAGAAATTAATACTTGATCCACCACATCATCCTGACCAATGATAACTTTATGAATTTCATTTTTTAACTCTTTGTAATGCGTTACTAAGTTGTCAATTCCTTCCTTATCAGACATATGATTTAATTTGATTTCCAATTGCTTTTAAATGTACAATTCACGTAATTTTCATCGACACGAAGATATGATGAGGTAACTTTTGAATTTATCCAATCATTAATCGTATTTGTTTTTTTATCATTCTCTGCGGCAAGTTTTATCAAAGCATAATCGTCATTGAGATTTGCCTTGTGCGCGGGGATTCTATTCATCAAACGAACTATCCTGACACCGTCTTTCCTTTCATAAATATCGTTATAAATAGAAGGCTTAGAAATATTTCCCTTTTCCATACGGTCAGTAATTAAATAGATTTGTTGATCTATTTCATTTAATTGATCCATTTCCCAAGTTTGTTCTCCTGTGTAAGGATTTGTGATTATTCCTTTATTTTCTTTAGTCATCTCGTCATTTGAATAAGCAACGACTGCTTGCTCCCATGTGATTTGATTCATTTTGAGTTTAGTATATGCTGAATCTACCTTATCAGCAGATTTCTTAAACGCTTGTTTAGAATAAGAAGGCTTTTTCAAAATATGTCTGCAGATATAATCATCTCCCTTTCTTTCTATTAGTAACAATATGTGATAGCCAAATTGCGTCTCTACTATTTCTGAGATTTCTCCTGGTTTCAGGGAGAGCGCCATGGATTCGAACTGAGGCACCATCATACCACGAGATGCTTCTATAATACCACCATTAATCGCGCTGGAAATATCGTCTGAATGAATTTTACACATCAACTCAAAATTCTCATTAGTTAATTCCTTTTGAATATCCAAAAGTTTTTGCCTAGCCTTTTCTTTATCCTCATTTAAAATTGCAGGGTAGTTTACAATCTGCTGAAAACTCATTTTCATATTGATTAATGGAATACTATCCTTTGGTATTTTATTGAAGAAAGCGGCAACCTCTTTCGGGGTAACAGAAATTTTAGAGACCAAAGTCTGTTCCATTTCTTGAGCGAGCATTTTTTTCTTTATTTGCCCCCTTAATTCCTCTTTTAATTGACTGATGGTTTTGCCATAAACTTCCTCCATCTTGGCTCTGTCTCCATTGAATTTTTCCTCAATAGCAACCCGAAATCGCATTTCCAATTCAGATTCAACAGCCTCCTCTGAAACAATTAAACTATCAATGAGTGACTGATTGTACAAAAGCTCTTCCATCATCAATTGTTCCAGCACTTCACATTCCGTCGGGGCCAGCGCTTTAGGATTATTGATGATAAATTGAAGTTTGCGCTCTTCCACATCGGATAACAAAATAATCTGATCTCCTACTTGTGCAACAATTTTATTTATAACTTTTTTATCGTTTTGAGCAAAGTAAGATGATGACAAAAATATTACAAGTATTACCGAGGATATCTTCATTTACTTACTTATTTAGGTTGTAAAGAACATCGTAATTGATTGTGATATTATACTTCTTAGCTATTTCCTCCATCCAATTTTTCTCTAGGTAGTTTTGGTAATCTGACGTGACCAATCCTTTAGTTTCAGAAAGTTCCTTGCGCATTACTGGCAATTTCTCTTTCAAATAAACCACGTAGAACTTATTTTCAAATTCATAGGGTTTATTTCGGCCAATCACTAATTCTCTATTTTTAAGAGCTGTATAAGTTTCGGGATCTAATTTGTTCATTTTTACAGTTACATTCAACTCTGAGCTTTGATTCAATTTCTCTATAATTTCTTTAGATGTATTCTTTTTTCGTTTCAGCATCTTGTATGCCATTTTAGCATTTTTAGAGGATAAACACTCGTATACAATCGCATCGTACCTCATTGGAAACATGTATTTATCCCTATTTTTTTCAAAGAAATTTCGGAGACCAGCAGTGTCTTTTGTGGCCTTGTTCCAAACTTTATCTGACATGACCTCATACAAGATAATACCATCGTGGTATTCTTTTATCAAGGCCTTATAATCAGGGTATTTATCAGCTAGAATAGCTTCCTCATATTCTAAAATTGCGGACTTTTCCCAACTTTTCAATTGCTTTCTGACTAAGGTCTTGGAATCTTCTTTTTTGAGTCCTCGGTAATTTTTTTTCAGGAATTCCGAAAACATTTTCTGGGTAAATTTTTTGTTTACTCCAACTAACTCAAAGATTGGTAGGTCCGTAGATAATTTATCGTCAGACCATTTTCCTTGTAAGTATGTTGAGTCAATATTCTTATCGAACCAAGCCAGAGGTGCTTCACCGGCAGACTTAAATTTATATTGTTTCTTCAATTTTTCCACAAATGAGTCTTGTGTTTTTTTCGCACGTTCATCTTTATTTACCTTAGTTTGAATTTCTTTTTTTAATGATTCAAACGAGGCAATATTTTTCCATTCCAATCTTTTGATGATGTGATAACCGTAGTCTGTTTTGACAGGTCTACTATAATCACCATCTTTTTTCAAGGCAAAAGAAGCATCCTCAAAAACCGGAACCATGCGCTGTGTAGTCCCTGAACCGAACATTGGTAATTCTCCATTTTTCTTTTGGGTTCCGGGATCTTCAGAATGCGCTTTTATCATTTCATCCCATGACTCCCATGCATTTAGCTTATCATATAATTCATTTATTTTCTTTTCAGCATTCTGAACTTGTTCCTCTGTTGCACTTTTTCCTACTTGAATCATGAGGTGAGCTACCTTAATAGTTCCTCTCGTCGGACGCTTATCGTTTACTTGAATTATATGGTATCCAAATCGTGTTCTTACAGGATCTGTAATTTTACCCACTGGCGTATTGTAGGCCTTGTCTTCAAATGGATAAACCAATTGAAAGGCTGTAAAATAGCCCAAATCTCCCCCGTTGGTTACAACTGAAGGATCTTCAGAACCATTTTTAGATTTTGCCACAAATGCAAAATCTTCACCCTTCAAAATTCTTGCTTTACACGCCATGGCCTTATTCCAGGCGTCTAATGTGTCTTTTGGAGACGCATTTAGATCACACTTAATCAAGATGTGCGAGGCGCGTACTTCCGTTCGCATTCTATCGTAAGCCTCCTGAACAAGGTAATTATTTGCTGCTGAGTCTATTAAGTATGGGTTTGCCAATTGTTTTTTATATCCTTCAAGTTCTTTTTTTAGTTTAGGAATTGTGTCATAACCCAAGGATTCTGCTTCTGCAACTTTAAGTTTAAATCTTTTGAACATCTCTATATATTCATCCATCGATGCTTTATCAAATTTTGGATCTGAGTTATTTTTCAAATATATCTGTAGAAATTCACTTTTTGTAACAGTCTTACCCCCTATTTCCATTAAAATTGGATCCGGAGTCTGTGCTTGTGCCGTGCTATTTAAACCTATTATACCCGCAACGAGTAAAATTCTTAACGCATGTTTTATCATAACAAATTATTTAATCTTTAATTATTTTAAACTGTAATTCGGTGCTTCTCTTGTAATTGTGACATCATGAGGATGAGATTCTTTAACCCCTGCATTGGTAATTCTCACAAATTGTGCACCTTTCAGTCTTTCGATAGAATCAGATCCACAATAACCCATTCCTGCCCTGATGCCGCCTATAATTTGGTGCATAACCTCGGATATTTTACCTTTGAAAGGCACTCTGCCTGAAATACCTTCAGGAACTAGTTTTTTAACATCATCCTCTGCATCTTGAAAATACCTATCCTTGGATCCTTTTTGCATGGCCTCCACAGACCCCATTCCTCTGTATGATTTAAATTTCCTGCCTTCGAAGATTATCGTTTCCCCGGGAGATTCCTCAACACCTGCAAACATAGAACCTAACATGACCGAGTCTGCACCCGCCGCCAATGCTTTAACGATATCCCCTGTATATCGGATACCCCCGTCAGCTATTACCGGAACACCTGTCCCTGCGATAGCGAGTGCAACATCATTGACAGCAGTCAATTGTGGAACGCCAACTCCTGCGATTATCCGTGTTGTACAAATCGAACCTGGGCCAATTCCCACTTTCACCGCATCTGCTCCTGCTTCAACGAGTGCTATAGCAGCTTCTGCCGTGGCAATATTTCCGACAACAACATCCAACTTAGGAAATTTAGCTTTTACGTCTTTCAATTTCGCTATTACTCCTGCAGAATGGCCGTGAGCTGTGTCAATTACAATGGCATCCACCCCGGCATTCGTTAAGGCGGCGACCCTCTCTAACGTATCATTGGTAACTCCAACTGCAGCAGCCACTCTTAATCTTCCTAATTTATCTTTACAAGAGATCGGATGTTCTTTTACCTTGATTATATCTCGATAAGTAATTAGGCCAATTAATTTATAATCTGCATCTACAACAGGAAGTTTTTCTATTCTATTTTCTTGTAAAATGCCTTCCGCTGTTTGAAGATCTGTTGATTCTGAGGTAGTGATCAATTTATTGGAAGTCATAATCTCCGTCACTGGTCTCTCGATATTCTTTTCAAAACGTAAATCTCGGTTCGTTACAATTCCTTTCAGTACATTATGCTCATCTACAACTGGGATACCTCCGATACTATTTTCTCTCATCAGCACTAAGGCATCTCTTACTATTGCCGTTTCATTTAAGGTAATTGGATCTATAATCATCCCACTTTCTGATCGCTTAACTTTACGAACGTTCATGGCTTGCATTTCGATAGTCATATTCTTGTGAATCACACCGATACCTCCCTGCTGCGCAATTGCAATAGCCAATTCTGCTTCAGTTACTGTATCCATTGCTGCGGAAACTATTGGTGAATTCAATACGATGTTACGTGTGAATTTCGACTGAAGGGAAACCTCCCTAGGTAAAACTTTTGAAAATGCAGGAATTAATAAGACATCATCGTATGTTAGACCCTCTTTAATGTTGTTCAAGCTGTTTAGAGACATGTGAATTTGGAAATAAAAATTCTCGCAAATTTAGGAAAATAAAAGGACTTAACATCATTGTCGAAGTGTTAAATATGGCTAAAAATATTAGATAAATGGAACTATTTTTGTATACTTGTTGCTGTGCGATATCTCAGTTTGTCCATCGGAATATTTTTTTGTGCCCTAGCAGTAAACTTTCATGCTCAAAAAAGGGAATTGGATCCTCAAAAATTGATACAACTTTCAGGTGTTGCAGTTTCAGACGGCACCTTAGATCCTATTCCTTTCATTACTGTATATGATCGAACCATTGGTCGTGGTGCCCTAGCAGACTCTTATGGTTTTTTCTCTATAGTCACTTATCCAGGAGATAGCATTATTTTCAATGCATTTGGATTCAAACCTTCTACGTATGTTGTTCCTGATACGCTTGTGGAAAATAGATACAGTATTATTCACCTCATGGATATTGACACCATCAACTTGCGTGAAATAACCTTATATCCTTGGCCCACAAAAGAACAATTTGACTCATACATTATTAACATGGAGCCTTATGATGACGCTATTCGTCGTGCTCAAAAAGAATTATCGGGAGAGTCATTGGCCATGGTAGCGGCTAAGTTAGATGCCGATGGATCACTCGCTTATGGAAATGCTTACAATGAGAGGATGTCAAAACTTTACACCAACGGTCAGCTTCCTGCGAACAATCTTTTTAACCCTTATTCTTGGGGTAAATTAATTCAAGATTGGAAAGAAGGAAAGTTAAAAAGGCAATGATGAACGTCATTACAGAAAAAAATCCTCACTATTTTTATTCTAGTGATTTGTTTCCTGAATTACAAACTCTGACTACTCAATGGAAAACAATTCAACTAGAGTTAAAAAACTTACTTTCGGAGAACAAGGATAATAACTGGTTGAATACATTCCCAGAATATGTGGAAAATGAAAATCAACAATCTTGGAAAGTTTTTTCATTTCTATTTTTTTTAATGAAAAGCAACAAACACGCTGCCTTGTGTCCTAAAGCTGCATCACTAATTTTTTCCATTCCTTCCATTATTTCTTGTGACTTTTCTTTTCTCCCCGCCAAAACAAAAATTAAACCCCACGAAGGGTATACACGAATGGTATTGAGGTGTCATTTACCACTCATCGTCCCCGAAGGAAATCTTTGCGGTATTAGAGTCGGTAATATGGTTCACCATTGGAAGGAGGGCGAATTGGTGATTTTTGATGACTCATTTGAACATGAAGCCTGGAATGACTCAATAGATGATCGTGTTGTTTTAATGTTTGACATTCCAAATCCACACTGGGGGTATTCCTCTGAAGAAATTAGTCGCTATAAAATCGAACACTTGGAAGATCCTTTTCTTCTATCACTCGCCACCAAAGAAAATTGGTTAGCCTGTTTTAAAGACCGGGTATTGCCATTGGAGGAATTTTAGCCTTCAATAGCTCATTGATTTCATGCATATTGATTGGTTCAGCTGTTCCTGATAGTTCCATTAAATTAGACCCCTCACAATACAAACTAGCTACTTTATTAAGTTTTAACCCTTGTTGGAGATAGTTAATTCGAGAGAGTTCAAAAAGTTGGTCGTAGGTATTTGCTGCCCCATCAATCTCTTGGTAACCCAGAAGCTTATTGTATTGAATTGCACGAATATTTGACTTCAATACTCGAATTCTCGATTTTGTAATGTGCGGAAGCATGTAAAAAACAAAATTCAATAGACAAAGAGAGGCAAATACTGCGGCAAAAGAGTCCTCAAATTCCTTTTCTCCAATGAAGATCCCTCCTTCTCCAAATCCTTTATTTTCCTGATAATCTTTTGCATTTATGAGCCCTACTTTTTGTCCTTTGTAGCGTATAATGAAATAGTAATTTTCCGCATTATTGACGGAGTAAAACCAATTTAATTGCATACTCTCTGTAATGAAATCACGGTAAATCATCTGGTTGGCAATATAGGCTTCATTGCGCCACTTCCTTACCAATTCAATGTCTTCTAATTGAATTCGAAGGAGCTCAACATCAAATTGCTTGAGCGTTAACATTCTTTCTCAGCAATGTAATATGCCGGCGCATGATTTAAATTTTTCATCATACTTCTTAGGTATTGTGAAATAACACCAATTCCAATCAATAATAGCCCTGTAGAAAATAAGATGGCAACCATTAAAGATATATATCCCTCGATCTTAATTTTATCGATAAAATATTTATACAGCAGAAATATACCAACAGTAAAATTGACAATCGCCAAGAAGAAACCTGTAAGTGTTACAAGTCGCAATGGGATAGCCGTTGAGTACATCAGAACATTGACAGTTGTCCGAAATAAACCTCCTAACCTGTATCGAGTTTTAGTAATAGCCTTATTGTAATGATCAACCTTTACGAAAGCTAATTGAGAAGTATACCATAGAATGAATTCATCAATAAAAACAAAAGAATAGTGGGATTTTGCTATCTTCCTTGCCAAATTTCCTTGTATCAATCGCATGCTACTTCCTTTGCCTTTTAACCTCCCTTCAGCTTTTGAAAGCGTTTTATATAGCACTTTGACTACTTTTCTGAAAAAACTCTCTCGGGAAGTATATTCCCCATAAACAACCTCTGCACCCGTTTTCGATTGTTCAGAAATCAATTTTATAAATTCCACAGGATGAACCTCTAAATCGTCGTCTATAGTGAGTATGTAATCGCCATTCGATTCGTTTATGCCTGCAAGCGTCGCTCCATGCTGACCAAAATTCCTTGAAAGGCGAATAATTTTAAGTTGATTGTTGGCAGCTTTCAACGCTTTCAATTTTTCCCAAGACTTATCCAAAGAGTCGTCGTCTACAAAAATAATCTCCGCATCCTGACTCAGAAAATCCACTGAAGAGATCGCCTCCATGAGCAAATGAAGACCATTTTCGTTGTTAAATACCGGAATAACCAAGCTATACCTCACGTGGCTAATTTACGCTAACTTTAGGAAATAAATAAAAAACATATCGCTAGGCTTAGATTATGCCTCTTTTTTATTGAGAAATTGCATGTTTTCCTAAATGCTGCACATCTAAAAAATTACATTTTTACAAAGAGTTTTGTAGTCAATTTAGCAAATTCCGAGGAAAAAACCAGTACAAAAGTTCCATTTTCGAGGTGCGCAATATTTATTGTCTCAACCCCAAGATTCGATGTTACGTTTTTAGTCATGAGTAAGTTACCTGTTAAATCATAGATGTCAATTTGAGGATTCATTACCAACTGAGCATCCCATTCTAAATTTAGTAAGTCTTTTACCGGATTAGGATAAATAGACAAAGATGTATAATCATTTTCTTCAATCTCTACGATAGGTGCAGCCACACAAGCACACTTATTTTTCACCTCATTTGTAAGAACAAGTTCCGGAGCTCTGTACGTTGCTTTTACCCAACATTTTTGCCCTGGTTGAGTATCTGAAGTGTTTCTAATTTTTATTGTATGCCAACCATCATATGCTGCCGTATCGATAAATGTAAAAGATCCAGTTCCAGTCAATGAGTCGATGGTTAAACATTCTTTATCAACCAAGATACAAGTGACGAAAGAATTTGTATCCACCGTAAAGATGTCTAGCTTTATTTGTGTGCCCGATTTTGCATATATTTTTCCTACCACTCTACAGTCGAGGCTACTGTCTGGTAGCGCTCCACCCTGTTCTAATGAATTTAGGTGTTTGTCTCCGAGATCATCCGCCATCTCCCATTCTTGGGTAATATTTTTTGATGGTCGCTGGTAGTTATCCGTTATTCCTTGGGGGGCCCAAACAGCATACCCCCTTCTACCAAGGTTAGCAGTTCCATCGCAGGGGGGAATAGAAATATCTACTTTTCCTCCTCCATATACTACTCGCTGACTCGAACCGTTTGCTTGTGAATAATCCACCAGAATGGTTCCATCAGCCCAAGAAGTTTGAACGCCATTTATGTTTTGCCACTGAGTCCAGCTGTCTGTAACGCCAATTAACGCTTTTCCTTGTCTTTCTATAACGAGTAGATCATTTGCTTGCGACCTCACCAAATATGCGCCCTCTTTAAATCTTAAATTTTGGTGACACCATATTAAGTTTTCAATATCACTTCTAGTAGGTAAAGTAGAATCTACTTTTGGATCGTGAGTGAAACGATTACCGTTGTAGCCTATGTTGAATAAATCCTCAAAAAATATTTGCGGAGCTCCGTCAAGAGAAAGAGCAATTGCATGCGCCATACTATTTCTTCCATCATTCGGTTCTACCTGAGTTCCGAGTGCACTATTCCATCCGATATAATTTCCTTGTGAATTTAGCTGAGGCCGGAAGGTATCATGATTATTCACAAACGGCACTGTGCGCTGTCTATTCAATTGCTGGGAGCCAGGCAAAGTCGCTAAATCATAATTTCCATTTCCGGCAACTATGTTCCATAAATTACCTCTCAATGAAAAATCAAATGTTCCAGACCTATTTTGCACTTGATTGCACCAGGAATCCATTTCGTTTATTCCCCCTACCCACTCGCCAACAGCAAATAATTGATCTGTTCCGCTTGCCCAAGAGGCATTATTTTGTAAATTCCAAAGGAGATCCTCTGCCACGCTTGGTGGAAAATGCTTGACTGCATCTAACCTCAAGCCATCCCAACCCATTTGTTTCTTATACCAAACAATCCAATTTCGCATACCGTTGCGCATGTAATCAGGTGTTTGCGTTGGATTGTATGTTGCATTACTGCTTGTACCTATCGCATTTCCCTCAAAAGAAATATCTGGCCCCCAATACGGGGTATTTAATTCATTGGTGCAGCATGGATTATTGGGATTCGGATAAAAATTTTGCCAATTCTTCGGAAAACGGCCTTGCCTGGCCAAGTAATTCCCTGTGGTCTCATTTGAGCCCGGCGTTGCATAACAACTGTACCTGAAATTTTTGAATTTATTGGTTTCTCCATCATCCATTGCCACAGGATCTTGCCCCCCATTTCCTGTTTGGCTTCCCGCTCCAACAATATGATTTAATACCACATCTTGAATCACATCAATCCCATTTGCTTTAAAAACGGCCATCATTCTGAGCACTTCGTCTTTATCACCCATCCGAGTTTTGGTAGAACCTTTCTGCCATTTATCACCGAGATCATAATGATCAAAAGGAGCGTACCCTACGCTGTTGGTACCTGTATTTTTTATCGTTGGTGGTATCCATACAGCATCAATTCCTAAACTTTTCAACCTTGGAGCAAGTTCCGTAAGATAATTTGCCCAGCCATTTGGGTAAGCACTGTTATAATAGTCCCACCAAAAACCCTGTAAGACTAACTGCCTATTACTCGGATTTATGTTACTAGGTGCAGGAATTATACTATCTGCTTGGAAATTATACTCACCTGTGGAACTATTAAAGGTTATGCTATATGTTCCAGGAGACACAGGGATATCTGCTCCGTCTTGCACCCCAACTCCTGTTGGAAAAGAGGCGCTGCCCCAATTCACTGTCCAAGAAGCATTTTGCCTGAATTTAACCTCTTCATTGGCAGAGAAGGTGTAGTTCAAGGTCCAATTAACGGTGTCTGCGGTAGTCATATTCACATCAGTAGACCAATTGTTAAATGTTCCTATAATTCCTACTGTTTGTGCATAATAATGACTGCTGACAAGAATTATCAAAAAGACTGCTATTTTTTTCATTATACTGTTGTTATGACGTTAGTTATTATTTTGTGCTCTCCTGCTTCAATAGTTAATTCTCCTTCTGTACAAGCCACTATTATAGCATCTGAACCTGTGTTTTGAATCTGGTACTCATCTCTAAATACTTCAACCCTTACGAGTTGATTACGCACCATAATTTGAAAACAATAAGACCTCCATTGATTGGGAATCACGGGTTTAATATGGATACCTTGTGATGTTACACGAATACCTGCAAGGCCTTCTACTATAGACATCCATGTTCCGGCCATACTTGTGATATGAAGACCTTCGTCCGCTTCGTGACTGTAATCGTCAAGATCCAATCTAGAAGTTCTCAAATATAATTCATACGCTTTTTCCAATCTCCCGATTTTAGCCGCTAAGATGGCATGTATACATGGGGACAAAGATGATTCATGAACTGTTTTAGGCTCGTAAAAGTCAAAGTTCTGCTTGAGTGTTTCCTCATCAAAATGTTCCTCGAATAGGTATAATCCCTGCAAAACGTCGGCTTGTTTTATAAAGATAGAGCGAAGAATACGGTCCCAAGACCAGTGTTTATTGATTGGGTTTTGGCTTTCTGGAATATCCTTCGCGGCAAGTTGTTCTTTATCCATGAATCCGTCCTGCTGCAAAAACACCTTTGTTCCTGCTAAGGTTGGAAGATAGACATTTGAAATTAGGTATTGCCATTCTTTCACTTCCGAAGAAGTTACCATGGGACCTGGATTATCCTTTAAATCTTCATGCACTTTCAGCGCATAGGAAACACACCATCTCGCGATGTAATTCGTATACCAATTGTTGTTCACATTATTTTCGTATTCATTGGGGCCAGTTACTCCTAACATAACGAATTCGTTTTTCTCGCTTGACCAATTGAATCGCTGCACCCAAAAACGTGCTATAGCATACAATACAGCTCGTCCACATTCCAGTAGATAAGATTCATCGCCCGTATGTCGGATGTAATTGTATATAGCAAAAGCAATCGCTCCATTTCGATGTATCTCTTCGAAGGTTATTTCCCACTCGTTGTGACATTCCTCACCATTCATGGTAACCATAGGATACAAGGCTGCACCGTTTTTAAAACCTAGTTTCTGCGCATTTTCAATGGCTTTATCCAATTGATTGTATCGATAAACCAATAATTGTTTCGCCACCTTTGGATCACTTGTTTTCAAGTAAAACGGCAAACAATAAGCTTCTGTATCCCAATATGTAGCGCCGCCATACTTTTCCCCTGTAAAACCTTTTGGGCCTATATTTAGTTTTTCATTTTTACCTGTATACGTCTGATAAAGTTGAAAAATATTGAACCTTATACCCTGCTGCGCTGCCAAATCACCTGAGATCTGAATATCCGCCTTTTCCCATA
The DNA here is from genome assembly GCA_945902115.1 of Lishizhenia tianjinensis. Classification (GTDB taxonomy): domain Bacteria; phylum Bacteroidota; class Bacteroidia; order Flavobacteriales_D; family Crocinitomicaceae; genus UBA952. The sequence continues at coordinate 21,274 of CAMDLY010000023.1, read as the reverse complement.
TGTCACTCCAAGCCTTAATATGATCTAATATGAGTGGGTCAAAACCGGTAGTGTAAGCATCTCTCACATTGTTTATAGAGCGAGGTATAACCGAAAACTCAGAGTGATTTAGGGTTGACACTATGGATACGTACTTTTTTAAATGGTAGGTTACCCCCTTCTCCAAGTAGTGTTCAAAGTTGTTTTCCACATAAAATGGCTTTGACGAATAATTCGGGTGAATATCCAAGAGTTCATCTTTTTTCCAAAATGAAAAGCGCATAGCGGTGGAAACGTAAAAATTTGTCTTTTTTGTCTTGACGCAAACATAACCTTTCTTGACATCTACTTTGTGGCTGTCTTCCTCCCAAAAGAACTCGTCATAGTTCGCGTCGTGATTATAAACATTAGCATCCAAGTAGGGGGTGAATTTCACATTTCCCGTAAAATTTAACGGGGTAATCGAATAGCGTATGGCGGCGATTTCATCATTTGCCATGGAACAGAATCGCAAAGATTCAATTTCAAGTTCTTTACCATTAGAAAAGCGTACGATAAATTTCCGTTTTAGCGTTCCCTTTTGCATATCCAATTCACGATAAAAAGACAAAACCACTTGTTTATTGAGGTCTAAAATTTCACCGTCCAATTCTACATTGATACCAATCCAATTACAAGAATTAAGCACTTTAGCAAAATACTCTGGATACCCATTCTTCCACCATCCTACGCGTGTCTTGTCTGGATAATAAATGCCCCCAACATAACTTCCTTGCAATGTAGAACCCGAATATTTTTCTTCAAAATTTGCCCGTTGACCGAATGATCCATTTCCTAAACTAAAAATACTCTCTGCTTGTTTTTGCTTTTCTGCATCGAAGGTATTTTCTGTTATTTTCCACTCATCAATTTCGAATAAGTTGCGCATAATTATCAATACTAAATTCAGTTAAATCATTTAAGTAGTGTGTAACTACATTTTTCAGCGCAGGATTACCTACCCCTATCACATTAAAATTACCTGCCAAAGCTGCTTCCACCCCACTTTGAGCATCTTCAAATACAATACACTCTATTGGTAAAGAATTCAAAGCACTCGCTCCTTTGAGAAAAACTTCAGGATTTGGCTTCGGTATTTGCACATCGTTGCCATCTATTACAGCATCAAAATATTGCTGAATATTGAGTTTTTCTAAAATGAATTTTGCATTTTTACTAGAAGAACCGACTGCCATTTTAATTCTACGTTCTTTGGCTAAGATTAATAATTCCTTCACCCCAGGGAGTAATTTCGACTGATTTATTTCAGCAATGGACGCTAAGTAGTAATTATTTTTCTTTGTCATTAAGCGATCGAATTCTTCATTACTTATTGTTAGCCCGCCCTTACCGAGAATTTTCTTCAATGAGTCTGCCCTGCTAATCCCTTTTAAAGATTCATTGTCGTGTTCTGTGAAAGGCACACCCAATTCCTGTGCAATAGCTTTCCATGCCAAGTAATGATTGGTTTCCGTTGAAACTAACACCCCGTCCAGGTCGAAAAGAAGCGCATTTATATTAACCATGAGAAACATTTTTATCGCGGATCAATAGATTACATAATCCTGCAACAACCAAAGAGGTTCCTGCCAATAGCATAGGGGAAATTGGTGAGTCACCAAATAGTCTCGATAGTGTGTTCACTCCACCCAAAGAGGCAATGATTTGAGGTATCACAATGAACATGTTGAATAGCCCCATCATTAATCCCATTTTGCTCTCATCCACAGAACTTGACAACATAGCGTATGGCATAGATAAAATACTTCCCCAAGAAAATCCAATGAGTGCAAAACACATCCACAAATAACTTGGGTCAGGTATAAAATTCATCAGCAAAAACCCACAACCCCCAATCACTAGAGATACTAGGTGAATCCATTTTCTATTAATTATGTTTTTAGATGAATAAAATGTCAATATTAGGGCAAAAGCCATGGATGTCAAACCGTAGACTCCCATATTCGATCCAACTAAATCAGCTGCAGCTTGAAATGCTGAATTCATTTTTTCAAAATCTGCCTTTTCAGAAGCGATATTCATATTAAAGTTCTCCTCAATTGGTGCTGGTGAGTTATAAATATGTGCTGTTAATGCCGGAGTAGACATACTCCACATGGTAAAAAATGCAAACCAACTAAAAAACTGAACAATACCAAGTTTCAGCATAGTTCCTGACATTGATTTCACTGAGGCTAGTAAATCGGGTAAAAAACGGCCCTTATTTTTCTCTTCTCTAAATTTATCTTCGTCGCTTGGGGGATATTCTTCTGTAGTTAATACGGTATATAGTATACTCGCTAAAAATACCAATGCCCCAATCCCAAAGGCGACTTTGACGTTGGTGGGTATAACGGACGTATCGTTAGATTCGGCGATTCCTAATTTAGATACCATCCAAGGTAAATTTGAGGCCACCCATGTACCTATTCCAATGATTAATGTTTGAAGGATAAAACCATAAGATCGTTGTTCATCTGGCAATTTGTCAGCAACGAGTGCCCTAAAAGGTTCCATACTTACATTTATTGAAGCGTCAAGAATCCATAAAAACCCAGCCGCCACCCATAATTCTGGGGAATAAGGAACAAATAACAAGGCTACAGAACTTAAAATAGCCCCTATCAAGAAATAAGGCTTTCTACGCCCAAAACGAGGGGACCAAGTCCGATCAGATAGAAAACCAATAATTGGTTGAACAAGTAGACCCGTTAAAGGTGCAGCAATCCACAAGCCGGGAATTTCATCAGGTTCAGCACCTAATGTTTGAAATATTCTAGACATGTATCCTCCTTGCAGCGCAAACCCGAATTGGATTCCCATGAAGCCAAAACTCATGTTCCAAATTTGCCAGAAAGATAATTTTGGTTTATGTTGCAGCATTGCCTTACGTTTTATTACTTAACCCAAACCCTGTATCCCCAGGCCTCTAAGTCAAGTGTCATATCCTTTTTTATACGGAGTTTTTCTCCACTGAACAATTCTTTGTATTTTCCAAACAGTTTGGGATCTGTTAATTTCAAGGCCGCATCTTTTGCTGACATATTAATGGCAACCACGACTTTATTTCCGTCTTTTTCCCGAGAATATATAAGTATAGGAGAAGTAGCCTCTGTGTGAAATACAGGTGGAGCTCCATATTCACCATTCCACAAGGCTGAATTTTTACGATTCAGTTGAAGCAATTTGGTATAAAATGAAACCAAATCCATTTTCAACCAATCGATGGTGTCCTTTTCGAAAAAACGCAATCGCTTATCCAAGGATGTCTCCTGGCCATTGTAAACGAGTGGCATCCCCTCAATAGTTGCCGCAAAAACAGCGAGCGCAAAGCGTGCATCTCCCAAGCGCTCCATTTCTGTTCCGTTCCATGAATTTTCATCGTGATTGGAAGTAAAATGCATGCGGTAATCGGAACGTTTGTACTTGTTTTTTTCAAAGTACGCCAAAACATCTGCGTTGCTCTTTTTTCCTTTGGCTATCTCGTTCATAACATGATGTAATTCCCAGCCGTACGTCATATCAAAAGCCTGGTGCTGGTCTACCCCTTCAGATTCCGCCAAAAAGAATATGGGCTTCACGGCATCAAGTTCTTTACGCGCTTCAATCCAAAAATCCATCGGAACCCATCCCGCTACATCGCAACGAAAACCATCAATATCAGCATTTTTAAGCCAAAACTGCATGGAAGAAATCATGGCTTTTCTCATCTCCTTGTTGTCATAATTCAAATCAGCTACATCCCACCAATCCGTACCAATAGTCGGCTGAAGATTCCCTGTGGAATCCAAGGTGTACCAATCCATATGCCCTTGACCAACCCATACATTATCGGGTGAAGTGTGATTTGCCACCCAATCGATGATAAGCTTCATACCGTTTGCATGAGTTTCTTTAACCAATTGCTGAAAATCTGCCATAGTTCCAAATTCAGCGTTTACTTCCTCATAGTTCCTGACCGCATAATAGCTTCCTAGACCGCCTTTTCTATTCTTCTCTCCAATGGGATGTATTGGCATCAACCAAATTATATCCACACCCATTTGCTTCAAACGAGGCAGGTGTTTTGAAAATGCTGCAAAAGTACCTTCGGGGGTGAACTGACGAATATTGACCTCGTAAATAGTGGCTTTTTTACACCATTCCGGTGTTTTAAATTGTCCAAACGAAAAGTAAGTCGTTGCGAGTATGACTATTAAAATATACGATTTCATTATTGCGTTAATTGATTGCTAAGTATATATTTCACATGGTAACTTACAAGTGAATCAACAGGTCTTCTGATGATTGCTCCGATAGTAAGGCCAAATGAAGCCGCAGCCTCTATTAGTTCCTCCTCAAAAAGTGAAGAAATCGAACCTACAAAGTTTAATTCTTTCTCCCGATAATTGGGATAACATGTCACGTGGACATCTATGAATCGCTTAAACCCCTCAACAAGCATCTGATGCATAAATTCATCTGACTTGTACTTGTAAATAAAGGGCATAAAAGAAGCAATAAATACATTTGCATTGGGCTCACAATAAACCTTATCTACAATTGCCTCTTTATCGAGACCGTAGGTAGAGAAAAAGTCTTGTTCAATTTCTGGTGACAACTTATGATAAAGATATCCAGCTAACAATTGCTTCCCGAAATATGAACCACTCCCCTCATCTCCAAGAACATAACCGAGGGCAGGAACTTCCTCCGAAAGTTTTAAACCATCGAAATAACAAGAATTAGAACCTGTTCCAATAATACAAGAAATCACCGGAACTCCTCTGTATGTGGCGTAAGCACATGCTAATAAGTCATGTTCAACCAAAATATCTGCATGAGTAAAAACCCTACCAAATCCGTCTTCAACAATTTTGTTCATTTTAGGACTTGAACAACCAGCGCCATAAAAGTAAACACCTTTAATCTCTGAAGCTAATCGATAAATTTCCGGGTTACTTTTCAGTTCTTTTTCAATGAGGTCTGCTGAATGGAAATACGGGTTAAAACCCATTGTAGAATAAAAAGTTTGGTTATTTTTGTTATCTATTAACACCCAATCACTTTTAGTTGATCCACTTTCTATAACAAAAAACATAAATTTGTGAGAGTTAAGTTTAACTTCGTGTCATAATTACACTATCAAATGTAGCACATTAAATCTAATTTAGAACTAAAATATGCAAAAAAAAGCAATGCATGAATTAAATCCGAATGTCTCCGTTGATTGCGTTATTTTTGGTTTTGATTTTGAGAAACTTACTGTTTTACTCATTGATAGGGGTCAAGAAACGAAAAATGGACCGCGACTAGCCCTTCCCGGAAATTTGATTTACAATGATGAAAATTTAGATCAAGCCGCGAGTAGAGTTTTAGACGAATTAGCAGGTATCAAGAATATTTATCTCGAACAAGTAGGTGCATTTGGAGATCCAAATAGAATTTGTAAAGATGCAGACAGAGAATGGTTGCAATCGATACGCGCTGAACCCGAGGCGCGGGTAATTACAGTTGCTTATTACTCATTAGTCAAAATGTCGGACTATGCTCCTCACGCCTCCTCCTTCGCCAAAACAGCGGGATGGGCACCAGTAAGTGAACTTTTTGAACTCGCTTTCGACCATTATGAAATCTTGTTAGCAGCCAAGGAAAAACTAAGACAAAAAATAAAAGTTCAACCAATTGGTTTCAATTTATTACCGGAGAAATTCACTTTAAGCCAACTACATAAATTATACGAGAGCATTCTAGACAAACCATTAGATAAGAGAAATTTTAGACGCAAAGTCCAAAAGCTTGGGATAGTCACAGCGCTGAAAGAGAAACAGCGAGGCGTTCCCCACAAACCTTCTCTTTTATATAAATTCGACGTAGAAAAATATGAATCTTTATCTGAAAACGGCTTCGATAATTTCGGCTTTTAGCAGCTGCTTTTTCTTATTTCTTAACTCCTCTTGCACGCCAAACAAGGAAGACTCTTCTGTTCCGAAAGAAGCTGATGACAAAACCATTCCCTCAGCAACGTTAGAGAATTCTGTATTTACCTCAGACATAAAAATTGACATCAGTGATTCCCTCTTATTTTTTTCTTACAAAGGACCTGAGTTTATTATGTATAACGGGGAAATGAACGATACTGCTCATCGATTGTCTAATCTCGCAGCTAAAATAGCAGGATTAGAACTCAAGAAGCTCCACAAAGAAGGAAAGTTTCGCAAGGTTGACCTGAATCATATTGTTATGACAACTTTGGGTATGGACAATAAAGACACCGTGCATTACACCATAAAAATCCCGCTTATTAGGGTCAAAAAAAAATGTGATGCGTATACATCGTTTGACCATTCTGGCGGATGGGATCACGCACCTGACTTAAAAAGACGATTAAAGGACTTAAAAAATCCAGAAAGGACTACTATTTTTTGTAAATCGCTCCAGGTGAGTAAACTTTTTAAAACCAAAGAGAATTTACAAGAGTATTGGATTCAATGGAAAAATAAAGCACTCCAGGAAAACTGTTATTGTAAATAATCAAGCAATATTGAGTTTTAATAATCACATATAGTAATATATTCTTCCATTTGCTATATTTGTTTTAAAGTTACGTTCAGATGTAACTTTTAACTAATTCAAATTGTTTTAATTGCAAATCATTTTTTTTGAAATCAATCGAATATAATAAGGCCATTTATCAATACAGCAGTCCTCTGATGAGATTTGCTGTAAATTTTCTTCGCAATGAAGAAGAGGCCAAAGATATTGTACAAGATGTTTTCGAAAAATTGTGGATGAACAGAGAAAAGGTAGAGACGGGAAAAACTAAAGCTTGGTTATTTACGTGTGTGAACAATGCGATGATTAATTTCATCCAGAAGAAAAATCGCACCTGTGAACTAAACTTAGCTCTGCACGAGAGAGGATCTTTTGACAAAACTCAATATGAGTCTACGCAAGTGATCAACTATGTCGTGTCCATTCTTCCTCCTCTTCAGAAAAGCATCTTGTTGCTTAGGGATTTAGAAGGTTACTCCTACGACGAAATCGGGGAAATACTTGAAATTTCTGCCTCTCAAGTGAAGGTGTATTTGTTCAGGGCACGAATGAAAATAAAAAAGCAGTTAACACATTTGAACGAATTAGTATGATCTATCCTGAAAGGGGAAATATTGAACGCTGGTTTTTTGACTACTACGAAGGAAATCTTTCTACTCATCAAGTTGAGGCCTTGGAAGTATTTTTAGAAGACCATCCCGACCTAATCGAAGACTTTAATGCTTGGGGAGAAAGCACATATGTTGCAGATGAACAATTCTCCACGGTGTTTGATAGAACTGAACTACTCGTCAAAAAAGACAGTCGCTTCAAAGTTGCTTATGTCCTTTACGGTATAGCATTGATTCTCTCGGCTACCTTGTTTATTCAACAAAACAGCTTTAGTGTAAGCGAGCAAAATTCTGCTAACATAATATCCGCAAATAAGTTAGACAATAAAACGGCACTCAAAAATACCGCATCACAAGCTAAGAAAATTAATACTTCTCTATTCGCAGAAGAAAATCGTAAAAATGGTGCTACTAAACTTGCTGTTGCTGAGCTTTCAGATTCTCCACTAAAGGTTAACAATAAGCTTCCAGTGGCTCAAAATTCGCTTCAACATGTAGGTCAAAATCCCGTTGATGTACTCTCGCCAGTAATTGCTTCATTGCCTCAAAAAGGAGAAAAAAATAGTAGCAATATAAGCACCATAACTAAATCAGAATCAAGTGATTTAAATTTAATACCTGAAGTATCACTTACATTAAATGAGGTTTCGCAAAGCAATGAAAAAAGAGAGGTCTCTTCTACCCTTCCAGTGATGGAGCCCAAACCCGTTCAATTAACGAATGAAGCAAATAAAAGCGTATTGAATAACGAAAATTCTCTTTCTGAGAACGAAGCCTTAAGATTAAAAATTGGTAACGTGAAATTTTCCACCCTTTCAAAGGTACTCTCAAATTTATCTACGGGTCTCGCATACATTCCTGATATCAGTTATGCCTTGCCAGAAACAAGCCAAACTGATGTAATGATTTCCAATACAGGAGCTATTTCACAAACAAGGTATCAACACACTACGACGGCAAGATGGCTAGAAGAGGGAAATCAGCAAAAAATAAGCAATCAACTTGCGGTAGATGGTTATGCCCGATCAGCGCGAATGGGTGTAGGATTTCAATTGAACCATCACTTTTTTGGAAATGGTGCTTTGACTCAAGTGGATGGCGCCTTTACCCTATCTCCAAAAATAGCCTTAACAAGAACAATTTCATTAGAACCCGCAGCGAGATTAAGGTTTGGCAATTACCGCGTAAATGCAGAACGAATTACTTCTTACAACAACCAATTTATCGAGTACCAAACCGGAGACCAGCAAATGGTCAATTACGACACCTCACTAGCCATTGGAAAACAACTTTTATACAGAGATTTAGATGCCGGGGTAACAGTTAATTCTTCTCGCGGTTATATCGGCATACAAGCGGAGAATATCACAGGACACTTCAACGATGTTTTTTCCAATCAAGAGAACGATTACCAATATGCTCAATTAAGAGTTTCAGGTATCGCTGGCACCCAATTCTTGTCAAGAAATAAACACCTAGCATTCGCCCCTTATGTATATGGGGTAATGAGAACGAACCAATTAACTTCTTTTGTAGGTTTCAGCTCTAGCCTCTATGGAGTTAAGTTAGGAGGATCATTTAGTAGACTTCAACAAACTGCTCAAATTGGTTATCAGTCGAAAAGAGTTGGTATTTTGATACAGACATCTCAAGATAAACAGCTCGCCAATGTTCGCTACACGCATCAACTTATGTTGAGATTCAATACCGAAACTAGTAAAAAAATCAGAAGATACATCACCTTATAACTCTACCTTAAATGAAGCCATTTGCCGTTCTATTATTTTTGTTTATTTGTTTGGAGGCCCAAGCGCAAGACCCTTCCTTTACACAGTTTTACGCCAACCCTGTTTATTTAAACCCTGCGTTGGCTGGATCCACAGGTTGTCCGCGCATCGTTTCGAATTACCGCAATCAATGGCCGCAGCTAACAGGTAACTATATCACTAGTGCCGTTGCCTATGACAGCTATGTGAAAAGTGTTTCCGGTGGATTAGGTATTATCGCAATGCATGATATGCAAGGACAAACGACCATTCAAACCTCTATGATTGGAGGTGTATACTCTTATAATTTGAAAGTAAATAGAAAATTTTCTATCATGATTGGCGCAAGAGCGGCCTATTTTCAAAAGTTCTTGGATTGGGATAAGTTGACGTTTGGCGACATGATTGATCCACGGAGAGGATTTATCTACCAGACGGGAGATGTGCCAAGAGGAAATGGCAGAAGAGGTTTTTTCGATGTTTCTGCGGGTGCTGTTGGTTTTGGAAAGAACTATTATTTTGGTATTGCAGCGCATCACCTTAACCGACCTGATGAATCTATGATACTCGGAACATCTCGACTACCTATGCGCATCACTGGACATGCAGGTGCTGAAATAAAATTGGGACAAAGAGGACGCTATACCAATACCACAAGCATCTTACCCAACATCATCTACCAATACCAAAATGGATTTCAAGAGTTGAATATTGGAACATATATCAAATATGGTGATTTCACTGTTGGCGCCTGGTACAGAAACCGCGACGCCTTTATCCTACTCTTTGGGGCTAGTTTCGATAAATTCAAAATTGGATACTCTTATGACCTAACGGTTTCTAAACTTGGCAACGGAATATCTGGTGGATCCCATGAAGTTTCATTGGGAATGAATTTAAAATGCCGCAAAAAAGCTAAAAATTTCCGTAAAATTTCTTGTCCGTCGTTTTAAGAAAAACACTCTTTGCAAGGTTCTACTAATTTCCGGTTAGATTCCCACGATTTATATAGTATCTTTGTAGCTCGTTCTTTGGGGTCGACATTGGATTTGACAGCGGTAGCGGTAGTCAAGTGTCAGCATGCAGAGGGTTGTGGTGTTCCTCTATAATCTCATGTCACAAACAATAATTGACAATACGTCATACGCACTTGCTGCTTAATTAACTGAATGTTAATTGGCTTAATCTTTCTGAAGTATAGTAGGTTAGACAAGTACTTCCGGTAAGTTGCCGTCCATTCGGCTTACCAATTGGAAGTTCATCCCATTGGACTAGTAAATGTGAGGTGACTAAGCGTTTACGAAATCTCAGTCGCTAAGTTGAAGTTTTGGGTGTTCCTGTCCGTGCTTCAATCGAAAATCAATCAGGAAATAAGCATGTAGAAAGCTTGAAAACTCATCGTTTGGACGAGGGTTCGAACCCCTCCGACTCCACGATTTAAATCCTCAACGAAAGTTGGGGATTTTTTATTTTAAAACGTTTTGGGTGAGAAGTCTCGTTAGACTATTCGGAGTTTATCTCACTTAAAATAGCCTCTATCTTGAAAATTTGAATTTACTTAGCTTTTATTTTAACGATTTTATTATTTCGTAAAACTACCAATTCACTGTTTTTTGATTTTTTGAATTCTAAAAGTTTTTCATATACTTTTTCAAGTCCTTTTAGAATATCATTTTTTTCCTTAATTTGAATTTCACGTGTTGTCATATTGATTTTTTAAAAGGTTAAACTTTTTTTCATTCACAATATTTAGTAATCCGTCAATTTGTTTGTCCACTATTAACTCGTGTTTACCTTCTGAATTGTCAAAAATCAAAGCTCCATCAACTATAGGTAGGTAAATATCAAATAAATTTTTGATTCCTCTAATATACCTCCTTTCAATAACATCAGGATTAATATTATGTCCACCTTCGAAAACTCTTATTTTTACACGTTCTTTAGCCAACTCAATATTCTGAAGCCAAAAGAATAATAATGTAACACGATAACCTTGTTTTTGCGCTTCAATAATTTTGTTTTTATAGCTTTTTGTTGATAATGTTGTTTCAAAGGCAAAATTTTCTTCTTCTGAAAGTAATTCTTTTATTCTATTGAGCATTATTCGACCCGCTTCAAAGGACACTTTTTCAGGTTGGAAAGGAGATAATCCTTTAGCTATTTCATCGGCATTAACAAATTCCTTACAGTCCAATATTACAGGCAATATGGTAAAAGATGCAGTAGTTTTTCCTGCCCCATTACAACCAGCTATGATATAAAGTTTTTTGTCATCCACAGTTACAAAATTACAAATATTATTCGTTGATTTTTAGAATGTTATTATTGTCTCTCCTGATTTTTTAAACCACCAACCTCTCCAAATCTTCCACAAAGCGGTTCGAAAACAGTTCCGTTAAGTCCACGATTAAAAAAAGGAAGCAGAAATGTTTCCTTTTTTTGTTTTAAATAATTTTAATGAGGGGTGAGAAGTTTATGCCGAGCGAGGCTTTTGCTGAGTCGAGATAAACCCCTCCGACTCAACTCTAATGCAAGCTCCTGTATTTGGTCGGCGCTTTATTTTGACATACTATTTTATCCGATTCAATAATTATTTGCTTGATGTAAATTCTTCTGCAATCATCCATTTTTCGCGCAGGCGAAAGGCTGGAATCGTTTGCCTTTTGGCTTTATTGGCTGCGACGTTTGGTTTTACTCCTTTTTGCAATGCCCATAGTGCAAGCGGAATTATTTTTTTTGCCGTAAGTATGCTTATTCTTTTGTGCATAGATTCTAGCAATAAAAGCGCAAATAGCTCGGTAAAACCTCCAGATTTCATCGTCGACTGGTACTGAGTAAACAGCGGATAGTATTCAGTATGTTTGCTTTTATTTTGAATGATAATTGGAGGGAAACCTAAATTCATTAACTGCAGATTGATAAGTACTCTACCCATTCTTCCATTTCCGTCAACAAAAGGGTGAATGGTTTCAAACTCTGCGTGAAAATGTGCCACAGCATCTAAAAAATAACTGATTTTATCTTGGTTGAAATTGTCAACTAACTCTTGTATGAGTGGAGGAACAAACGTTGGATTAGCCCCTAGGTGATTACCTACTCGAACCCATTCTTTAACTTGTCTAAAGCGTCCTGCAATCGCCTCGTCAATATTGGAAAGCAAAGTTTTATGTAAGCTTAAAATGAGATTTATGTTGAGTAACGATTTGTTTTTTTCTAGCAAAGATTCAGTAAGTTTGGCCAAATTTTTTGCTTCATAAACTTCTCTTACATTTACTTTTCGATCTAAATTGCCTCCTGCAAGAATTTTTTCTGTGTCTTCCAAAGAAAGGGTTGAATTTTCGATAGCGTTTGAGTTATAAACCAACTCCGGAATTTCAGCAAGGGTTATTTCCTTCAATACTGATTCATTTCCCTTTTCCAAATTCAAATATTGCTCGTGCAGTAACTGAATTTTATCTTTTGTAGTTTGGTTTATCATTTTATCGCTTAGATTATTTACCGTGAAAACATATATAAATATACATATTTTCACGGTAAATTGGTATCGTTTGGATTTTTGATGAATTTTATTGTCAGAATTTAACTATATAGATGAACAAAGAGTGCTATGTTCAAATTGTATTTAGTCCCAAAAAATAGTTTTGTAAAGCATGATCGATTTATTCAAATCGCCCAAAAAGCAGTTGGGGAATTGGTCAGTGGAGCCCACGCTGATAAAAGCACATTTCGTAAGAACGGTGCTTTTATATTTCAGAACGAATGAAGCTTGCTTCAGTGAGAAATTGAACTTAAAAATTGAACTAAGTAAATAAGTGCTTTTATGCATTGCACGTTAGTTAGCAGGGCTCATGGGAATAACTCCTCCGACTCCACTCTGATGCAAGCGCCTGCATTTGGTTGGCGCTTTTTTCATTTTATTCGATATAATAACCATAATTTGTATATTTGACTTGTAATGATAAAAATAATAGAAGATAAAATTGATCAAATAATTGCTTTAAGTAAAATGCATCGCGTTTCTTCAATATCTTTATTTGGTTCGGCTGCAAAAGAAACAATGAACGAAGAAAGTGATATTGATCTTTTGGTTCAGTTTTCAGATGATTTACACTTATTGGAATATGCGGATAATTACTTTTCATATTTAGAGAAATTAGAAGCATTGATGGGAAGAAAAATTGATTTAGTCACTAAAAAATCTTTGCGAAACAGAGCGTTAATTGAAGAGATTGAGCAATCAAAAGTCGAATTGTATGCAGCATAAACTATTAAAATATTTTCTCGATATCGAAAGTATCATTTTAGAAATTGAAGCTATAAAAACAAAAACAGACAATAATTTCAACCTATTTAAGTCTGACATAATTTTGCAAAGAGCAATCTAGCGAGATTTAGAAATTCTTGGTGAAGCCCTCAAAAAAATAACTGAAATAAGTCCAATAATTGAAATATCTTCAATCAAAAATATTATTGGCTTAAGAAATATTATTGCGCACGCATACGACTCCGTTGAACCAGAGATGATTTGGGCAATAATTCAAAAAGACCTTCCAAAATTATCTAACGAGATTTTCATTCTTATGCATAAATAAGTACTCTATATCCTCCAAAAAGGGATTCGAAAATAGGTCAGTGGAGACCACAAAAAAAACCAGTACGCTTGTACTGTTTTTTTTTATTCCCTGTTTTCAAAAAAAATACCTCCGTGATTTCGTGACGTCAATCAGCAATATTCAAGCAAGCTTGACATTGCGCTCATTCCTAACAAAATTCGACCGCTTCGCGGAAATTATCAAATGAATCAAATAAATTATTTTAAGATTTTTGCTGCGTTCGGCAGCCCTCAAACAAGTTTGGTTCTGCGCTCACTTATCGCAAAATTCTAATCCCTGAGACAACGAACTGACAAACCTTTCCCCTTGCCATTGTCGTAGCTGGTCAGGTTGTCGTAATTGCCGTACAAACTACGGCTGTAGGCATCGTCCGTACTGCCCTCTGAAGCACTCCACCAGCAACCGTAGTCACCTATGCCGCAGTAATTTCCAATGTTGCTGCGGAAGCCCCCAGGAAGACATGAAAAACCACTGCTGTTCGTGCCGTTTCCTTCATCATTCCATCCACTTGTACTTTTCATTTTCTTTCCAGCAGCACCCGAACCGCCTAAATAATCAGACAAAATAGTCCATTCCGCATCGGTGGGTATGTGGCAGCCAGTTGGAGCTAAACCGCGAGAATCGTTTACTGCGTGCCAATTATACAGTTTTCCATATTTCTTACCATTCTTTTTCTTGTTTTTATAATAACACCACGCTGGTTTTCCTTCTTTACCAGCTTTTATCCATTCTTCATTACTTTTAACTTGAGGTATGGGGTCACCGTTTCTAAAGGTCGAAACATCCAAATTCTTGGTCATCCACACTTGGGTGCCAATGGTTACGGTTTGGGAAAAGATTGCACTCCCCGTTCCGATAATCATTAATAATAAAACGACAAATAGGGTTTTCATAAAGGAGTTTTTATGTTCAAATATATTAAAATTATTTAACCTCCCCACAAATTCTTTTTAGGTGCTTCAGGTTCTCCCAATGTATGTTTTACGCTTTCGGTTTTGGGCAATGACAAAAAGAAACATACAAAGCCAAAAAGAAGAATCAAACCCCTCTTACCACTGGTATACAACTGCGTTGATATTCATTCCTGCGCCGACAGAGGCTAAAATAATGACATCACCACTCTTTAATTGGTGCTCGGCATATTCCCCGCGAACAACTGCGTCGAGTAAGGTTGGAACCGTTGCCACAGAACTGTTACCATAAAATTGGATATTCATAGGCATAATGTGCTCCGGGGGTTCGGCTTTGAATAACTTGTAAAAACGGCCTAAGATTGCTTCGTCCATTTTTTGATTGGCCTGATGGATAAAAATCTTTTTTACATCAGTAATTCCTTTACCGCTCTTATCGAGCGCAATCTTCATCGCTACAGGAACTTTAGAAAGTGCAAATTCATAGATTTTACGACCCTGCATTTTTATGTATTTCTCGTGGATGTGGTGCTTGGAATTCAACGATGGACCATTGTTAAGAAAATATGCTTCGTCTTTTGTGAACGTTTGAGTGGCATGGGATAAAATACCGCTAGGGTCATGCGAAGAACTTGCGCTCAACACACAAGCACCTGCGCCGTCAGCAAAAATCATGGAGTCCCGATCGTGTGGGTCCACCACCCTACTCAAGGTTTCAGCACCGATTACTAAACAATGTTTAGCGGCACCCGCTTTGATGTAAAGGTTGGCTTGAATAAGTGCTTCTATCCAACCCGGGCAACCAAAAAGCATGTCGTAGGCAACGCAATTCGGGTTGGCAATACCGAGTGCATGTTTTACGCGAGAGGCCAACGTAGGGAGCATATCTAAGTGATTCGAAGAAAAGCGCACATCGCCAAAATTATGGGCAAAAATGATGTAATCAAGCATTTCCGGATCGATTCCAGAGGCTTCTATGGCCCTTTGCGCAGCTATAATACCTAAATCCGAGTTGGATTGCTCTTTTTGGGCATACCTGCGTTCTTCAATTCCCGTTATCTCTTTAAATTTTTCGATGATGATTTCGTTGGTATCCTCGAAAGGCTGATCGATATCTTTGTAAAAACGGTGAGCAATAAAGTCTTTGTTGGGCATCCGTAGTGCTGGCAAATAACTCCCAATGCCGGTGATCTTCGCGCTCATAGTGTAGTTGGTTTGAATAGTAAAGTTAAGAGAAAAACAAAGCTAGATGAGTGGTAGGATAAGTTTATCAAAGTTGAAAAATGGCCTAACACGTGAATGACCCAGTATCAAGAAATATTTCTGAGTTTAAAAACCTCAAAGTTGTAGTTTCCGGGAGTGTTATATGAACAGATTTGGGGGAATGAGAAAAGAAGAAAAAGAAATCTACTCCGTGAAAGCTTCACTTTTAAAAGGTTTTCTCTGTATCCACTGACTTATTCTCAATTCGTTCAGGAAAGGACGTAGAATCGCCCTTAAAAATCTATTTTCAACTTTTAAATAGACAAATGATTTCATTGGGTAAGCGCCAAAATTACTTTTGTATTCATTTGCGGTGCGCCCGAGAACTAAACGGTCCTTCTTGAGCTTAATAGCTGCGGTGATATTTTCAAGGAGAATCCTTCCGTATATCGGAATTGAGGAGTTTAGCTGCTTATCGAACCCTACAAAGTAGGAATAAAGCATTTTTTCATGTTCAATAACAGATGAAAATCCAAGGAGCTTTTTATCAAGAAAATATCCTTCTACACGCATAAATCCTTGGCTAACAAAAGATTTGAAAGAGTATGTATTAAACTCAGGACCTTTAAATCGCGAGGAACGAGCCACTTGATCAAAAAGTATTTGCATTTCTACGGCATATGATGCTAAGTCTTGTTTCCCTAAATTTCTAATCTCCAAATCAGTTGTTTCATAAATGATTCTATTTACCTTAATTCTATATTTCTTTTTTAAATCCGATATGTAGTCTGTTAATTCTCTCCATTCCTTGTTGATATCTAAAACCATCTCTTCTTCCACTTCAATTTTTGTGTAATCCTCGTTTTCCACTATCATTTTTTCAAACAGAAAATCGGGAATAACGGTTATATTGGACTTTTCCTTGATATTAGCGTGTAATTCTTTAAGGTTAATCGCTTTGTTACTTATAAAAGCAGGGACATTAGTGAGGTACGAATTCGTAAGATACAATACCTTAAAATTTATAATTTTTAAAAGAAATGAAATTATTGAGTTACCCTTCGCATAATTTTTGGTCTTGTTGAAAGTTATGTTGAAAATATGAGCATATAACCTCATATCCTCATCCATCGCAAACAAATGCTTTACTTGTGGATGATTCTTGTAATAAATAGCTAAGAACTTAAGATGTAAAAAGTCAGGGGATTCAAGATCCTCCCACTGCTGTGGTACGTCCTCAATTTTTGTAAATACCTTCAGCACTCTGTATGTTTTTCTTACTATTTATTTCCTCAACTTTCGTTGAGTCACGCAAACGCGATGATTTTCAATTGTATTTAATTTCTTTACGCCTACTGTTAGACAAATTCATCACTCCATTTGTTTACATCCATAAATTTATGAATCGACGCAACACTCTGTGGGTCCCCGTACTGATCAATTTTAGTAAACGTTCAAGACTTATACCACTTGCTTTTCAACCAATAGGCAATTTGCACCATCAGAATTAATGCCGGCACCTCAACCAAAGGTCCAATAACACCGGCAAATGCTTGACCGCTATTGATACCAAATATACCAATAGATACAGCTATGGCCAATTCGAAATTATTTCCAGACGCGGTAAATGATAACGCGGCATTGTCTTCATAGGATGCTCCCGCCCATTTACCAAGGATAAACATCAAAAAAAACATAAGCCCAAAAAAGAACACTAAAGGAAGTGCCACACGCAACACATCAAGAGGAATTGCTACGATCATAGCTCCTTTCAAACTGAACATAAAAACAATGGTAAAGAGCAAGGAAATTAAGGTAATGGGTGAAATTTTGGGAATAAGGTACGAATTCAACCACTCTTCGCCTTTCCATTTCAGGACTGCATAGCGTGTCACAACCGCTGAAACAAAGGGTAAACCCAAATATATGCCAACTGTCGTAGCAATATCGGCAATTGTAATATCAATAGCCAATGCCTCAAAGCCAAAAGCCGGCAAAACCACTTCCAAATAAAACCAAGCATATAAACCAAAGAAAAATACCTGCAATAGGCTATTAATTCCCACCAATCCTGCGACCAATTCGCGATTACCCGAGGCAAGTTCGTTCCACACAATAACCATGGCAATACACGGTGCTAGGCCAATTATAATCAAACCTGTCATGTACTCAGGATAATCAGCTAAGAACGTAATGGCTAAAATAAACATCAAAAATGGTCCAATCACCCAGGTAACAAAAAAGGATACCAGCATCAATTTTGTTTTGGCGAATACTTTAGGCACTTTTGAAAATTGAACTTTCACCAAAGGAGGATACATCATCAATATCAGTCCAACAGCGAGAGGGATATTGGTGGAACCGTATGAAACCTCTTCAGACCACTTGGGGATTTCAGGAAAAATATTTCCCAGTGACACCCCCAGCAACATCGCTAAAAAAATCCAAAGGGTTAAAAATCGGTCCAGAAAACTCAATTTTTTTCGGGATTTCCCCGGGGCACAATCAATAGTTGACATTTATAAATTTTATTTAAATAAAATAATCTAATTATTTGTTTATCAATGAATAAACATACAAACTTTCGAGCCCAATAAGTAAGCTCCTTTCCACATACTGTTCGTGTTCTTGTGTGGTTCCATCATAAAGCTTTGGATCTTCGTAAGTAGTAGAAAGCCTAAGACTTGCATTTGGAAGAAAAGGACAATTTTGTTCAGCTTCAGAACAAGTCATGATGGCAGCGAAATCGGATTGAGGATTAGCTATATCTTGTACCTCCTTGGAGAAACATTCCACAGGTTTTTTTTCTTGATAATAAACATGATAAAGTGGATTAGCGTTATCGTTCAATTTTTCAATGCGAAAACCTAGGGTCTCCAGTGCCCGAATCGCAGATGGATTAAAGGCAGTAAGCTCAATACCTCCAGAAAAAGTGTGCACGTTGGGTATTTTATAATATTCCGCGGCCACAGCGGACCAAATTTGACCGAAATGACTGCGTCGAGAATTGTGCGTGCACACATAGATTAAATTTATGTCCTTATTTTCATCAACCCTATTCTGAATATAGTTAGCTATTTTTTCGAGAATTTCTTTTCGCGTTGGACCTATTGAATCGAAAGAAGCACTTAATCGATCGCATGTATGTTTAATCGTTTCTAGCATTGACAAATGTTTAATCAACAACACGAACCCCCAGGTGTACAACCTGAACTTTGAACGGGGGTAGTTAAATTTCTTAAGTTTCTGGATTCTTTAACCGACGGTATGCCGCATGCATCTTCAGCTAAGCATGCAGTTTCTGTATGCAAGAGCATAAACCTATCTTGTTCAAATCCTAGGGTATATTTTCCTATTGTTTCTAATTGGTATTCAATTTCAACAAAGAAATCGTCTGACATATCAAGAAAAGCCTCCGATTTAAGAATAATTCCCAACAATGTATTTGGGCTCAATCGATGATTGTAATCATCGGAATACCATAATTGAAAATTCACCTTTTTTTCCGTTCTCCATTTCCCCCCACAATCAATAAAATCTCGGGTTATCACCCCTACTTCGGTAATATGAAAATGAGCGGGTACGAATGTTCCATTGGGTAACTGAAAGTTCAATTCATCAAGGCTTTTCAGGATATTTTTACATTCAACTAATGTCATAGTGACTCATTTAATATTAACAACAATCGTCTTTCTCGAGTTTCATCTCATTCAATATTTCCTGAAGATTTGCTATGGTTTTTGACAAATTTTCTTCGTCGACACAATAACAAATTCCTTTTCCTTCAATTGACCCTTTAATTATACCCGAGGATTTCAACTCTTTTAAATGCTGTGAAATAGTTGGCTGAGCTAAAGGAAGCTCCTCCACAATATTTGTACAAATACATTTTTTTTGCTTTAAAATGTACTGAACAATTGCAATTCGGGCAGGATGAGCCAATGCCTTCAATTTACTGGCTAGCTCATTTTGCTCTTCAGTGAAAAAACTTGATTTTGAAACTCCCATTTTTTTATATCGCAATATTACGATATTAATCAATACCTTTAAAATGCATTAATCAAAGACTTATAAAAAATAGTGGTAATTTTCTATTTGTGTAGGATAATTATCAGGTTATCAAATATTTGAATATATTTGGGTAGATTTAAAAAAAAAATCATGAAAACAAAAGGATTAGTAATTTTTTTAATGACATTAATTTTCCCACTATTTCTATCCGCTCAAAAAAGCGCAGGTATATATTACATATCCTTTCGCCTTGATGAGTTATTAACGAATGATGTAAAAGTCACCTTTAACGATCGAAAATTCTTCAGTGCTTATTCGGAATCCCCTATTTTCCCTGAAGAACTGGTTGATAGTATTAAACTTGCCATAGAGAGGAAAATGAGCGAAAAATTAGATGCAAAAGTTATTTGTGTCTACCGTATGAATAAAAATAATAAAGCGATAACCACGAACGGTCTTGCGGGAGAGCTAGAAGGAATGCCGGTTAATTCCAAAGGGGCTGCTCTGAAATCAAATGAAAAAGAAATATACGTTCGTTTCAATGTAATTATAAAATCCTCTGGTGGTTTGACAGTAACCCTAGGAAATAACTCTCGATCTAAGTATAAACCAATGGTATTTATGCAAGCGGCAGCCTATGATGCGGGCGGGAAGAAGATATTTGCTCAGAAAAAGAGCGTTAAAGATTTTGGGAAGTTAAGAAGTATTGAAAATACATCGGCTGACGGTTCTGTGACAGTAAGAAAATCTGAGATTTTATATCCCGAAGATATCTATCAAATTTTTCTGATTTCTCTGAGTCAATTCTAGACTTTATCTCACGCTAATTTCCATAATAATTTAGCTATCTTTGTGGCCTTAAATTATCATGTATGGCTACTACAGCAGATATCCGAAACGGCTTGTGTATAAAGCACAACGAAAAATTATTTCAAATTATTGAATTTCAACACGTCAAACCAGGTAAAGGTCCTGCTTTTGTTCGCACAAAAATGCGTCAAATTGAGTCGGGTAAAGTCTTAGACCATACGTTTTCTGCAGGGCATAAAATAGAGTCTGTTCGCATCGAAAATCGCGAATACCAATACCTGTACCAAGAAGATGAAACCTATGTGTTTATGAATAATGAAACGTTTGAGCAAGTGAATATACCCCTCAAAATGGTAGAGAAACCTGGATTCTTACAAGAAGGAATGATTGTCAATATCCTTTTTCACGCAGAGGAAGAAAATCCACTAGTTTTGGAGTTACCGATGTATATAATTTCTGAAGTTACCTATACAGAGCCTGGTGTGAAGGGAGATACAGCGACAAACTCCATGAAACCGGCTACAATAGCTACTGGTGCAGAAGTGAAAGTACCTCTATTTATCGACAACGGTGAAGTGATAAAAATAGATACACGAACTGGCGTTTATGTCGAGAGAGTTAGAAATTAATTTGTAGACTGATGAAAAATACGGCATTAACACACATACACACAGAATTGGGAGCCAAGATGGTCCCTTTTGCAGGCTACAATATGCCAGTTCAATACGAAGGCGTGAATATCGAACACGAAACGGTTAGAAATGGCGTTGGTGTTTTCGATGTCTCTCACATGGGAG
>CAMDLY010000022.1 GCA_945902115.1 Lishizhenia tianjinensis | reverse complement strand
TTTTTTTTTTTTTTCAACACTAAGCGTTCAATTGATAACTTTTCAAAAAAGTTAGCGGGTCAATAAACTCTGACAAATCGTTAAGAGGTAACAGAACGAATTCACGACTGGCATAGCGTGGGTGAGGGATTTTTAATTTACCTTGTGATATTTTTTTCTCACCTAATATAATATCAATATCAATTAAACGATCTTCATAACCAGTTGTGGTGTAGCTTCGTCCAAGTTCTCCTTCAATTTTCTTTATTTCCTTCAACAGTATTAGGGGTGAAAGAACTGTTTCTATGGAAATACAACAATTCAAAAACTCATTTTCTGATTCAAAACCTATCGGTGCGGATTTATACATAGAGGAAATTTCTTGTACATCGCCTATTCGCTCTTTAATCATTGAAACGGCTTGTAATATCAGTAATTCTTTTTCTCCTAGATTAGATCCAAGCCCTAGAATATATTTCATTTTTTCCACGAAAAATTTTCTATAAATACCTCAAGATCTTTTTTAATGTAATCCATTATTCTTGCCTTCGTATCGGCATCTTTTGGAATACCCTCCTTGTGAAAAGCCTGAAAATCCATCAATACCTGTCCCCACACAAATTGGGAAATTGAATCGGTTAAGTAAAATTGAAAGTTAGTCGCCATATCTCCCTCTAACTCGTAGAAATATCCGAACATTCTCTTTTCACGATTCGCAATAGGGGATTTATCTATTCGTTCAGATTTAAATTTGTGCGATTCAACATTTGAAACAACTAATTTAGTGAGCAGATGTATACTATCAGTCGGTGATAGGCGTTTGTGGTGAAGCATCAATTCCCCGTTTAGGTTATTGAAGTTGACCTTTTCTACAATATCGAACGGTTCAAACTGACTTATTTTTAGAATGTCTGAACTATTTAGCAGTAAATTGAATTTATTCTTTTTTACACCGGAAATTTCAATTTCTTCTTCCCCTAGATCAATTTCAATAAGTATTTTTTTTCCTTTAACAAGCTCTACCACTCTTCCCGATATTGAAATTCCCAAAGCATTTAATTTCTTTCCCAATTCATCTCCTTTTCCTTTGAGCACATTGTTACGAACAGTTACGATATCTCCAACTTGGATTAAACTATTTCTTTCGAAAAGACAAGCGACCTGATAATTTTTAGCTAATTGGCTTGTATAACCGGCCTGAGATCTCCAGTCTACATATTCCTGTTTTGGAAAATCTAAGCGCAATTTAGAAGGAGGTTTAATTGAATAATCCTCCCTACAAGATAACAACATGATTAGAAGTCCAGATAGATAAGTACCCGAAACAAGAAGAGCTCTACGCATTCAGTCGAACTAATTTAATGGTTTTAACACGTCTTTTATCTGATGATTCAACAATAAACTTGAAATCGTTTAAGATTACGTATTCGTTATTTTTCAATATTCTGCCTGCCTTTTCTGTCAGCAATCCACCCAGTGTTTCAGCTTCACCACGGTCATCATCAAAAGCGTTGTAATTCAACTCAAGTACTTTACAAAAATCATTGATTGACGTTCTGCCCTCGAAGATATAGGTATTGTCATCCAATTTAGAGAAGATAACTTCGTTTTCATCGAATTCATCAGTAATGTCTCCCACTATTTCTTCAAGTACATCCTCCAATGTTACGACACCCGATGCTCCTCCATACTCATCCACAACTATCGCCATGTGCATTTTCATTTTTCGAAAATCTTGGAGTAAATGATTAATTTTCTTGTTCTCAGGGACGAAAAATGGCTTACGAACAACTTGAAACCAGTCGAAACTGAGACTTTCAGAATGGGCGAGTAAATCTTTAATATATAAAATTCCGACGACGTTGTCGGGTTGATTTTCATAGACGGGCATCCTAGAATAACCAGCCTCCATTATGTCATGCAATACCTCATCGAGGGCCATATTCTTATCAATTGCCTCAACCTCTACGCGAGGCGTCATGATTTCTGAAGCCTCAGTTTTACCGAACTTTACAATTCCCTCAAGAATTTTGTGATCATCATCAGAAGTTGATTCATCTTTGGTCAAAGCTAAAGCTTGCTCCAATTCATCACTGTTCACCACAGAGTGTCTTTTACCCATTTTTTGGATAAAAAAAGAGGAGTTCACGAGTAACCACCTAGCCCAAGAAAAAGGGGGAGTTTTAGAGAGTGAATTCAATGGAACAGCCATTAAATTAACTACTTTCTTTTGATTATTGTTGGCGAAAATCTTTGGAGCTACTTCTCCTAAAAGCAAAAGAAAGAAAGTTATCCCCACAACTTCGATGAGAAATTTAACTAGTGGTGAATAATGCTCGAATGGAAATATCTCCCCAATGACTATGGTGCTCAAAAGTATTACGCCTACGTTGACGAAATTATTCACTATTAAAATTGTCGCCAAGAGATCCTTAGGACTTGAAAGCAATTTGAGGATTAGTCGAGACTTATTTGTGTTTTCCTTTTTCAGCTCCTCTAAATCCGCCGGCTTTAAACTGAAATATGCAGATTCAGAACCAGACATGAGTGCAGAAACAATCAATAATAAAATAATCAATATCAGATAAACTACAGAAGACGACTCAAAAGAAGCAATCGAAGGGGTAATTTCAAGATAACTGGAAGGTTCAGTTGATGTCATATGCTAAAATGGAGCCTCATCGTCAGAGCTATCACTCAAGTCACCCATGGCAGAAGGTGGATTAGGTCGATGATCTTGAGAATAAGGTTGGTTTGTAGCGCGTTCATTACCTTCTAAACGACTTAGGATGGTAATATCGTCACCTACAACTTCGGTGGCGTAACGGGTATTTCCCTCTTTATCTTGCCAAGAGCGTTTCTTTAATTTACCTTCTACATAAATTTTTGTGCCTTTACGGATATATTTCTCTGCAATTTCAGCAAGTCCTCTCCATAAAACTATATCGTGCCAGTCTGTAATTTCCTTTTTCTCTCCTGAATTCTTGTCTGTATAAACTTCGGAGGTCGCTAGGGGAAACGAGGCTATCATTGCGCCATTCTCTAGTCGCCGAACCTCAGGGTCTTTGCCAAGATTGCCTATTAAAATAACCTTATTAACACTGCCGTTCATGATACAAAGATATAAATTAATCGCAGCGACTATTTTTTCTTGAAGGTCTTTTTTGTTTTTCCTGTAGATTTTTGATTTTCAGCAATTTCCAAACAGTCCTCCAAGGTTAGTTCTTCAGCGCTTTTATCCTTCGGTAGTTTATAATTATCCTTTCCTATTTTCAAGTAAGGACCATATTTACCATTGAGCAACTGCACATCTTCTCTTTCGGAGAAAAATTTTATGACTTTGCTTGCATCAGCTTGAATTTTTTCTTCCAATAATTCGATGGCTCTTTCTAATGAAATTGTCATAACATCTTCCTCCTTTGGAACGGATGCAAATGTCCTTCCCAATTGCACATAAGGTCCAAACTTACCTACATTGGCTTTTATATCAACTCCATCCTTGTCTCCTAAAGTTCTGGGAAGTTTAAAAAGCTCTAGAGCTTCTTCCAGTGTAATTGTGTGAATCGCTTTATTTCTAGGAAGGGAAGCAAACTCGGCCTTTTCTCCATCCTCTTTCTCGTCCCCTATTTGCACCATTGGGCCAAATTTTCCAATTCGCGCAATTATTTTTCTACCAGAAACGGGATGAATTCCAAGGGGTCTCTCTCCCGTCGCCCTTTCAGATGTTTCCATAGTATTCTCAACATTCTTATGGAAAGGCACATAAAACTGATCGATCATTGAGGTCCAACCAATATTTCCAGCAGCGATTTCGTCGAATTCAGCTTCTACTTTTGCGGTGAACTGATAGTCCATGATACTTTCAAAATGTTGAGACAAAAAATCAGTTACTACAATACCAATATCCGTTGGTGTAAGTTTATTTCTTTCTTTACCTGTTGTTTCTTGTCTAATTGTTTCAATTATATCATTTTCGATTAGGTAAAAATTGAGTTATTTTCTTACTTCTCCCTCCCTTTCGTTTTTTTCAACGTATCCTCTCTTTTGAATAGTAGATATGGTTGGTGCGTAAGTTGATGGTCGACCAATTCCTAACTCCTCTAATTTTTTCACTAATGAAGCCTCAACATAGCGTGCAGGCGGTCTAGTAAATCTTTCTACACCATTGATTTTTTCTCTAGTCAACACTTCGCCTATTTCTACCTTTGGCAATAAGCCATCTTCTTCTTGTTCGTCATTTTCTTCTAGAGCTGTTTCTATGTATACTTTCAAGAATCCATCAAACTGAATTACTTCACCTTTGGCGTTAAAGTAATGTTGTTGATTTGAAAGACCGGTAATTTTTATTGTCGTTCTCTCAAGTTGCGCGGGAGACATCTGACTTGCAATGGCTCTTTTCCAAATCAATTCATACAAGCGCTGTTCGTCGCGGTCTGCTGTTATACTTTGTTGATTAAAGTCCGTTGGTCTTATCGCCTCGTGCGCCTCTTGGGCGCCAGCGGATTTTGTGGCATATTTCGTTGGTTTAGCATATGAACTTCCATAAAAGTTCTCAATGCTTGTTTTTGCGGCACTCATAGCAGTTTCCGAAAGATTTACGGAATCGGTTCTCATGTAAGTAATTTTACCGGATTCATATAGGCGCTGTGCAACACTCATCGTTTTAGTGACTGAAAACCCGAGTTTGAGACTTGCCTCTTGTTGAAGTGTTGAGGTTGTAAAAGGCGCTGCAGGATAACGTGTAGCTGGTTTTTGCTGCACATCTTCCACCACAAATCTCGCGTCTTTGCATAAAGCCAAAACATCTAATACTTCTTCTTTGCTCGTCAATTGCGCATTGAGTTCTGCTTTCAAGATTCCCAATGCTGACTTAAACATACCAGACACCCTGAAGAATCCAGACGTGTTAAACTTTTCAATTTCCCTCTCACGCGCTACTATTAAACGAACTGCGACCGATTGAACTCTTCCTGCCGAAAGACTAGGTCTCACTTTTCTCCAAAGTATTGGCGATAATTCAAATCCCACGATTCGATCCAACACCCTTCTGGCTTGTTGAGCATCTACTAGCTCTTTGTTAATTATTCTAGGTTTTTCGATGGCTTTCAATATCGCCGTTTTCGTTATTTCGTTGAAGGTGATTCTCTTTGTGTCTTTCTTCGATAAATCGAGCGTTTCAAATAAGTGCCAAGAAATTGCTTCACCCTCTCGGTCCTCATCGGTGGCTAGCCATACCGTTTCAACTTCTTTGACTAATTTTTTCAGTTCTGAAACCAATTGCTTTTTGTCGGCACTTACCTCGTAAATCGGGGTGTATGAATTAGTCAGTTCTATGGATAAACCCTTTTTCGAAAGATCTCGAACGTGGCCATAACTTGATTTCACCACGAAATCTTTTCCCAAATATCCCTCGATGGTTTTAGCCTTCGCTGGGGACTCAACAATCACTAGATTTTTAGCCATATAGTATTTTTTTGCAAACAAATGTATCGTTAAATCAATTCAACTAACAAATACTTTTTTATGTTTTTTATTTTGTTCCTCATATTAACCTTTGGTTAAGATTTTTGTTTAAAATTTATTTACGGTCATTAAATAAAATTAACTATGTCATTTTGTCAGCCGTTTGTAAATCTTTATTTTTGCAGTATAAAAATTTAAAATTTAAGTGGATAATAAGGTAATTGACGAAAGTAGACAAGGTGAAGTCATTGAAATGACTCCAAATAATCAAGCGGGTAAAAAACTCTATTTGGAAAGCTACGGCTGTCAAATGAATTTTTCCGACAGTGAGGTGGTAGCTTCCATACTTGCAAAAGAAGGCTTTTCAACTACCCGAAACCTAGAGGAAGCAGATGTTATCTTGTTAAACACCTGTTCAATCCGAGAAAATGCAGAAACAAGAGTTCGTAATCGACTGACAGACTTCAAAAAGAAGAAAGAAGCTTATCCTGAACTAGTTGTTGGAATACTAGGATGTATGGCAGAAAGATTGAAAAAATCACTTTTAGAAGAAGAGAAACTCGTTGATCTTGTCGCTGGACCCGATGCATATCGGGATTTACCAAACTTGCTCCAGGAAGTTGGGACAGGACAAAAGGCAGTCAATGTGCTGCTATCAAGAGACGAGACCTATGCAGATATTTCACCCGTTCGATTGGACCAAGGGGGTATCAATGCATTTGTAACCATTACACGTGGGTGTGACAACATGTGTTCCTTTTGCGTGGTGCCGTTCACTCGAGGCAGAGAAAGATCGCGAGACCCAGAAACAATTGTGGAAGAATGTAAAGATTTATTTAGCAAGGGATATAGAGAAGTTACTTTACTCGGTCAGAATGTTGATTCTTATCGGTGGAATATTACCTCAAAAGGTGAACTGAAAGATTCTTCTAAACCGACTACCAATTTTGCTCAGTTGATGAAGATGGTTGCATTAGTCTCCCCTCTTCTACGTGTGAGATTTAGCACCTCGCATCCAAAGGATATGACAGATGATGTGCTCGAAATAATGGCGGCTCACGAAAATATATGCCCCTACATTCATTTACCTGTTCAATCGGGAAATAGTGAGGTACTCAATAGAATGAATCGAGGATATAGCAGAGAATGGTATATCGATCGGATTCAATCTATAAAAAGAATAATTCCTGAGTGTGCAATATCTACTGATATCATTACTGGATTTTGCGGAGAAACAGAAGAGGAACATCAAGATACCCTATCCATAATGGACCTTGTTGCTTATGATTTCGCTTACATGTTTAAATATTCAGAAAGACCTAAAACTTTGGCAGAGCGCAGATTTTCAGACGATGTCCCTGAAGAAGTTAAAAGCAGGAGATTGAATGAAATAATTGAGAAACAACTTTCACACTCATTAAAATCGCATCAACAACAATTGGGTAGCCTTCAAAAAGTATTGGTTGAAGGACCATCTAAACGATCAGATGACTTCTATTGCGGAAGAAATGGAAGAAATTCCATGGTTGTTTTTCCAAAAGGAAGCGCTGAAAAAGGCCAATATGTAATAGTTAGAATTGAAGATTGTACCTCAGCCACCTTGAGAGGAAAAATTGAACAATACGTTTAAAATCATGAATGTTCAGCAAGTAAAACAAAGATTTGGCATAATTGGCAGCTCCACCTTATTAAATCGCGGATTGGAAGTTGCCATACAAGTAGCTCCTACAGATATTTCAGTTCTTGTAACAGGAGAAAGTGGAACAGGAAAGGAAATAATTCCTCAAGTTATTCATCAAATCAGTTCGAGAAAACACAAAGAATATATTGCAGTGAATTGTGGAGCTATTCCGGAGGGAACCATTGACTCTGAATTATTTGGACACGAAAAGGGTTCGTTTACGGGTGCAAGTGGCAGTAGGCAAGGATATTTTGAGGTCGCTAATGGAGGAACCATTTTTTTGGATGAAGTCGCCGAACTCCCCATGCAAACGCAAGTAAGGTTGTTACGTGTTTTAGAAACTGGCGAGTTTATACGAGTTGGTGCTTCAAAAGCCATTAAAACAAATGTTCGAGTGGTTGCAGCAACCAATGAAAACATGCATCAAGCCATCTCCACGGGAAAATTTCGAGAAGATTTGTACTATCGCTTAAACACCGTCCCCATTCAGCTGCCATCTTTGAGGAATAGAAAAGAAGATATTCATCTCTTATTTAGAAAGTTTGCTCATGACTTTGCCGAAAAATACCGCATGCCAGCAGTCAAATTAACGACAGAAGCAGTAACTATTCTCGAACAATATAGTTGGCCAGGAAACATACGGCAATTAAAAAATCTCGTGGAACAACTCTCCGTTATTGAAACTTCCCGAGAAATTGATGAATTTATTCTTGCTTCCTATCTTCCAAGACCGACGGAAAAAGCACCCATCATTCAAGCTCAAACAAATGCAGAGAACTTCTCTGAAAGAGAACTCATGTACAAATTTTTATTCGACATGAAAAAGGATCTCGGGGATTTAAAAAAACTTGTAATTGAGGTTCTCTCGCAAGGTATGGGGGTTTCACTTAATTCAGACCAAACGGAAGTTATGAATCGATTTTACAATGAAGTTCAAACTGGTAATATTACCCCTTTCGATACAACACGAGCATTACCCGCTTCTATGGATCACCATATTAGCATTGCTAAAAATGCTGATAATTACGAACACCATGAAGAGTTTGAAGAATCACTCTCCTTGGAGGATAGGGAAAAAGAGTTGATCAAAAAAGCTTTAGAAAAACACAGAGGTAAACGCAAGTATGCAGCTGCCGAATTAGGAATTTCTGAACGGACCCTTTATCGTAAGATAAAAGAGTTTAACTTAGGGTTTTTGTAATAATGAGAATTTGGAGTTTGTTTTTGGTTGCTGTGCTATTCACCGGGTGTAAATCTGTCAGTATATCTCTTAAAGATAAAGGTTCAACTCCCGAGGAATGGAAATCTTTTTCCATTAAAACTCTTGAGTCTTCAGCGGCCAATTGTCCTCTGAGTTATAGTGCGAGATTAACAGAGGACTTGAAAGATGCCTTGCAAAACAATACTCGATTGTCCTTAAATACCATAACAGGTTCTGGTGAAATCTACATTGAAGGAAAGATTAATACTTATCAAGTAACACCTATTTCCATTCAAAATAATAATAATGCAGCACAAAACAGGTTGACTATCGGTGTACAATTCACTATTTTCATTCGCTCACCCAAGGAGGAAACATTATCTCTTTCTGCAACTAGGTTTGCTGATTTTGGCGCATCCACGAACTTAGCATCCATTGAGGGCCAACTTTTAGAGGAGATTAATACACAACTCACTCAAGACGTAATAAACAAACTTTTAGGTAATTGGTAAATGGTATCAAAACAAGACATACAAAAGATAATTGCCGACAAAAGTGAGCTTCTGCATGTGAATTCCTCCGAATTAAAATCAGCAGTAGATTATTTTCCTTTTGCTTCCTCTTTCTCTCTTCTATACTTAGAATCCCTACTCCTTAAAGGTGATTTAAGCTTCCATGAAGAGTTAAAACGCTTAGCCATACGTTTCAATGACAGAACTGTGCTTTATGATCTAGTCAATGGTTTAGAAAAATTAGAAAATACCTCTGTGGATGAAGAGCTTGAACTTCCAGTAATGACTGTTGTGAGAGATGAACCCATCGAAAGTCCTATAAATTCTGAACTAGATTCAAGTGAGAATGACAAAAGTGTTTCCAATAAAAAGGGATTAGACGATAAATCCGTTAACACGAAACGACAAGACGATGCAATAGAACTGCTTATACAAGCCGGTGCAGCTCAGGCGAGTTATGTATTGGAAACAGAAAAACTCCAAGAGAATGAGGATAATTCTACAGAAAATGAAAATTCGTCTAACATAGCTGTCAATGATCAGACTAATTCCAAAACATCCCCTAAAAATGTTGATTTCACATTAGATTTAGAGAAAGAGTTTTCCTTCAACCAATGGTTGAGTTTTACGAATTCAAATCAAGAACTTACTCAAGAACTATCTGAGAAACCTGTGGTGATTGAAAGTATTTTAAGACCAAAGAAAGAATTTTATTCTCCGAGTAAGAAAGCCAAAGAGAGCTTAGACGAACAAAAAATGCCTGTAAGTGAAACATTAGCGAAGATATTTGAACTTCAAGGAAATTTACCCAAGGCAATATATGTTTATGAGCAATTAAGTTTGATTTTTCCAGAAAAAAATGCTTACTTTGCATCCCAAATTAAACAAGTAAAAAAGAAAATTAACTAAATATCATGGATTTTATTTTATCAGCTCTCACCATTCTAGCAAGTATTTTACTAATTCTTGTGGTCTACGTTCAAAATTCGAAAGGTGGTGGTCTCAGCTCTGATTTCGGCGCGGCAAATCAACTTGGTGGCGTGCAAAAAACTACTGAATTTATTGAGAAACTAACTTGGTCTTTGGCAGGAGTTATTGTTGTGGCAAGTATTCTTACTACAATTAGACAAGAAAAACCTGTCGTGGCAGAAACAGTGAAGAAAGAGCAAACGAATGGAGCTACTCCTAATAATACCAAAGCTCCTTCGGAGCCAGCAAAATAATTACTACAAATAATGTTCTAAAATGTCAGTATGTCACAGATACTGACATTTTTTGTTTTACAAAATGCTTAAAGTTGAAAAAATGTCTTAAGTCTTCCAATGGCATGGTATTGGTCATTTCGGGAAGTAAAATTTATTCAAAATAATATGTCAGTAAAATTTAAACCTTTGGCAGACAGAGTTCTTATAGAACCTGCGCCAGCAGAACAGAAAACCGCAAGTGGGATTATTATTCCCGACACTGCGAAAGAGAAACCCCTAAAAGGTACCGTTGTGGCCGCTGGAATTGGTAAAAAAGATGAGCCAATGACAGTTAAGAAAGGTGACAATGTGTTATATGGTCAGTATTCAGGGACAGAAATTAAAATCGATGGTTCCACTTATTTGATCATGAAGGAATCTGATATTTACGGTATTTTATAAATCAATATAACTAGAAAAATGGCAAAAGATATTTATTTCGACGTAGAAGCGAGAGAAAAACTTAAAAGAGGAGTTGATGCATTAGCAAATGCTGTAAAAGTTACCCTTGGACCGAAAGGACGGAACGTGGTAATAGGAAAAAAATTCGGTGCACCACAAATAACAAAAGACGGTGTAACAGTAGCTAAAGAGATTGAACTCAAAGATCCTTTTGAAAATTTGGGAGCACAAATGGTAAAAGAAGTTGCTTCTAAAACTGCTGATATTGCGGGAGATGGTACAACAACCGCTACAGTTTTGGCTCAAGCAATAATCCACGGTGGACTCAAAAATGTTGCTGCAGGCGCCAATCCAATGGACTTAAAAAGAGGAATCGATAAAGCAGTTGCAGAAGTAGTTCGTAACTTGAAGAAAATGTCCAAAGAAGTAGGGTCTGACAATTCTAAAATAAAACAAATAGCATCAATATCAGCAAATAATGACGAAACAATCGGAGCATTGATTGCGGAGGCGATGAAAGTTGTAGGGAATGACGGAGTTATCACTGTAGAAGAAGCGAAAGGCACTGAAACTGAGGTTAAAACTGTGGAAGGAATGCAGTTCGACAGAGGCTACCTTTCTCCGTATTTCGTCACAAATGCAGAAAAAATGATCACAGAAATGGAAAACCCATTGATTTTGATCTCTGAAAAGAAAATTTCAAGTATGAAAGAACTTCTCCCGATCTTAGAACCTGTAGTTCAAGCTGGAAAAGGATTGTTAATCATTGCTGAAGATGTAGATGGGGAAGCCCTAGGAACACTTGTGGTGAATAGATTAAGAGGTTCATTGAAAGTAGCGGCGGTAAAAGCACCAGGATTTGGAGATAGAAGAAAAGCCATGTTAGAAGATCTCGCAATTCTTACCGGTGGAATGGTAATTTCAGAAGAAAGAGGGATGACACTAGAAAACGTAACAATGGATATGTTAGGTTCGGCAGCGAAAATTGAAATTGACAAGGACAATACGACTATTATCAATGGTAAAGGCAAAAAAGCAGATATCGTTGCGCGTGTTCAACAAATAAGAGCACAAATAGAAACCACAACTTCAGATTACGACAGAGAAAAATTGCAAGAGAGATTAGCAAAATTAGCAGGTGGAGTTGCTGTTTTATATGTTGGTGCTGCAACCGAAGTGGAGATGAAAGAGAAAAAAGATCGTGTAGACGATGCTCTTGCCGCTACTCGCGCTGCCGTTGAGGAAGGTATAGTACCTGGAGGTGGTGTTGCATTGATTCGCGCAATCGAGACATTGGACAAACTGAAAGGTGAAAACGATGATGAAATGACGGGTATTCAAATTGTAAAAAGAGCCGCAGAAGAACCATTGCGTCAAATAAT
The DNA here is from genome assembly GCA_945902115.1 of Lishizhenia tianjinensis. Lineage (GTDB taxonomy): Bacteria > Bacteroidota > Bacteroidia > Flavobacteriales_D > Crocinitomicaceae > UBA952. The sequence continues at coordinate 24,517 of CAMDLY010000022.1, read as the reverse complement.
TGCAAATGCTGGTGGCGAAGGAGCTGTAATTGTTCAAAAAGTACGAGAAGGAAAAGACGACTTTGGATATAATGCGAGAACCGAAACATACGAAAAACTTTACAAAGCAGGTGTCATTGACCCTACAAAAGTAACGCGTATTGCGGTGGAAAACGCAGCATCTATAGCGTCTATGTTATTAACTACAGAATGTGTAATTGTCGACCAACCTGAAGAAGCCGGCGCTGGATCAGCAATGGCAGGAATGGGCGGAGGAATGCCCGGAATGATGTAAGAATATAAGAGCCTTCGGGCTCTTTTCCACTTCGTTCTTCCCGATTTTTTTCGGATAGATTGAAGTGTCTTTATAAAAAGTGACCGTCTTAACAGGCGGTCATTTTTTTTACTTGAAATTTATTTAGACTCTAAATAAGGGTGATTGCAACAAAGTATATCTATTGAAACAGCTAATCGTTCTTGTTAGAAAATTACTGATTAGTACTTTACTATTTAAAACCAAAGAAAATAAGCAAATGAACTGAAATTTATCAAAAAAATGATTGATTAATTCAAAGTAGAATGTAAATTTGCCGTTGCAGTTTACAAGGTTTGAATCAAAATTTTATCAACGAACCCTGTAAATGTTTAAATAACAATGATTAAGCCTATGGAAACTGTATCAACAAGTCATGATTATTTCCCTCTGATTATACAATTTATCGTTGCTGGTGGATTCGTTGTGTTTACTTTGTTTGTAACCCATATTCTAACACCAAGAATAAAATCAAAAAATAAGGAAGAGAATTTTGAGTGTGGTATAGAGGCAGATGGCAATGCTAGATTTCCTGTTTCTATACGCTATTTCATGACGGCTATATTATTTGTATTATTCGACGTAGAGGTAATTTTCTTCTACCCCTATGCGGTAAATTTTTACCAATTAGAACTTGAAGGTCTTTTAGCTGTTATTGTGTTTGTTATATTCTTTTTAATCGGATTTTTGTACGTTTATAAAAAAGGTGCCTTAGAATGGGAAAAATAGAGGATTTAGAAGCAATTAATGGTGCAGGCTATCAGCTAACCACCTTGGATAAAGCAGTGGGTTTGGCTCGTGCCAATTCTATGTGGCCACTCCCATTTGCCACTTCTTGCTGTGGTATTGAATTTATGGCTACTATGGGCAGTAATTATGACTTATCAAGGTTTGGTATGGAAAGGATGTCATTCTCTCCACGTCAAGCAGATTTACTCATTGTTGCGGGGACTATCTCGAAAAAACTAGGGCCCGTATTGAAACAAGTTTACGAACAAATGTCTGAACCTAAATGGGTTCTCTCAGTAGGCGCTTGTGCCTCTTCCGGAGGTATTTTTGATACGTATAGCGTTCTGCAAGGTATTGACAGAGTTATTCCCGTAGACGTATATGTACCGGGCTGTCCTCCAAGACCCGAACAGATTATAGATGGGGTAATGAAAATTCACGAACTGGTAAAAACAGAATCCCTACGAAGACGATATAACGACGAGTACAAAAACTTGATGAAAACTTATAATATCGAATTAAAAAACGATGAATGATTCAGTAAAAAAATCTCTGGAAACTATTGTCAAAGATAAATTTCCTGAAGCAGTATTTGATTATACAGCAGATGAACCGTCGTTCACCATTTCCACAGATAATATGCACAGTTCTATTGAATTGTTAAAGTCCAATGCTGAGCTTTCTTTTCAATACCTTACTTTGCTAGGAGCAATTCATTATCCTGAAAGAACAGGAGAGGAATTGTGTATGGTGTATCACCTGCACAGCTGGAAACACAATCAACGAGTAAGAGTAAAAGCTTACTTGCCAATTGACAATCCATGTATTGCAACGATTACCGATTTATTTATCGGAGCCAATTGGTTAGAACGCGAAACATATGACTTTTTTGGCGTGCAATTCATCGGACATCCCAACCTTAAAAGAATTTTAAACGAGGATGACATGGATTATTTTCCTATGCGAAAGGAATACCATCTTGAGGACGGAACACGGGAAGATAAAGACGACAGATTCTTTGGAAGATTTTAAGTTATGAAAGACATTATAAAAGAAAATACGAAATTAGCGCCAAGCTTTTTTGACTCTAAAGAATCCATTGACGGAGATATTGCTACCATTAATTTTGGTCCTAGTCACCCAGCCACGCATGGAATTTTTCAAAATGTTCTAAGAGTAGATGGAGAGAAAATCCTATCATCCGAGCAAACTGTTGGTTATATTCATAGAGCCTTCGAAAAATTAGCAGAAAGAAGACCTTACAATCAAATTACGCCGATTACCGATCGTTTAAACTATTGTTCCTCTCCCATAAACAATATGGGATGGCATATGACCGTCGAAAAACTTATAGGTGCAGAAATTCCAAAACGTGTGGAATACATGCGGGTCATCATTATGGAGTTAGCGAGAATTGCAGATCATTTGATATGCAATTCTGTTGTTGGGGTAGATACAGGGGCCTTGACAAGTTTTTTCTACCCATTCAATCAACGCGAAAAAATTTATGAGTTGTACGAAGAAGTTTGTGGCGCGAGGTTAACTACTAATATCGGACGTATAGGTGGTTTTGAAAGAGACTTCTCACCAGAATTCCATGCTAAATTGAAAACATTTCTAAAGACTTTTTCTAAAGAGTTTGAAGAATTTGATTCAATGCTTGCTCGAAACAGGATCTTTATGGATAGGACGAAAGGAGCTGGGCCAATATCAGCTGAACGTGCATTAGAATATTCTTTTTCAGGGCCAAATTTGAGAGCTGCTGGCGTAGATTACGACATCCGTGTCATGAAGCCCTATTCCTCATACGAAGATTTTGATTTCATTATTCCTGTGGGAGTAAATGGCGACACATATGACCGATTCATGGTAAGACAGGAGGAAATTCGACAAAGTCTTCACATCATTAATCAAGCCTATAAAAACCTTCCCGAAGGATCATATAAAGGCGATGTTCCTGATTTTTATTTACCTGCTAAGGAAGATGTTTACAATAACATGGAAGCGTTGATATACCATTTCAAAATTGTCATGGGAGAAACAGAAATTCCGGCAGGAGAGATATACCATTCTGTAGAAGGTGGAAATGGAGAACTAGGTTACTATCTAATCAGTGACGGTGGTAGAACACCATATAGGCTACAATTCAGAAGACCATGTTTTATTTATTACCAAGCATATCCAGAAATGATAACGGGATCAACAATTAGTGATGCCGTATTGACCATGAGTAGTATGAATATCATCGCAGGAGAATTAGACGCATAAGATGAAAACACACATAGACATTTCAAAAAGAAAAGGAGAACGAAAAGAATTCAGTGAAGCTTCCCTAGTAAGAATTAAGGAATTGATGTCGAATGTTCCTGAAGGGAAACACAAAACTGCAGTAATACATGTCTTGCACATGGCCCAAAGTGAACTTGGCGGCTGGATAAGTGTCGAAACCATGGATTATGTGGCAGAACTATTAAATATTACTCCCATTGAAGTCTATGAAGTTGCCACTTTTTATACGATGTTCCATCTTGATCCAACAGGAAAATATGTTTTAGAAGTTTGTAGAACAGGTCCTTGTATGTTAGTAGGGAGCGATAAAATCATTGACTATATTGAGAAAAAGCTAGCTATAAAGGTCGGTGAAACTACTTCAGATGGTTTGTTCACCTTAAAGACTGTAGAGTGCCTTGGCGCATGCGGATATGGGCCGATGCTTCAATGCCAATATAAAAATTACGAATTTCTTACAACTGAAAAAGTTGACGATTTGCTAAATGCAATGAGCAACGGGATCTTAGAAACTTACCAGTCATGAAAGGAAGAAAATTATTAATAGAAAACGCGCATATTCCGGGTATTACAACCTTTGACGTTTACCAGAAAAATGGAGGGTATCGTGCTTTAGATAAAGCGCTAAAATCCATGAGTCCCAATGATGTAGTGGAAGAAGTTAAAAAGTCCGGGCTTCGCGGTAGAGGTGGTGCGGGATTTCCTACAGGTATGAAATGGTCTTTCCTTGCCAAACCAGAGGGAGTTCCGAGGTATTTAGTGTGTAATGCAGACGAATCAGAGCCAGGAACATTCAAAGACAGGTATTTGATGGAACACATTCCTCACTTACTCATAGAAGGAATGATTTTATCAAGCTATGCACTAGGAGCAAACCTTTCATTCATATACATAAGAGGAGAATTCATGTGGATTCTTGAAATTCTTGAAAAAGCAATTGCAGAGGCATACAGCAAAGGCTATCTTGGGAAAAACATAAAAGGTTCTGGATACGATCTTGACCTAAGAGTAGTTCCAGGAGGAGGAGCGTATATTTGTGGTGAAGAAACTGCACTGATTGAATCATTAGAAGGAAAAAGAGGAAACCCGAGAATCAAGCCACCATTTCCAGCAGTTAAAGGTTTGTGGGGATGTCCGACGGTTGTAAATAACGTTGAAAGTATTGCAGCTGTGGTTCCTATTGTGAATGAAGGCGGAGATGCTTATGCTGCAATAGGTATAGGTAGAAGTACGGGAACTAAATTAATTTCCGCCTGCGGAAATGTTGCAAGACCCGGGGTTTACGAAATTGATCTCGGCGTATCTGTTGAAGAATTTATATACGGCGACGATTACTGTCGTGGAATGGCGAATGGTAAAAAACTGAAAGCTTGTGTACCTGGTGGTTCATCTGTGCCTATTTTACCACATTATCTTGTAACTAAAACCGCTACTGGAGAAGACCGACTGATGACCTATGAAAGTTTAGCAGACGGTGGCTTTGCCACAGGTTCAATGTTGGGTTCTGGAGGTTTCATAGTATTCGATGAAGATCAATGTATTGTGCGAAATACATGGAACTTTGCACGATTTTATGCCCATGAATCTTGTGGACAATGCTCACCGTGCAGAGAAGGAACTAGTTGGATGGAAAAAGTCCTTTACCGCCTAGAACACGGAAACGGTAACATACGTGATATCGATCTGTTGGCAGAGATAAATAAAAAAATAGAAGGCAATACAATATGTCCGCTAGGTGATGCCGCTGCATGGCCAGTAGCTGCGGCTATTAATCACTTCAGAGAAGAATTTGAATGGCATGTCACAAATCGTGAAGAAGCCGTCAGTAGAAATTACGGATTGAGTAAAGAACCCGTTACAGCATAACTATGGTAAAAGTAACAATTGACGATATAGAAATTGAAGTCGAAGTAGGGACAACTATCCTGAATGCGGCAAGAAAAATTGGAGGAGATATTGTTCCTCCTGCAATGTGTTATTACAGTAAACTAGAAGTTTCTGGAGGTAAATGCCGGACTTGTATAGTTGAAGTAGCCGCTGGATCTAGTGCAGACCCGCGACCAATGCCGAAATTAGTGGCCTCATGTTCCACACCTGTAGCAGACGGAATGATTGTCAAGAATAAAACCAGCGAACGCGTAAAGGAAAACCGAGCAGGTGTGGTTGAATTTCTTTTGATCAACCACCCACTAGACTGCCCTGTCTGTGATCAGGCAGGAGAATGCCACCTACAAGATTTAGGTTATGAACACGGCAAGGCAAAAACTCGATACGAAGAAGAACGCAGAACATTTGATCCGATTGACATCGGTGATAAAATTAAGTTGCACATGAACCGCTGTATTTTATGCTACCGCTGTGTAAATACTGCCGAACAACTTACAGAACAACGCGTGCATGGCGTAATGAACAGAGGTGAGCATGCAGAAATATCTACTTACATAGAAAAAGCTATCGATAACGATTTCTCCGGAAATGTCATAGATGTTTGTCCCGTGGGAGCATTGACAGATAAAACATTCCGCTTTAAAAGTAGGGTATGGTTCTTAAAACCAATGGAAGGTGAACGAAATTGTGAGAAATGTAGTGGAAAAGCTGTTCTTTGGATGTTTGGAAACGAAATTTACCGCGTAACCGCTAGAAAAGATCAATACGGAGAAGTTGAAGACATCGATGGAAAAACAGCATGGATTTGTAACGATTGTCGCTTCGAGAAAAAAGACGTTAACGACTGGAATGTTACCGGTCCGCGCGTGATAGACAGACACTCCGTAATTTCTCAAGGAAAGTACGAAACCAAAATGAACACAAAAATTAAGCGAATTAACTAATGGATACCGCATTAATCATAGAAAAATTTGTGCTAGTTGTTATACTCTTTCTTATATCGCTAGGTATAGCGGCTTATTCCACGTATTTTGAAAGAAAATTAGCTGCATGGATTCAAGACAGGGTTGGTCCAGATAGAGCAGGTCCTTTTGGTATCCTACAACCTATTGCCGACGGTGTAAAAATGTTTTTGAAGGAAGACTTTACCCCACAAAACTCCGATAAATGGTTGTTTATCATTGGTCCTGGTATTGCGATGTTTACCGCATTGATTACTTCCGCAATTATTCCATGGGGTCCAGATATTACCTTGTTTGGGAGAACAATGAGTTTACAGGTTACTGACTTCAACGTCGGTGTATTGTATATTTTCGGTGTTGTTTCTATCGGCGTATACGGCATTATGATCGGGGGCTGGGCGTCTAATAATAAATATTCTTTATTTGGTGCTATTCGCGCATCCTCTCAAATGATTTCTTATGAATTGGCAATGGGTATATCTTTAATAACCATTGTATTGATGTCCGGCAGCTTAAGCCTAACTGATATAGTGAATAAACAACACGGTATGGATTGGAACATATGGTATCAACCTATTTCTTTCTTGGTGTTTTTCATCTGTTCCCTTGCTGAAACGAATAGAGCGCCTTTCGACCTTCCGGAATGCGAATCCGAGCTGATTGGTGGGTACCACACAGAATATAGTTCCATGAAACTCGGTTTATTTTTATTCTCTGAATATGTGGCAATGTTCGTGTCTTCCGCTTTAATGGCTATACTATTTTTCGGTGGATACAATTTCCCAGGAATGGATGCATTCAGTGGGAATTTGTTAGCCTTGCTTTGTGTAGTTGCATTCTTTGCGAAGATATTCTTTTTCATTTTCGTCATCATGTGGATTCGATGGACAATCCCGAGATTTCGTTTCGATCAATTGATGCATTTAGGTTGGAAGACGTTGATTCCAATTGCGATAATAAATATGCTCATAACCGGTTTAGTTATCGCATTCAACCAAGGTTGGTTTTAATACAGTACTATGGAGAGTTTATCAAATAGAAAAAAAGTAGTTTCAGACAAACCCATGACATTTGTGGAAAGCCTATACCTACCTGCGATATTCAGTGGTATGATGGTGACCCTGAAACACATGTTCAAACGTAGAAAAACAATAAAATATCCTGAGGAACAGAGAGTATTTGCACCGGTATATCGCGGCATGCATGTGTTGAAAAGAGATGAACAAGGGAGAGAAAATTGTACTGCCTGTGGTCTGTGTGCTGTGGCTTGCCCAGCGGAAGCAATCACCATGGTAGCAGCGGAAAGAGAAAAAGGTGAAGAAAACTTATACCGAGAAGAGAAATATGCCGAGATCTACGAAATCAATATGTTGCGGTGTATTTTTTGCGGATTATGTGAAGAAGCTTGCCCCAAAGAGGCCATATTTTTAACTGATCGAATCGTTCCTACTGAATATGAGCGCAACGAGTTTATTTATGGTAAGGACATGCTTGTCGAGAAATTGGATAAGCGTATCGATATCACAAAACGACAAGACACTGGTAAAAGAGGAGCTGTATGACGTATGAACTAATATCCTATATATTGGGAGGTCTTACCATTGGTTCGGCTCTCATGGTAATCTTGAGCAGGCATCCTATTCGAAGTGTTATGTACTTGGTCATAACTTTTTTCTTTATTTCCGGACATATGGTTCTTATGAATGCGCAGTTTTTGGCTATCGTTAACGTGATTGTATACGCCGGAGCGATAATGGTTTTATTCCTGTTTGTATTGATGCTTTTGAATTTAAACAAGGAAAGTGAACCAAAGATGTCGATTGCCTCACAAGTAGCCGCCATCATCTCAGGAGGAATTTTTTTACTGGTTTTGTTGGCTGCACTATCCGAGTCTATTCTTCCACCGATGCCGCAACAAATGTCTAAAAGCATTGCAGATATTCAGAATGAAGGGCTTGTTCAAAATTTAGGACAACTGCTTTTCTCCAAGTACATTGTCCCTTTTGAAGTTTCCTCTATCCTCTTCCTTGCTGCTATGGTTGGTTCCGTGTTATTGGCAAAAAGAGAAAAACAAAATACAGAAGAACTATGATGCCTGCCTTGATAACCCACGCAGAATTTTCAAAGGAATTTTACCTGTTCCTCTGCCCTATCCTATTTACCATAGGAGCTATCGGCTTGATGATAAGAAAAAATATGATTGTCATGTTGATGTGCATAGAACTTATGCTTAATTCGGTCAACCTTCTTCTTGTTTCTTTCGGGAACTTCTTTGGGCAAGGTGATGCGCATATTTTTGTTTTCTTCATTGTGGTAGTTGCCGCAGCAGAAGCAACAGTTGGCCTATCCATTATTTTAATGGCATTTCGAAACTTGCGAAGTATCGATGTCGATATGTTTAAAAAATTAAATAATTAACATGAGCAACGATCAACTGTTATATTCCATACTGTTGCTGCCATTGCTTGGTGCAATAATTAACGGAATCCTGGGAAAACAGTTTTCTGAAAAAATAATTGGCATAATAGGCACATTGATGGTTGCCATTCCGTTTATATTGGCAGTAAGCTTATTCACTTCGTTTGATAAACCAATCAATGTGCATGCATTTACTATGTTGGAAATGGACACATTTCGCTTAGATGCAGGCTTCAAACTCGATAGTCTGTCTCTATGGATGACAATGATTATTACAGGTATTGGATCCTTAATTCATATCTTCTCCATTGGGTATATGCATGATGATAAAGGCTTCTATAAGTTTTTCACTTATTTGAACTTATTTATTTTCTCTATGCTCGTACTGGTTTTAGGAGATAACTATTTGATGCTATTTTTTGGTTGGGAGGGTGTAGGTATTTGTTCATTTTTATTGATCGGGTTCCACTACGCTGACAAAGTGAAAGGTATGGAGAACAGCCTTGCTGCTAGAAAAGCATTTATCATGAATAGAATTGGCGACCTCGGTTTATTAATTGCCTGTTTCCTTTTGCTTTCAAAATTTGGCACCTTGAATTACGATCAAATAGGCTTGGCAACACTCCTAGGAGAGTTCGAAAAAGATTCTCTTTTTATGATTGCTATAACCTTATCTTTATTTCTTGCTGCCATTGGAAAAAGTGCTCAGATTCCTCTCTTCACCTGGCTTCCAGATGCCATGGCAGGACCAACACCGGTTTCAGCGCTTATTCATGCCGCAACGATGGTAACTGCAGGTATTTATCTCACTATTAGATCGAATTTCTTATTCGAGCAGGCACCATTTACCCAACATATTATCTTGTATATTGGTCTTGCTACAGCCCTTGTAGCAGCATTTATTGCTATGAAACAAAATGACATTAAGAAAGTACTTGCCTATTCTACTGTTTCACAATTGGGTTTTATGTTTGTAGCTCTTGGTTTAGGTTCATACACAGTGGCCCTGTTTCATGTCACTACGCATGCTTTCTTTAAAGCACTTTTATTCTTGGGATCAGGAAGTGTTATTCACGCCAATCACCACGAACAAGATATTACCAAAATGGGGGGATTGAAAAAATATATGCCTATAACCCACTTAGTTTTTCTTATTGGTACTTTGGCTATTTCTGGATTCCCACTTTTATCTGGATTTTTCTCTAAAGACGAAATTTTCGCCGCAGCTTTCGGTCATGGCTACTTAGTATTTGGACTTATGGTATTAGCTGCTGCGATGACCACAACGTACATGTTTCGCATGTATTTCTTAGTTTTCCACGGTGAGTTTAGGGGTGATAATCACACTGAAAAACACTTACATGAATCAGGACCTTTGATGACTCTGCCTTTGATAATCTTGGCGATTTTATCCATTGTGGGGGGAGCATTGAATTTACCTTCATTCTTGGCTGGAGAAAGTGCTCATTGGATGAATCACTTTTTAGAAGATAGCACCTTAGGACTTTCACTTATTCACCCACACCACTTAGCTGATTCCACGGCGATAGGAATTATGGTTGGGACTACGCTCATCACCTTGTCGATAATTTTTTGGGCCTATTCAGTTTACGCAAAAAGCAATTACCCGATATCCAAAGAACAAAACTTTAAAGGATGGGCTGAATGGTCAAGCAATAAATTATATATTGACGAACTCTATAATTTTCTTTTCGTGAAACCAACAGAGTTTATTTCGGCAAGACTTCTCATGCTAGTTGAGAAGAACATGTTGTACGATTCTGTTTTGAGATTGACCTCTGGTATACAAGTTGGGGGCAATCAAGTAAGAAGGATTCAAACTGGATTGTTATCAAATTACCTATACTTCATGATTCTCGGAGTAATTTTATTTATCGGTTATTCACTCTATTATTTTAAGTTTTGGAATTACTAATTATACCATTTGCCTTAGGCTTAATTTCCTTTATTGTCCCTAAAAACAACATTCGCTTTTTTGGATTGATTGGAAGTTTAGTGCCCGCCGTTTTAACTGTATTTCATTTATCTGGATATACTCCTGGTACCTTGACAGAGGTCTTTTCAATTAAAGAGGATATCATATTCGGATTGACATTTACCATGCATTACGATGGAATTGCCTTACTAATGATGCTTCTCACCGCGTTTTCATTCCCCTTGATTTTCCTAAGTAATTACAACAGAGAATTGAGTTCGTCACCGTTGTTTCATGCCTTGGCATTCTTCATGCAAACGGGGTTGTTTGGCGTTTTCATCGCGGGGGACGGAGTGCTCTTTTATATTTTCTGGGAATTTACGTTGATTCCCATATTCTTAATTCTGTATTGGTTTGGTAACGGGAATTACACAACACTCGTGAAATTTTTCATTTACACAATGGTTGGCTCACTGGCTATGTTGTTGTCTTTAATTTGGCTAAAGCAATATGCAGTATCATTTGCCTATGGCGATCTCATAGCTGCCCAATTGAGCGAGAAGGAAGGATTTTGGATTATGGCCGGATTTATGTTGGCTTTTGCCATAAAAATTCCTGTATTTCCCTTTCACACGTGGCAGCCTAACACCTACTCCACTGCTCCAATGGCTGGAACGATGCTTTTATCAGCACTCATGTTAAAAATGGCGCTCTACGGAATGATAAAGTGGATGATACCACTCGCGCCTGAAGGCTTAGCAAACATGAAATGGATTGTAGTCGTTTTAGGAATAATCGGAATAATCTATGGTGGAATTATTGCCATCAAGCAAACGGATATTAAAAAAATATTTGCTTATGCATCCATTTCCCACCTTGGTTTGATTGCTGCTGGTATTATGATTTTTTCGCAAAATGCCATCTCGGCCAGTATGATTCAAATCATTAACCACAGTATTCTATCTATCGGTCTTTTCCTTGTAGCAGAGGTATTGATCAGCAGAACAGGAACGCAAGACATTACTCAAATGGGAGGAATAGCAGAAAAAGCACCGAAATTTGCTTTTTGGTTCATGATTATAACATTCGCTTCCGTATCTATTCCTTTTAGTGCTGGATTTATAGGAGAATTTTTATTGTTGCGAGAAATATCTCAATTTAAACTATCACTTGGAATTTTAGCTGCCTCTACCCTAGTCTTTGGAGCCATTTACATGATTAGAGCCTACCAACTTAGTATGTCGGGACACAAAGAAAATTTACAATTCGCAGACTTGACTTGGAATGAATGGGTAGTATTCTGTATTTTGGGGGTTTTGGCGCTTATTTTTGGTCTTGCTCCCTATTTGATAGGAGATATGGTAAAAGAAAGCGCATTGCAACTAACGTATATTGTAGCAAATTAATAGACTAAAAAGATGGAGGCGATTGTAATCATATTTATTTCAGCACTCATTTCCCTATTTCTTGGGATTTTGAAAAAACCGACATTGGTCATGGTTGTTTCAATTGCTGGATTAGCAATAGGTGCTATAGTTCAAAACTATGAATGGTATTTTTTAAATGAAAAATATCAATTATTGGACTTTAATGACAGCAATATTCAATTCTTAAACTTAGCAGTCACCCTCACAGGAATAATCATTCTGAGTGGTTACAAACATTTCATGGATGAGCCGGCAACCATTGGTGATTTTTCAGCTTTAATGTTGTTTTCTTTGAGCGGTGGGCTTTGCCTCATTGGTTTCAAAGATTTATTCATGTTTTTCCTAGGCTTAGAAATACTCTCAATACCTCTATATGTATTGGCAGGTTCAAAGAAAAAGTCCGCTTCTTCTTCTGAGGCAGCATTGAAATACTTCTATCTCGGTTCTTTTGCCACAGCACTTCTATTATTTGGTATTGCATTGGTTTATGGAACCGTAGGTACGTTCAATATCGAAAAAATCGGATTTATCAGTATGCTTTTTACTGATCAATTACCCTCTATGTTTTTTGTTGGTGTACTATTTATGTTGGCCGCGATGCTATTTAAAGTTGGTGCTTTCCCTTTTCACTTTTGGGTAGCTGACGTTTATCAGGGATCGCCATCCGTATTTATGACATACATGTCGTCCGTTGTTAAGTTGATTGGTATTTATGCTTTCTATCGACTTTTTGGGATGATGTTTCCCGGTGTGGAAACCTTCTGGACCACATTAATCGTTATCGCAATTTTTGTTTCCATGTTTATTGGAAACCTGTCTGCGCTGAATCAAGACACCTTCAAAAGACTGATGGCTTTTTCAAGTATAACCAATGGAGCCTATGCCTTAATGACAGTTCTTACCTATAAAAGTGGGTCTGATGCCTTGCTTGTTTATATGGTGGGATATGGCTTTTCAGTTGTAGCCTTAATGACCATCAACATGCTTGTAAATGATAACGACGACAAGCTGTCATCACTAGCTGGCATTGGCTATAAAAATCCGCTAATCGGCGTTGTGGGAATTGTTGCCCTACTCTCTGTTGCTGGTATTCCACCGATGACAGGTTTCTTTGGCAAAGCTATGGTCTTTTACCAGGCCTTTGAGGAAAATATGTGGTTAGTATCTTTTGCTCTGCTAAATTCAGCCATAGGGGTGTACATATACCTAAAAATCACTATGACCTTGATGAAAAAAGATGACAACGCCGCTGTAATTTCACTCAATTGGAGTCAGCAACTTGTGCTCTCAATATCTTTACTGGCCTTGCTTTTTGGATGGACTATTTTGTACTTCTAGATTACTTGAAGCAATATTCTTGAATTTTTTTTGTGCTGTCTTTAAATTTATTGGCATCCACCTCGGTTCTTATACCACTTATGCGCTCACTATCCGAATATTGATGAAAAACATGATCAATCATTGACAAATCTGTTCCATCGGTATATGCCGCCACCCAAATTGGGTATCCTTCCACTTTTCCTTTTAACTCATCGTTATAGAAATTTTTATACGTATAGAGTAGCGGCTTAACGCCAAAATGCTTTTCTGCTAGGCGAAGCCATGTATTCACACCATCAACCAAATACTTATTTCCCTTTTTACTGGTGGCTTCGACATCCAATACTGGAAAAAGATCTCCTTTTTCAAAAGCCACAGTCGATACAAAATTCCTAAATTGTGCTTCAGCATCTTCGTTTGGTCGATAAAAATGATATGCCCCACGAATAAATCCCAATTGTTTGGTATAACTCCAATTACGCTCAAAAAACTTATCTTTTCCATCTACCCCCATTGAGGAGCGCATAAGCACATATGATACATTGTGGTATGAGTCTTTGACATCCACCCAATCAATAATCCCTTGATATTCGCTGACGTCAATCCCAAAGGGATAACGAGACTGAATCTTAGGAGTCTCTTTTGTTTGTTGATTATTTCTTTTAGGATTTTCGGAAAAAAGTATGGGGGAATACAGGAAGGTAATAAACCCCACAAAAATCAGGAAAACAACTACTATTATATTCCTAGAAAATTTATTCTTTGCGCGTTTTTTCACTAAAGCTGTGGAGAAGATCGGGCTCGAACCGACGACCTCTTGACTGCCAGTCAAGCGCTCTAGCCAACTGAGCTACATCCCCATTTTCGACAGTATAGGCTCTTTTACCATCGATAGGTGGCAAATATACAAAAGGCAACGAACATAATGGCATAAGTTCGTATTTTTACGCTGTGATTTTTAAGCTTCAGTCTGACTTTAAACCCACGGGTGATCAACCGGAAGCAATTCGTCAGTTGGTATCCGGATTGAAAGAAGGTATTACGCATCAAACCTTGTTAGGTGTTACGGGAAGTGGTAAAACTTTCACCGTAGCGAATGTTATCGAGCAAATCAATAAACCAACCCTGGTATTATCGCATAATAAGACTCTTGCTGCACAATTATACGGTGAATTCAAGCAGTTTTTTCCAGAAAATGCGGTGGAATATTTTGTCTCATACTACGATTACTATCAACCTGAAGCCTATATTCCAGTTACGGGAACCTACATTGAAAAAGACTTGCAGATAAACGATGAAATTGAAAAGCTCAGACTTCGTGCAAGTTCCGCCCTATTATCTGGACGTAGAGATGTAATTGTAGTCGCTTCAGTATCCTGCATTTATGGTATTGGAAACCCTACTGAATTTAAAAACAGTGTGATTAACTTGCATATGGGAGAAACAGTCCCGCGAAATAAATTTTTATACCGATTGGTTGAGAATCTTTATACACGCGCCGGAGATACGTTTGAAAGAGGAAACTTTCGTGCCGTGGGAGATACCGTGGATATTTTTCTTGCCTACGCAGAACATGCGCTGCGAATTTCATTTTGGGGAGACGAAATCGAGTCTATTCAAGCGATAGATCCAAAAACAAGTCACGTCATAGAATCTTATACAGAAACAGTCATTTATCCAGCAAACCTCTTTGTTTCGAGCCCTGAAAATACACGAAAGGCCATGGAACAAATTCAAGATGACTTAATCATTCAAGTCGAAAATTTTAAACAAGAGGGGAAAATTGAGGAGGCAAAGCGCCTTGACGAAAGGGTTAATTATGACCTTGAAATGATTCGTGAGTTAGGCTATTGCTCGGGTATTGAAAATTATTCTCGGTATTTTGATGGTCGAAAACCTGGAGAAAGACCTTTTTGCTTGTTGGATTATTTCCCTGAGGACTACGTCATGGTGATTGATGAAAGCCATGTGTCCTTGCCACAAGTCAGGGGAATGTATGGAGGCGACAGATCGAGAAAAATAAACCTAGTGGATTATGGCTTTCGCTTGCAAGCAGCCATTGATAACAGGCCCCTTAGGTTCGAAGAATTTGAAGGCATGATTAATCAGGTGATTTATGTCTCAGCCACACCCGCTGATTATGAAATGGAAAAGTCAGAGGGTATAATTGCGGAACAGGTAATTCGTCCCACGGGGCTCTTGGACCCCATTATTGAGGTTAGAACATCAAAAAATCAAATTGACGATCTCATGGAACTCATACGAGATCGAACAGAAAAAAAGGAACGTGTCTTGGTCACAACCTTGACAAAACGAATGGCAGAAGAGTTACAAAAATACTTTGACAGAGTGGGAATACTATGCCGTTATATCCACAGTGAAATAGATACTATAGAGCGCGTAGAAATACTAAGACAACTGCGACTAGGAAACTTCGACGTATTGATTGGTGTAAATTTATTGCGAGAAGGGCTTGACCTACCAGAAGTGTCATTGGTGGCCATTTTGGATGCTGACAAAGAAGGATTTTTGAGAAATGTAAGGTCTTTGGTACAAACAGTTGGACGAGCAGCGCGAAATGTAAACGGTTTTGTAGTAATGTATGCAGATAAAATGACTGTTTCTATGGAAAAGACCATTGATGAAACAAACCGCAGACGTGCCATTCAAGAAGCGTACAATGACGCGCATGGAATGAAACCAACACCCTTAACAAAATCAATAGAAACTATTATGAATGCCACAAAAGTTGCTGACGGCGACAACTTTACCTATAACGAAGAAGCAGAGATCTTGCAACAGGTAATGGATGAAGAGATCGCCTACGAGAATCCTGAAGAGCTGTTGTCAAGAATTAAGGATGCTAGAAAAGCGATGGAAAAAGCCGCTAAAGAATTAGAATTTATAGAGGCCGCAAAATTAAGAGATTATATTACTAAATTAGAAAAACAATTGAAGGATGGAAAACACTAAGCTCTTACATTATTTCAGAATCACTGCACTTATAGAGGGTTGCTCGTACCTAAGCTTTGGAATTACTGTGCCGCTGCGCGAGTTTATGGATATGCCGATGCCAAATAAAATTGTCGGGTGGATTCACGGAGTATTATTTATTGTATACTCCATACTCCTTTTACTATTATTGATTAAAAAGCATTGGAATTTTAAAATCAGCTTACTTCTTTTTATCCTTTCGTTTATCCCCTTTGGAACATTTTGGGCAGACAAGCGCTACTTACGAAACGTAGAAAAATAAGAGAACCACAGAATCAGTAAGCCTAATTTATTCCCCGAATCTTTCAATCACCTCTTGGGTTACCCCAGTATTCGAAAATCCTCCATCGTGGAAGAGATTCTGCATGGTCACATATTTAGTCAAATCAGAAAACATGGAAATGCAATAATCTGCACAAGCCACCGCAGAAGCATTTCCTAAAGGCGACATTTGCTCAGAAAAATTAATGAATTCTTTGAATCCCTTAATTCCTTGACCCGCTGTAGTAACTGTAGGTGATTGTGAAATGGTATTCACACGCACTTTATTTTTAATCCCGTAGTGATAACCGAAAGAGCGAGCGATCGATTCCAATAAAGATTTTGCATCTGCCATATCGTTGTAATCTGGGAAAATACGCTGTGCTGCAATATACGAAAGCGCCACTATACTCCCCCACTCGTTCATAGCCTCATGCTTATATAAAGTCGCCAATGTCTTGTGTAAAGACATAGCAGAAACGTCCATGGTTTGCTTATAAAAGTCGTAGTTGTTTTCCGTATAATGTTTTCCCTTACGTACGTTTGGTGACATGCCAATTGAATGCAAAACAAAATCGATTTTCCCTCCAAGTATTTCTTGTGCTTTAACTACTAAGTTTTCTAAATCTTCAATACTCGTCGCATCAGCAGGAATCACTTGGCTACCTGTTTCCGTGGCTAACGAATTAATTTCTCCCATACGCATCGCGATTGGAGCATTCGTCAAAACAAATATCGCTCCTTCTTCATGCGCCCGTTGCGCGACTTTCCATGCGATAGATTGATCGTTAAGCGCACCGAAAATAATTCCTTTTTTTCCTTTAAGTAAGTGATTAGCCATCTTGTTTTATTTTTAACAAAAGTAATCATATCTCTTAATGAAAATCATCCAAATTCCAACTTTCATCAACAATGTATTGTGAGGTATTTACCTTAAAAAGATGTATCTTAACGCCGAATAACATGGATCGTAAAGTTGTATTAATCGTTGTTGTTGCTGCACTTGGGTATTTTGTAGATATCTATGACCTCGTCTTGTTTGGTGTAGTTAAAAATGAAAGTCTACTGTCTATACTTCCTCACGCCAGTAAACAAGAGGTTTCTGAAACCGGAAAATTTCTCTTCAACATGCAAATGCTCGGTATGCTCATTGGAGGAATACTTTGGGGAGTTTTAGGAGATAAAAAAGGGCGATTGAAGGTTCTTTTTGGCTCTATTCTACTGTATTCAATAGCTAATTTGGCAAACGCTTTTGTTACCGATGTTCCCACGTATGCAGTCATAAGGGTTATTGCGGGTATTGGTCTTGCTGGTGAACTTGGCGCAGGCATTACGTTGGTTTCTGAAATGATGTCTAAGGAGACCAGAGGATACGGAACCATGATTATTGTTACATTCGGTGCTCTTGGAGCTGTTGTAGCATCCTTGGTTGGTGCAAAAGGCGAAGCTATAAGCAACATTCTTCTAAATATCACCTCAATAAAGTTCGCCAATTGGCAAGTTGCCTATATTTTTGGAGGGAGTATGGGTTTACTCTTACTACTGATGAGGGTAGGAACTATTGAATCGAGTTTCTTTAAAGATGTAAAATCTCACGATCACATCAAGAAAGGAGATCTAAAGCTCATTTTTTTTAATAAATCCAATTTAATTAAATACCTCCATTGTATTTCGATTGGTATTCCAATCTGGTTTATTGTTGGACTTCTAATAATGAATTCTCAAAACGATTTTGGTCCTCTTTTGGGTTTGGCAACTATTGAAAATGGTAAGGCCGTGATGTATGCATACATTGGCCTATCTTTCGGTGATTTGGTCTCTGGGATTTTAAGTCAGCTGATGAAAAGCAGGAAAAAAGTTGTCATATTATACCTTGTCTGTTCTGGCTTGCTAACTATTTATTTTCTATTTGTAGCAAAACACGTGCATGTATTAACCACCGATACTTATTATGTATTCTGCTTTCTACTCGGAACGGCATCCGGATATTGGGCTATTTTTGTCACCATAGCCGCTGAGCAATTTGGCACAAACATTCGCTCAACCGCAGCGAATACCATTCCTAATTTCGTAAGAGGCTCCGTTAATGTCATCATGCTTTGTTTTGGAATGTTACTGTCTTTGGTATCAACAGGCGCAGCCGCGTTAATTGTTGGTTTATTCTTTATGCTGCTCGCACTATACAGTGTTATGCAACTCAAAGAAACATTCGGAAAAGATTTGAATTACACTGAGGAGTTACCGTGAATAGTCTTCGTAGTCTTCTGTGAGTTCTTGTGTAACTTTTTTGGCGACCGTAATAGGAATATAGTCTACGATAACGTTTGTTTTATCAAAGCCGAAATCTTCCGCAGGTTTAAGACCAGTGGCCTTCACAAACCGATAGGCCTTGATGCAAAGATTTTGGAGGGAGGATAATTTATTATCAGTAGAAACTCGAGAATTCAATACCACAAATTTGAAATCAATTTCGTCAATTTTCCCTCTAATCGATTCAAAGACACTCTCCCCCGTTAATTCGCCCTTTTCCACCATTTTATCATAGATTTTCCTCATCATAAATTCTATCCTATGCTCTTCTTTAAAGCCAAGTTGTAACGTGACATAATAACAACTCTTGTCAATTATTTCATTTACTGAATAGTGCACTCCCCAAGGCTCGTTTAAAATATCTACATGTAAAAACCAAGTAATACCCGCTTTTTTCGGTTTCTTCTTAAACAAGGAGTGGTAAACTGTTAAATCTAAACGATTCGGTGAATTACTCCTCGTTGGAAATACCAAGTTGCTGGCCTCATATAGAATTCCTGGATCGTTTTTAACTGCATTAATGAGAGGGATAATTTTTTTCATGGGCACATACTCCGTAATACTGGTTCTTAGTTCCCTTGCCTTGAAATACAAAAATAACAAAGCAAAAAAGGAGGATGAAAGTATCAAAGTAAACCAGCCCCCAGATAACACTTTACCCAAATTAGACAATAAGAATACTCCTTCTATAGATAAGAATACACCAAAAATTAATATGTAATATGGCTTAATTCTCGGGTATTTAAGCATCAACAAGAATCCTAATAAAATTGATGTCATCACCATATCAATGGTAATTGCGAGACCATATGTGTGCTCCATTGCACTTGACTTTCGAAAGATAAAAATGACAAGAAGACATCCGAACATAGTCACCCAATTGATGAAAGGGATATAAATTTGTCCTTTGTGATTAGTTGGGTATTTTACTTTTAAATTCGTCCATAATTTCAATTTAATGGCTTCATTCATGAGCGTAAAAACTCCAGTAATCAAGGCCTGAGAGGCAATAATGGCAGCAGAGGTAGCTATAGCAATGGCAAAATAGAGTAATTCGTCAGGCACCATGGAATAAAACACCGTTTGATTTGGACCTAAGTGAAACGAATCGGATGTAATCAACGCGGCCTGACCAAGATAATTAATTACCAATAATACGGATACAAAACTCCAGCTGATGCGAATATTTCCCTTTCCACAGTGACCAAGATCTGAATAAAGAGCTTCTGCTCCAGTTGTACATAGAAAAACAGCACCTAATACTGCAAAACCTCCATCAATATTTACAACCAAATTATAAGCGTAATAAGGATTGAAGGCCTCGAGAACCGTGGGATTGTTGGAAATGTTTATTAATCCTAAATAACCAAGAAAGGAAAACCAAACAATCATAATTGGACCAAAAAGTTTTCCAATAGCAGCTGTTCCAAATTGCTGTAAGGTAAAGAGCATTACTATTATTGCAACAACTATGGGTATTATGGGTAAATCGGGATTTACATTATTCAATCCTTCAACGGCGGAAGAAATCGAAATTGCTGGCGTAATAAATCCGTCCGCAATTAGCGTTGCACAGCCTATTAAGGCTGGAATAACCACCCATTTATAGTTTTTTTCACGAAGTAAGGCATACAGGGCAAAAATTCCTCCCTCCCCCTTATTGTCGGCATTTAACGCAAAAAAGATATATTTGAAAGTAGCTAGTAAAATCAGGGTCCAAATCACGCAAGATAATCCTCCGAGTATGAAAGGTTCAGAAATATTCTTTCCTCCATTTGTAATGGCCTGAAACACATAGAGCGGTGAGGTACCAATGTCTCCAAAAACAATCCCTGTAGTTATGAGGACTCCTGCCAAAGAAAGTTTGTTCGCCGAATCCGACATCTACAATTTTTTGCTAAAATTAAAGTAATTTTTCTTGTAGCCATTGAAAAAAGAATTCTTTGAAATAAAAAGTCCGAATAAATCGGACTTTTTGAAGTCCCACGACTGGATTTTTTCAAGAACCTAAATAGATGAGCTAACCCAAGCATAAAGTCTGCGCTTCTGCGAAGCAATAGACATTTTTAGTTTTGCCAAATCTCAAATGGGATTTGGATTTGTCTGAAAACTAAAAAGTCCAGCACTAAGTGCCAGACTTCTTTTGTGCCCACGACTGGATTCGAACCAGCACACCACTTAAGGCACCAGCCCCTCAAGCTGGCATGTCTACCAATTTCACCACGTGGGCTTAATGATGTAAGCTGCCGTTCAGAAGAACGGATATACAAATATAGAACAAGAATTGTGTCAACAGAACATTTAGGTTCATGAATTAGTAAGTTGCTTAACAATATTTCCATATCTCATAAATCAAATGAGTGGATGTGAAATGTATTCTCACAAAAAAAAGAAGGGCCAAAGTTGACAAAACAATTGCTAAATTCGTAATGGAAATTAGCTTAACACCCAATTCTAAAATAGTAATAAACATGAAAAAAACAGTATTTTCCTTAGTTCTTGTCACAGCAATGGCATGCGGTAAAAAAGACGAAACGAAAGGTCAGAAATTAGTAAAAAAAGAAGGCGCTGTAACATCATCTGTAGAAGCGAATGATGCCGAAAGAAATAAAATAATCAAAGATGCACCTAAGGTTAACGCACCAACTATATCCATTACGAGCATGTCTTTTGATAAAATGGAACACGACTTTGGAACAGTGATAGAAGAATCGGAAAGCACCTATTCATTCAAAGTTACCAATACGGGTCAACAGCCACTTTTAATTGAGAATGTGAAGGCAAGTTGTGGATGTACCACTCCTAAAAAACCGGAAAAAGCAATCGCTCCGGGTATGTCTGATGAAATTCAAGTATCTTTCAAGCCAAATGTTGGTCAGCTAGGAGAACAAAATAAAACGGTAACCGTGACGGCGAATACAACTCCTGATATTGTCGTATTAAAAATTAAGGCCAACGTTAAAAAGAAGAAAAAATAATGCGGCTACACGTCTTAAATACCGGCTTCTTTAAACTAGATGGTGGCGCCATGTTCGGAGTAGTCCCGAAGTCAATTTGGCAAAAAACTAATCCAGCAGATGCTTCAAACATGTGTTCATGGGCAATGAGAAGTTTACTTATAGAAGACGGAGAACGACTCATTCTGATTGATGCGGGAATAGGAGATAAACAAACGGAGAAGTTTTTCTCTCATTACCATCTTTTCGGAGTTGATTCATTACATGGCAATTTAGCAAAGCTCGGATTTCATGCAGATGATGTGACTGATGTGATCCTCACTCATTTACATTTTGATCACTGTGGAGGAGCTATCGCCTGGGATAAGAGCTCGGAAGGCTATCGTACAGTTTTTAAAAATGCGCATTATTGGAGTTCTTCCCAACATTGGCAGTGGGCTATGCATCCAAATCCAAGAGAAAAAGCCTCTTTCATAAGTGAAAATATTTTACCGATCGAGGAAAGCGGGCAGTTACTATTCGTGAATAGAACAGGTGATTTCAGTCAACATGTTTTCCCAAATATTGACATTCGTTTTGTTGACGGACATACAGACTCTATGATGATTCCTCAAATAAGCTATAAAGGAAAAACAATTGTTTTTATGGCTGACTTATTACCTAGCGCAGGGCATATACCTCTTCCTTATGTCATGGGATACGATACAAGACCCCTATTGACATTAAATGAAAAAGCAACGTTCCTCAACGAAGCAGCAGATAAAGAATTCATTCTATTTTTCGAACACGACAGTGAAAATGAGTGCTGCACTCTGCAACATACAGAAAAAGGTGTTCGCTTAAAAAAAGTTTTTTCACTGAAAGATATCTTATGAAGTCTCCAGCCGAAATCGTTTCTACCATGATGGAAAAGGATGAGTTCAGTCGATTTCTCGGCATGACCGTCGCTGAAATAACGGAAGGATATTGTTCGTTGAGCATGCATATATCAGAAAATATGACGAACGGCTTTGGTATAGTACATGGTGGTATTTCGTATAGCTTAGCGGATTCCACGTTGGCCTTTGTAGCAAATTCTAGAGGGAAAAAATGTGTCAGTATAGACACGAGTATCACCCATTTAGCCTCAGTTCAATCGGGGGATACACTGCTCACAAAAAGTACCGAGATTCACTACGGAAAACAAGTTGCCGTATACTTGGTAGATGTATTTAATCAAAACGATAAGCGTATTGCACATTTTAAAGGGACTGTAAAAATCAGTGAAAATAGTTGGTAAATCTATGCGCGCATAATTATTTTCCTTATATTTATTGTCCTAATGAAAAACGAATATCTAACCTTTATTGACTTTATTGTTCGTTCCTCTTGGCATCGGATTTCTAGGTTATATAACCAAAAAGCTGCTTCACACCACACCACCATGTCGGTTGGATTTATCTTAATGATGATCGAAAAGGAAGGAACGCCAAGCACAAAACTCGGTCCGAAGATGGGCATGGAACCCACTTCCCTTTCTCGCACGATACAACACATGGAGGAAAACGGCCTAATACGTCGCGAATTCAATGATAAAGACAAACGAAAGGTATTTATTTTCCTAACGGAAGATGGAATCGCGCTTAGAAGAATTGTCAGAGATTCCCTAGTAGATTTCAATACAAAATGTCAAAAGAAACTCAAGAAGAAAGAATTGGAAGCATTTTTCAAAGTAATGCAAACGATTGATGAAACGGTAGAAGAATTAGAACATGAATTAACAAAAAGCAAATAACATGACAAGACATATTCGAAAAGTAGCTGTATTAGGCTCAGGAGTTATGGGATCACGCATAGCATGTCATTTCGCAAATATTGGCTGCGAAGTAGTTTTATTGGACATTGTACCGAGAGAACTTAGCGAAGAGGAAAAACAAAAGGGGCTTTCTCTCGATATTCCTGTTGTACGTAAACGAATTGTCAATCAATCGCTAGATTTCGCGTTGAAATCAAACCCCTCCCCAATCTACCTGAAATCTTTCGCCAAGCGAATCAGCACAGGAAATTTTGACGACGACTTATCGAAGATTAGCTCGTGTGACTGGATTATTGAGGTAGTGGTGGAGCGCTTGGATATAAAACAATCCTTATTTGAAAAAGTAGAACAGTATAGAAAACCAGGCACCATCATATCTTCGAATACCTCTGGGATACCTATTCACTTGATGTTGGAGGGAAGAAGTGAAGATTTTCAATCGCATTTCGTAGGAACACATTTCTTCAACCCGCCACGTTACTTGCAATTACTAGAGATTATTCCAACACCTCATACCGACCTCTCCGTAGTAGAATTTCTTATGGATTACGGAAGAAAATTCCTCGGAAAGAAAACAGTGTTGTGCAAGGATACACCGGCATTTATTGCCAATCGTGTTGGCGTATATTCCATCATGTCTCTTTTTCACGCGGTGGAAGACTTAGGGTTTACCGTTGATGAAATTGACAAGCTCTCAGGGCCGGTATTAGGAAGACCGAAATCCGCTACTTTCCGTACCTGCGATGTTGTGGGATTAGACACCTTAGTTCACGTTGCCAATGGCCTAAAGGCGAATTGCCCGAACGACGAAGAGCGCGCGTTGTTTGAACTACCGAATTACATCGCCAAAATGGTCGAAAATGGGTGGTTGGGATCAAAATCTGGTCAAGGATTTTACAAAAAATCCAAAGACGAAAACGGCAAAAAAGTAATCTTATCT